>JARYLJ010000007.1 GCA_029907705.1 Methanomicrobiales archaeon
AATATTGGACTATAACTGGAATCGGAGCCCGATAATGGAATTGTACAACACAGCATGTTTTTCCCCCACCTCGAAATGCAATTTTTTCATTCTCCTTCAGCCACCTATCCATCATACATATACATAAAAAAATGGAAAAAACATAGAAATTCCGATCTGCCGGATATTATGTGGCCAATCCTCATTGATCCATGGTTCCATGTCTTCGCCCCATGTGGAATTGATGATTACTCATGAAAATGGATATCAGTCATGATACTCAGATATTTAATGAGAAAGGGCCACCTCAACGCCCTCGTTGATGTGGGATGTCTGATCGCTTTCATCCCATCCGCCATATCCGGGCTTGAATTGTATTTCGTCCTGCCCCCGGGGGGCGGGAGATGGAGCGGCTGGATCCTCTTCCTTGGCATACCGCGAAATCAGTGGATGGCGATTCACAATTATGCGGGTCTTGCCTTCATCGTCTTCCTCCTGCTGCACCTGATCCTTTTCTAGAGGTTCTTCCTGCATTTCGACAGGTATTTCAAATCTGGAGAGATCAGAGACGGCAAAGGGCATCGCTGATCAATAGCTCCTCGCCACACCAGCGGTGTGTGGTGGTCAGATACAGCAACCTAAGCGCATTCTCCACATCCAGCTGAACGGCAGCCAGAACCGGGCACTCTTCGGAGAGGATGGGGGAGCCTTCGGCCCGCATGTGGCTGCCTGTGCACGGGAGTTCAACAAACCCCCGCAGGCCCAGATCCGTTCAGAGGCGCGAATCGAGAGCCGAAACGCATTCCTGCGATTCCTTTCGGAAGGGGACGATGAGGCCGCCGGTCTGCTGGAGCGATAGATCATCAGAAAACAGGCACTGATTCGGCAGATGCATCAGATGATCGCGCAATGCTCGGATTGCGATGCCCGGGTAAAAGGAGGTGCCCGTGAAGAAGCTGCAGGAGGAGCAGAGCCGGCTCCAGCACCCAGCACAGAAAGAGATACAGGACAGGGGGCTAATTGGCTGGCTCTGGAGATAATTGCTCCTCCGTTATTTCCACCGGATCTTTTTCCGAATAATCAACCCCTCTTCCTCCCGTAATCTCTCTTTTTGGGCTCGATCCAGGTCAGCAGCTTTCCGCAGCGCTGGCACTTCTTCTTCCATTCGATCACGCTGGATCCGAATTCGTCATGCCCGAACTTCTTTCCCCACCTGTGAATCCCTATTCTGCACAGAATTTTCCCGAGAGGATCCGAGGCCAATTCGGTCACCTGATGAGGCGATCATATCATGTGGCCGTCTATGTGATAAATATCCGCCCCGCCCATTGGGGGTGGCTCTGAAGGTAAATATGCCGCTGTTCCGGATTCCGGATGGCGATCCCACGGTTCGATTCGCAATCGATCCACATATCGGAAAGAGGCCGCGGCAATGCGTAGAGGGTGCCTCGCTCTTGGGGCACATGGTGCGATTCGCTATCCACATGAGATTTTCATTATCCGTTCATGGGCACAGGAGAGATCCTCGAACAGAGGTATTTCTGCAACAATGTTCTTCAGAGTCAGGGGCACCGATTCGCTCCGACCATCCACTATGCCGGTTGCCCTCGCGGAAGATATCAGGTCCTGTAACCGTAGATCCGCTTTATATCCCTCGCAGCTGCCCTATCACCTCTTTCCCGAAGCACTCTCCCGTCGCGAAGCTTCATGTGCGAGATCCGGAAACGCCTCTTTCCTGCATCGTGTACAGAGCCGACTAGAAACTCTTCCTCCCCTTCCGTCTGTATGAGGAGAGGTAAGGTGAGACGCCCCTCGTGCACCGATACCCTGACGATCACATGCTCGATCTCCCGGGACCAGAGGGTGAGAATATCCCTCATCCTCGCCTTCTCCACCCGCCCGGAGGCGGTCTCTATGGAGGTGATAATCACCCCTGCGGCGGTGTCTCCGCACTCTGCGACGAGCAGATCTCCCACATGGCACTCTTCGTCTGATGGCAGCTCGGTGGTACAGACCCTGGAATCTCCGCCCTTGCTCACGATCGTCCTGATCCTCAATTCCTTTTGCTGGGTTGCCTCCGTAACCGCCGAACGGTGCACGTGACCGCACCTCATGCACCTCACCACGCGCCCCTTCTCCTCTTTCAGGATCAGGTGCTCCGTCTCCTCGCCGCAGACCGGGCACCCGAGGGTTATGTTCATCGATATGGAATGGAGAAACCGGATATTAAATGTTTGAGGTGGTCGACACCATCGTCTGCCGGGGGCACAGGCATGTGAAGGCGACGCACCCCACCACCTTCGAGGTGACGAGGGAGGAGGATCTCGGTCCGAGGGGTGACTGCATCATCGGTGTAGGGGCGGACAGGGCAGCAGTCGATCTCGACGATGAATTCAAACAGATGCTGAGAGAGGAGGGCTCAGTGCTCACCACCGTGCTGAAGGCAGGGCCCTTCACCTTCGAGGTGCACTCATGCGGGAGCCCTGATCTCCAGCTCGATCACCCGACCGATCTGGTGTGGCGCAGGAGTGGTTACATCTGCGGCAGGACGATCGGTATCCACTCAGATCAGACTGCGATCACTCTCCCGAGGGAGCTGATCGCTCTCCTGAGGGAGGGGGAGGTACTCACGCTCGAGCTCCATGCATTCATTCCACGGCGAGTTCGTTGATCTTCAGTTCCGCGCGATCCAGTATCTCCTCGCACTCCTTTATCAGCCTGTAACCCCTCTCGCAGAGATCGATGCTCTCGTCCAGCGTAGTCCCATTGTCCTCTATCTTCCTGACGATCTCCCTCAGCTCCTTCACCATGTCCTCATAACTTCTCTTCATACTTCACCTCCTCGATCATTGCCCTCGCTTCTCCATCATGCAGATTCAGCTCCACGATATCGGACTCCATGATCTCGTTTATCGAGCGCACGGTCCTGCCCCCTTTTCTTATCAGGGCATAACCCCTGGCGAGCGGTGCATGCGGGTCGAGTGATCTGAGATTCGCATGTAGCTCCCTGGTCAGAGAACGGCTCTGCTCCACCCTGTTGCGGATCGCTCTCTCTAGTCTCTCCGAGAGCTGATCCAGTTCCTGCCTCTTCTCTCCGATCCTTCTCCTGCCCCGGTTTGGATGGAGATGCACCTTCAGACCCTCGAGCTCCTCTCTACCCCGATAAAGTCGGTGATCAAGAGAGGTGGCCATCTGCCGTCGCAGTTCCAGCAGCCCTGATTTCAGCACCCGTCGGTCCTTCACCACAAGCTCGGCGGCGGCGCTCGGCGTCGGTGCCCTGACATCTGCTGCGAGATCAGAGAGCGTCACATCCACCTCATGGCCGATAGCGCTCACCACGGGCACACCGCAGCCCGCGATCGCCCTCACCACCTCAGGATGGTTGAACGGGAATAGATCCTCAAAGGACCCCCCTCCCCTCGCCACGATCAACACATCCACCTTCCCGTCGATCCTGGCGATCGCCCTCGCGATCTCCAGATGCGCTCCCTCTCCCTGCACCCTCGTGGGTGAGATGAGAAGTTCAACGGGAAAACGGCGGCCAATGACGTTCCTTATGTCCTGCACGACGGCACCGGTGGGCGAGGTGACGACGCCAACGATACACGGGTACTCAGGCAGTGGCCTCTTACGCTCATGCGAGAAGAGCCCTTCTTCAGCGAGTTCACGCCTCCAGCGTTCCACGATCAGGTGCTTCTCCCCCTCGCCTGCCTTTCTCAGCTCCCTCACATAAAATTGTGTCCGCCCCTGGGGCGGAAAGTGGTCGACACTCCCGAAGGCGATCACACCCATGCCATTATCCAGGGGAAAATCGAGGTGCTCGGCATCGCTCCTCCAGAGAACACAATCCACTGCATAGGTCTTTCCGGTTCTCTGTTCGGTGAGGGTGAAGTACCGATGGCCCGAGCGGTGGTTGTGATGGTTCGTCACCTCACCCTTCACCCATACATCCTGAAGCCGCCTGTCACCGAGGACTTCGCGGATGATGCAGGAGAGCTCCATCACCCCGAGGATATCCCTGTTCACGAGATTGCAGCTGCTGCCTCGATGGGTCTCATCCATCGATCTCCATATATGACGCGCTCAATATGAATTAAGCAGATGATCCCTATCGCTGTCTCCAGCATGTTCTTCCACGAGTACCCTATCCAGGAGATCCTCGACCTCGTATCCCAGGTGGGAGCCGATGCTATAGAGTTCTGGGTGGAGACGCCTTTCTTCTGGCTGAGGGGGTGCCCGGTGGAGGAGCTCGTCACTGCATTTGAGGATCATGGGAATCTGAGGCGAATCCTGTTGCATGCACCTATCCTCGACCTGAACCCCTGCTCCATAAATCCAAGGGTAGCGGAAGCATCGCTCGCCTATGCATTGGAGGCAATGGAGATTGCCGCCCATGCAGGGATCGAACTGGTGACATTCCATCCAGGCAGAAGGACCGTAAAGAGAAGGCCCAATGCACATGACATCGGCAGGTTCAGGCGATACATCGGAGTACTGGAGCAGGCATCGGAGGAGTTCGATGTGAAGGTCTCGATGGAGAACATGGAGGCGGAGTTGAATGCATTCTTCTCCACGCCTGTGGAGGTAGCCGAACTGCTCGAGAGAGAGCCCTGGCTCCACTTCACACTGGATGTGGCGCATGCGCTCCACCGGAAAGAGGGTGATCCTGCCGCATTCATCGATCTCTGCGCGCACAGGCTCGAAAATGTCCATTTATCGGGGAGGGTTCACGGTGTGCCGCATGTACCCCCGAGCCTGGACCCAAGGACATGGGGGATCCTCACCATGCTCCGTGAGAGGGGGTATAATGGCAGCATCACGCTCGAGATCGAAGATCAGGCCTTCATCCACGAACTATCAGGAGAGGAGAGGGTGGTGTTGCTCATGCAGGAGCTAGCATTTGCAAGGGATCTGCTGCAGTGAATCGCTGGTTTTAATACGGGCAGGAACGATAGATAAATTGCTTTAATCAGGAGAAATACCGGGCAGGCCTCGCTGACCTGCGTGTAGCCGATGGATACCACACTGAAGATCTTTCTGTTCGTCATTTGCCTCATCCTCTCGGGATTCTTTTCCGGTTCTGAAGTGGTGCTCACTTCCGTCACGAGGGCAAAGATAAAGACGTATCTGAAGGAGGGGGACAGGCGTGCCACGACCCTCGCGATCCTGAAGAAGCAGATGGATCACACCCTGATTACCATCCTGACATTCAACAACCTGGTGAATGTCCTTGCGGCAGCGCTTGCCACGTCGATTGCGATCGATCGATTCGGCGAACCTGGTGTGGGAATCGCCACAGGTGTGGTCGTACTCCTCTTCCTTGTCTTCGGTGAGATAGGGCCGAAGATCATGGCCGTTAGACTCCAGGAGAGGCTTGCGTTGAGTATCGCCCCGGTGATCTATCTGCTCTCCCGACTCTTCCTGCCTCTCTTCTGGCTGTACGACCGTCTGAACCTCTCCTCGCCGCTGACGATCGCCTTCACAAAACCATCGATATCAGAGGATGAGATCAAGAGCTGGATCGACCTGGGCAGGGAGGAGGGGGCGATCGAGCACGAGGAGCAGAGGATGCTCTACAGCGTCCTGGAGTTCACGGATACGATCGCGAGGGAGGTGATGACCCCCCGCCCGGATGTGATCGCAGTGGAGGATACGACGAAGGCAGAAGAGGTGATGCGGATTTTTAGGGAGACGGGGCTGAGCAGACTGCCTGTCTACCACGACCAGCTGGACAACATCGTCGGAGTGCTCTACTTCAAGGACGTGGTCTTCCATATCCTGGAGGGCAGGGGAGAAGTGCTCACGAAGGACGTGATGAAGGAGCCATTCTTCGTGCCGGAGAACAAGAAGATCTCCGATCTCCTGCGTGAGATGCGCGATCGGCGTGTTCACCTCGGTGTCGTGATGGACGAGTACGGGAGTTTCGCCGGCGTAGTCACGGTGGAGGACATATTGGAGGAGCTGGTCGGAGAGATCGAGGATGAATTCGACAGGGAGGAGCCCGATGTGCAGAGGGTCGGGGAGGGTGATTATATCCTCGATGCGCTCATCTGGGTGGAGACCGTGAATGAGCGGCTTGGCCTGAATCTGCCATTGAGCGACTCCTACGACACAGTGGCCGGGCTCGTCACCGAGCGGCTGGGCCATATACCGAAGAAAGGAGAGCAGGTCGTGATACCGGAGAGCGGCATTCGTTTCATTGTGATCCAGACAAGGGGGAACCGGATCTTCCGGCTCAGGATGCAGCTCTTGACTGGGGAGACACGCGACCAGATGGCAGGTGAAGGATCATGAAGAGGATCGCGGTGCTCGCCTCAGGGAGGGGTTCGAACTTTCAGGCGCTGCTGGATACGATCGCGAGGGGCGATGTGCCGGCGGTATGCATCTGCCTCATTACAGACAACCCGCGCGCATATGCGATCGAGCGGGCGGTGCGCGCGGGCATACCCTTCAGGGTGGTGGATTTTTCGGCCTTTCCAGATCGAAAGGACTTCGAAGAGGCAATATTCAGGGCGATGAAAGAATGCCACGCTGACCTGTATCTCCTCTGCGGCTATATGCGGCTCCTCGACAGCAGGACGGTGAGGGAGTTCAATGGCCGCATCATGAATATACACCCTGCCCTTCTCCCCAGCTTCAGAGGGCTCCATGCGCAGCGGCAGGCGCTCGAGTATGGCGTGAAGGTGAGCGGCTGCACTGTCCATTTTGTGGACGAGGATATGGACTCCGGACCAATTGTCCTACAGGCATGTGTCCCGGTCCTCGAGGGAGATGATGAGGAGACACTGGCAGCACGGATACTCGAGCAGGAACACAGGATTCTGCCAGAGGCAGTCCGTCTGTTCTGCGAGGATCGCCTTCGTATCGATGGCAGGCGGGTGATGAGGCTCGAACGAGAGGGTTGAAGACGCGTGCGAGGACAGAGATCCGTGAAAGGGTGAATAAATGGCATACAGAGGGGAGGCTGGCCAGCGCCTGGCGAGAGAGAGGATCGAGATCCTCTTTCGGGAGGCAGAGGAGCTCTTCGGGATCGATCCTTCGCTCTCCGACAGATGCGTGGCGCTCGCGCGCCGGATTGCAGAAAAACACCGTGCCAGAATCCCGAGGCTGCTCAGGCGCCGATTCTGCCGTCGATGCGGGGCGTTCCTGGTTCCTGGGGTCAATTCGAGGGTGAGGATACATCGGGGGCGGGTGATTGTCACCTGTTTCCGTTGCGGGAATGTAAGAAGATTCATGCTGGGTGCAGATGTCCGAACGGGAGATACATGAGCTGAGGCCGACCGTGTGGGTTGGAAAGCAGGGGCTGACCGAAGAGGTGATCAGGGAGATCGTCAGCCAGCTGAAGGCGAGGAGAATGGTGAAGATAAGATTTCTCAGGAAATCCACGATGGAGGCGGACCTTCTCGAGGATGCCACTGGTGGCCATATCCTTGAGGTGAGGGGGCGCAATGTAGTTCTTGTCTCGGAGTCGGATAAAAATCAGTCTTACTGACCTCGAAATATATAATAGGCCTCTCTACCAATATGATAAGACTGCGATTTAAAGATAAGCGAGGAAGAGATATGACCACGGCATATGATATCCCCCCGGCGCTGCTGATCAGGCAGGTGGGGGAGGAGCTGAAGAAGAGGCACGAGATTACCCCGCCGCCCTGGGCGGGCTTCGTCAAGACCGGAGTGCACAGGGAGATGGAGCCGGAACAGCCTGACTGGTGGTACATCAGGGCCGCCTCGGTCCTGCGCAGGCTCTATGTGGATGGACCTGTCGGTGTACAGCGGCTACGCTCCGTGTACGGAGGAAAGAGGGACCGGGGCTCGAGGCCAAATCGATTCAGGAAGGGCAGCGGTGCCATTCTGAGAAAGATTCTCCAGCAGCTGGAGACCGCAGGTCTTGCAGAGAAGGACCGGAGCAGAAGGGGGCGGAATGTCACGCCGGCCGGAAGGGAGTTCCTGGATAATATTGCGCATGCGATGAAGGGCGGAGTGGCGTCCGCTGCACAATCGGACCAGTGAAGACGGGGTGAATATGGGGGAGGACGAGCTCGCCGAGATCAGAAGGAGAAGGCTGGAGCAGCTCCAGCGGCAGGCAATCGATCAGCAGGCGATGGAGGAAGAGATAGAGCGTAAGCGTCGTCTGGATTCCCAGATTCATATGATCATGATGCAGATTTTGGAGCCCGAGGCAAGGGAGAGATTGAATACCATAAGGCTGACCAGGCCGGACTTTGCCCGAGCGATCGAGGAACAGCTGGTGATCCTCGCCCAGAGCGGACGCATCAAACAGCGCATCAACGACGCACAGCTGGTGAACCTGCTCAAGCAAATACAGCCTAAAAAGCGAGATTTCAGGATAAAACGGGTGTAAAATGTTTTTTCTGATGATGGGAGTCCAAAAAGCACGGCTATATCCCCGACGCCCGCTCCCTGGGTTAGAAAGGATTTGACGAGGATGATTCGATGAGTAAAGTGACCAAGGGTCTCAAAATCCGCCTTTCGAAGGCGTGCGAACAGAATAGAAGAGTGCCTACGTGGGTGATGCTCAGGACGAAGCGCAGGGTCGTTTCCCATCCGAAGCGGCGGAGCTGGAGAAGGAGCACATTGAAGGTGTGAGAGATGGTCGAGAAGCTGAAAGAGCAGATCTACATAGTTCCTCTCAAAATGACGAAACGGGTACCGCGCTGGAAAAGGGGTAACCGCGCCATCAGGGAGATCAGGGATTTCCTCTCGCGCCATATGGGTAGCGAGGCAATAAAGCTTGATAGCAGCATCAACGAGAGGGTCTGGTCCAGAGGGATAGAGAAGCCGCCGAGCAGGATACGTATCAGGGCGATGAAGTTCGAGGACGGCGAGGTACAGGCTGAGCTCGCCGAGGAATAGGATGAGCGGAACCATCGACTTTGCCGGTGAACCGCACATCGGTATCTTCGCACGCGTCGTCGGAGATCTGGCTGTGGTGCCCCCCGATGCATCTGATAGGTTCCTCGGCCGGCTCGAAGAGGATCTGAAGGTGGAGACCGTGCGCACCACCGTGCAGGGGATGAGGATCATCGGATCGCTCGTCGCAGGCAACAGCAGGGGGCTCGTGGTGAGCGGCCATGCCACGAAGGAGGAGATCTCTGCACTGGAGGAGCATGCGGAAGTCCTCCCACTGAAGAGCCGGATGAACGCATGCGGCAACATCATCCTTGCAAACGACTCCTTTCTCGCACTCCACCCGGAACTGGAGGAGGAAGTGGCGGAAGAGGTGGCAGATTTCCTCGGGACGAGGAAAATACGCCTCTCCCTCGGCGGCATGAAGGCGGTGGGGATGGCGGCGGTTGCGACCAACCGTGGCATCATGGTGAATCCGAGGGCGAGCATAGAGGAGATTGCGCTCCTCGAGGAGGTGAGCCAGCTGCCTGTGGGCAGAGGTTCGGTGAATATGGGCAGTGGCATCGTTGGTTCCGGCCTCCTGGTGAATGAAAGGGGCTACCTCGCCGGTTTCGAGAGCAGCGGTTTCGAGCTGGGGAGGATAGAGGAGATATTCGGTTTTGTGGAGTGATTTCATGTCTGATTATAATTATGAGGTGAAAGGGGCAGTAAAGATCGACAGGATCTGGCAGCCCCATTCGAAGGTCGTGTCCGCCCCGAGCGAGGCGCTCGCAAAGGAGCGCTTCTATACGCTCGTAGGCAGCAAACACCGTCTGGACCGGAATTCCATCCGGATCGACGGCATCCGGAAGATCGAATAGGCCATGGTGAAGAGTGTGGAGGAATCGGACGTCCGGGAGCTTCAGGCGCTCCAGATGTATCTGAACGAGTACACCCAGCAAGGGGAGGTACTCGCGCGCCAGCTGGAACTCCTGATGAGACAGAGGATGGAGGCCTCGGCCGCGATCGAGGCGCTGAAGGAGCTGAAATCGGTGGAGGAGCCGATCGTTCTCTTTCCCCTCGGCGGGGGTACGACCGTGCGCGCGCATATACTCGATCCCGAGCGGGTATTGGTGAATATCGGCGCGGATGTGATCGTACAGAGGACGAATGGGCAGGCGACAGAATACCTGGAGGACAGGATCCGCGAGCTGGAGGCACTGGAGAAGAAGGTGGGCGAATCTCTCCAGAATATAAGGGCACAGGTGAACGAAATCGCCCGCCGGATCGAGACAGGTTACGAGAAGGCGCGGGGCGGGTAGGCAGGTTTCAGCCCATGTTCGATTCCCTCAGGAACGGGCTGCGCGCAATCAGGGGAAGACTGAGCGCGAGCATATCGGTGAGTGCCGTGGAGGGTACACAGGAGCCTCAAGCGGAGGAGGGGCCCGAACAGAGGCAGAAAGAGGTTAAGCCCGGTCTGGTGAAGAAGGTGAAGACCTTCGTGCTGGATCAGGAGCTCTTCATCTCCGAAAAGGAGATATCCGGTGCACTCGAGGAGCTGGAGCTGCTCCTGCTCGAGAGCGATGTGGCGCTGCCTGTGGTGGATCACATCGTCGCCGGATTGAGGAGGGATCTGACAGGCAAACGGCGGAGGATTGGTTCTGATGTGGACGAGATCGTCGCTTCTGCACTCGCTGAGGCGCTCGTTGGCGTGCTGGGCGAGGGATTCGATCTCATCGGGTTCATCAGGGGGCATGAGCGCCCTGTGAAGATCCTCTTCACGGGTGTGAACGGCACCGGCAAGACGACGACGATTGCAAAGGTCGGTGCCTATCTGAAGAATCACGGGTTCTCCGTCGTGATCGGCTCCGGGGATACCTTTCGCGCGGGCGCCCTCGAGCAGATGGCGACGCATGCCTCCAGAGTGGGAATACGGGTGATCCAGCACCAGCAGGGTGCCGATCCCTCCGCCGTCCTTTTCGATGCTGTCCAGCACGCGATCGCGAACGGCATCGATGTGGTGCTGGGCGACACCGCCGGGAGGTTCCACAACAAGGCGAACCTGATGAACCAGCTCGAAAAGGTGAAACGGGTGATGAGGCCGGATCTCATCGTCTATGTGGACGAGGCGGTGGCAGGCAACGACGCCGTGGTGAGGGCGGATGAATTCAACCGCCTCGTCGGCACGGACGCCGTGATCCTGACGAAGGCGGATATGGATATGAAGGGAGGTGCAGCGATCTCCATTGCGCATACGATCGGCAAACCGATCCTCTTCCTTGGCACCGGTCAGGGGTATCAGGATCTGCTGCCCTTCTCGCCTGGATTGCTGGTGAAGGAGATCATCGGGGAGGGGGCGAAGGCATGATGGACACCCTCGGCTCGTCATTGAAGAATGCACTGAAGAAGCTTGCCGGAAAGACGGTCGTGGACAGGGCAGCGGTCGAGGAGCTGGTGAGAGATCTTCAGCGGGCGCTCTTACAATCTGACGTAAACGTGAAACTCGTCGCCCAGCTCTCGCAGAGAATAAAGGAGCGCTCCCTGAATGAGGAGCCCCCGAAGGGTATGACGGTGAGGGAACATGTCCTTCGGATCGTCTACCAGGAATTGGTATTGCTGGTCGGTTCTGCTGGTTCGGTGGAGCTCCAGCCCCAGCTGATCCTCCTTGCCGGTCTGCAGGGGAGCGGAAAGACGACGACGGCTGCGAAACTGGCGCGCTGGTTCCAGCGGAAAGGGCTGAAGGTGGGAATGATCTGCGCCGACACCTTCAGACCCGGCGCGTACGAGCAGCTCTCCACCCTCTGCAACCGGTTCAACGTCCATTGTTACGGCGACGCGAAGGAGACCGATGCGGTCAGGATCGTGGCGAAATACCTTCCTGGAGCAAGAGGGCAACACGAGGTAATCATCGTCGATACACAGGGGCGGCATGCGCTGGAGGCGGAGCTGATCAGGGAGATTGTGGAGATCTCGAAGATCTCGAAACCCGATCACCGGTGGCTCGTCATAGACGCTGCTCTCGGGCAGCAGGCGAGGGAGCAGGCCCGACGCTTCCATGAGGCGATCTCCATCGATGGCGTGATTGTCACCAAGATGGATGGCACCGCGAAGGGAGGGGGTGCGCTCTCGGCAGTGGCTGAAACAAAGAGTGGTATTGTCTTTATCGGTACAGGCGAGACGATCGAGGATCTCGAACGGTTCGACCCTGACTCCTTCATTTCCCGCCTTCTTGGAATGGGGGATCTGAAGCTCCTCGCGGAGAAGGCGGAGGAGGTGATCTCCCCCGAAGAGGTGGATGTGAACGCCTTGCTCAGAGGCAAATTCACTCTGAAGGACATGTATAAACAGCTCGAAGCCCTGAACAAAATGGGTCCGCTCAGGCAGGTCATGAGTATGCTTCCACTCGGCGGCATGGAGATACCGTCCGATGCCTACGACGCGACGAGCACCAAAATGCAGCGTTATCGCGTGATGATGGACTCGATGACACAGATGGAACTGGAAGATCCCTCGGTCATCAGCGGCTCCAGGATACAGAGAATTGCGAGGGGTTCAGGCACCTCGCCGGAGGACGTGAAGGAGCTCCTGAAGTACCACCGGGTGATGCAGCAGGCGCTCAAAGGGGTGAGAGGGAACAAATTCAACCTGCAGCGGATGATGAAGCGCTTCGGAAGGACGAAGTAAGATGAGGAGGTTCGCGGTCATCGGGCACCTCGCCAGGACCGACAGCGGCTTCACACTGGAGGATATGCCCGGCGGTGCCGGGAGGATGGACATCCTTTGCAGGTGCGTTCAGAGCGTCCTTTTCCTTTCACATACGATACGGAGGGATACAGAGGTATACCTGATCCTGCTGGGCCCTCCCTCTCCACCGAGAACGATCCTTTTCTCCGGTGAAAAGATACGCTATCTCAGTCCTGACGAACGGAGCGCCGGCTCTCTTATCAGAAGGGCACTCTCCCTTCCTCCGTCGCCATATTTCATCGAGAGCACGCCAGGTGTATACATCAGATCCGCGGGACTGGATCTGCTCCTCCACGAGCATGCATTCGCCATCGCAGATGAGCATGGGGAGGATATCAGATGCGCGGATCCTCTGCCTTTGGCATATCTCCTCTCTGATCACCTCGATTTCACACCTGAAGAGGGCGCGATCCTCGATCCCCTCCCCAGATACTCGGTCGGCCCGCTCCCTCTCCATGCGGATCATGCGATAACACTGATCCACAATGAACTTGACAGAAGGGGTGCCGGATGGCCATGATGGAGCTTGTGGGGAAGATAATGGACTATGGAGAGATCTGCGACCACTGTCTGGGCAGACTCTTCGGAAAGCGCGGCCATGGACTGACGAACGATGAGCGGGGGAGGGCACTGAGGATCGCACATACGATGGAGAGGAATATCCCATACAGCCCTGCCGGTGATGGGTGTTGCATCTGCCGTGGTCTCTTCTCCACCCTGGATGAATGGGTGGAGCGGACGATTCAGGCGCTGGAAGGGTTCGAGTACCGCACCTTCATTATTGGCACCAGGGTGCCCCCCATGCTCGCCGAGAACGAGGAGATGATCTGGAGCGACCTGCACCTGAGCGATGCGGAACCACTGAACGCAGAGGTGAACCGGGAGGTGGGTAAACGGTTGGAGCGCAGGACAGGGAAGAAGGCAAAGATGGATCGTCCTGACGTGGTTGCGATCCTGGATATCCCGCGTGGCTGCGTCGAGGTGCAGGTGAATCCGGTCTTTATCAGGGGGAGATATGTGAAACTCGAACGTGGGATCCCACAAACAAGGTGGCCATGCCGTGAGTGCGGAGGCAGTGGATGCCCCCGATGCCACCAGACAGGGAAGATGTATCCCGACTCCGTGGAGGAGCTGATCGGGCGGCATGTGAAGGCTTGCTTCTCTGCAGAGGACGCGATCCTGCATGGAGGGGGCCGAGAGGATATCGATGCCCTGATGCTGGGTGAGGGAAGGCCCTTCGTGATGGAAGTAGTGAAGCCGCGCATCCGGATCCGCGATCTCTCCACCCTTCAGGAAGAGATCAATCGCGCGGAGGCGGGCCGGATCTCCGTCGTCCTGACGGGATACGCCGAAAGGGCAGATGTGAGGGAGGTGAAGGCAGAGAGAATGATGAAGAGGTACCGTGTCACGGTCGAGATCGAGGGTCCGATCTCTCCCGGAGAGATCAAGAGGGCGATCTCCTCCCTCCGGGGGGCCACGATCCGGCAGCGGACACCAATGCGCGTATCCCATAGGAGGGCGGACCTGATAAGGGAGCGGAGGGTGCTCGGGATCGTGCTTGTCGAGGGTGGACAAAACAGATGTATCCTGGAGATCCTGGGGGAGGCCGGCCTCTACATCAAGGAGCTGATAACGGGGGATACAGGGAGAACCCGGCCCAGCCTCTCCGAGCTTCTGGGCAGACAGTGCAACGTGATCGAGCTGGATGTGGTGGAGGTCCTGAGGTCCCTGGAAGGATCGGTGATAGCCAACAATAAAAAGGTGTAGTGCATATTATTTAGGACAGGAGTAGAGATGGCACATCACAACGGACCCAGGAAGAAGACACGGTACCTCCTGCAGAAGCCGCTGAGGCAGAGGGGGCTCTTCCCCGTCACGAGGCTGATCCAGCGCTTCGAGGTAGGGCAGAAGGTTCATGTGATCATCGACCCCAGTGTCCATAAGGGGATGCCCCACCGCCGCTTCCATGGCAGGACCGGCACCATCGTGGGTCAGCGGGGAAGGGCGTGGGTGCTTGAGGTCCCCGATGGAGATTCGAAGAAGATCGTGATTGCCAGGCCACAGCACCTGAAAGCGCAGTGAGCCTGTAACAGGATCGTGAGATGCGATGAAGGTGAAGGGAGTACTCGAGGAGAAGCGGATCACGCTCCCGGAGCTGAAAGAGGAGCTCCTCTCGCTGGAGGCGAAGAGGCGTGATGAGAGGCGCGAACTCTCTTACGAGCTGCGCAGAAGCATCGAGCATGCGACAAGACTCTCCAGGACATCGGCGGAGAGCTCGAGGAAGCTGGTGGATGAGCTTCTGAAACTCGAAAAGATGAAACCCGATATCGCCTATCGCATCGCAAACATCATGCCGAAGACGAGGGACGAACTCCGCGCGATATATGCAAAGGAGCGGTTCACGCTCACAGGCGAGGAGCTGGACGAGATACTCGGGATCGTAGCGGCGTATCTCTAGGCGGAGCTGCGGATGAAAGAAGAGAAGAAGGAGACCTATGCGGTAGTGATAGACATCCTGCCGAAAGGGAGGAGTGACGATCCAAGGCCCATCTACCGGAGGGAGCCGCTGATCATCGGTCTTGGGGTGGAGCAGTTCAAACTGCTGGAGCTGGTTCCGAAGTCGCAGGACATTCACCTCCACGAACTCGTCTATATCGGCGATGAGGAGAGGGAGAAGATCGAGCGCGTGAAAAGACGGATCGGATATGATGAGCTCCCTCCTGCAGCGAAACTGGAGCTTCCCTTTGCGATCGAGCGGATTGTAAGGGAGCACAGCGATCGCTTCGTTCAGTTCTTCAACAAGGCGATTTCTATCACCCCGCGCATGCACATGCTGCACCTTCTTCCGGGCATAGGGAAGAAGCTGATGTGGGAGATACTGGAGGAGCGAAACAGGAGGCCCTTCTCTTCCTTCGAGGATATCTCCCTGAGGATCAAGGCGATCACCCACCCGGAGAAGATGATCGTCGAACGGATCCTCGAGGAACTGCAGAACCCGGAGACCAAGTACCGTCTCTTTACCACGAAGTGAGGGTGGTGCACGGTGAGCTCCCCCAGATGGGATCAGCACTTCCTCATCGACAGGCGTGCAATCGAGCGTATCGTCTCCCTCGTGGACGTGAGGGATCGGAGGGTCCTCGAGATAGGCCCGGGAAGAGGCGCGCTCACCGAGGCGCTGCTCGATGCCGGTGCCTGCGTGGTCGCGATCGAACTTGACCCTATGCTCTGCGAGGAGATCTCCGCGCGCTTTGGGAGCGAGATCCGCGAGGGTAGACTTCGCCTGATCAACGGCGATGCCACGACGTGCGACCTGCCCGACTTCGAGTTCGCTATGGCGAACCTCCCGTACTCCGTTTCGTCCCGGATCACCTTCCGCCTATTGGGTATGGATTTCCGCGAGGCGATTCTGATGTACCAGAAGGAATTTGCCATGCGCATGTGCGCACATCCGGGTACGCCAGAAGTGGGGAGACTCTCAATCATGGCGCAGACCTATGCAGACATCCAGCCCTGCTTCGAGCTGTCGCCAAACGCGTTTTCACCCAAACCCCAGGTGAGATCCGTGGTGCTCCGCATTACTCCACATGCGCCCAGGTTCCTGATCAATGACAGGAGATGGTACGGAGAGGTGGTGAAGGCGCTCTTCTCCCATCGCCGGAAGACCGTGCGGAATGGTTTGAAGTCGCTCTCGGGCATCATCGGGAGGGAGAGGCTGCAGGAGGGACTCCTCGCCATCCCCGAAGATATCCTCTCCAGCCGTCCCGAGGAGCTGCAGCTCCAGGACTTCGCAGAGATTGCAAATGCCATACCCGCGAACCCGTGAGGATCGAGGCGGCAGCTGCCGCGAGGTCTACCCGATAGAGGCGGATACCCTGTTGCTCCTCGACACTGCCCTCCGCGAGGCCAGAGCAGGAGATCGCGTCCTCGAGGTCGGCACAGGCAGCGGATACATCGCCTCGGCACTGACGGCGGTCGACCGATGCGTCATCGCGACCGAGATCAACCCGTATGCGGCCAGGATGGCGAAAGCACGGGGGTTGCAGGTGATCCGGACCGACCTGGTCGCAGGGGTGAGGGGACAGTTCGATCTGGTGCTTTTCAACCCGCCGTACCTTCCCACTGCCGACGTCATCCGGGCGGACGACTGGCTCGAAATCGCGCTCGACGGTGGCCCCACGGGAAGAGAGGTGATCGGCCGCTTCGCCTCCGTCGTCGGGGAGCTGCTATCCCCAGTTGGCAGGGTGCTCCTGCTCGTCTCCTCGCTCACAGGCGAACGGGAGGTGCAGCAGCTCTTCGAGGGGAGGGGGTTCGCGGTGCAGGTGGTGGAGCGTATGGAGTACGAGGGGGAGGAGCTGATGGTGATGAAGATTATGCAGAAGAACAATCAGGATCACCCCCGTTGCGAGGGGGAGCTTTTATCGCCGAATTTCAAATGAGGATCCGGCGAGGGTTTTGATCCCCGTCGATCGACTGTCTCTCTGATATCTGTACACGCAGGGCATGTACCTCCCTCCGCCGATTTCGGAGTGCACGCGAAGTATCCTGTTTCTTTTCGCATTCGATCTTCAGCAGCTCCTTCTCCGAGGAGCCCGCCGTCGTGCAGGTAACCCTCCTGTAAGGAGAGAACAGAGAGGGGAGATATTTTGAGGGATGCGCCCGGGAGGGGGCATGAATGTGTAAAATGCTGCATGAGTGCGAGCGTGTAGAGGAAGACGGCATGAAGCAACCGCTCGCCGGGATTCTCCAGGCCCCTCTTTTTCCGATTCCCCCGTTATCACGAGTCCGTATGGGACTTCATCCTGCGATAAGAGCATTTTCATGCATCTCGTGAAATGCCGGGCATTCTTATCACGAGGATGAATTTTATTCGGATCCGGGATCTGAGACAATATTCTCCCTGTCACGTATAAAAAGATCCCGATCCCCGAAATTTCCCGATGCAATATCCTTATCAAAAGGTGAGAGAATAAGTTATCAGGATCCCGCGAGGGTGAGGATCATTATCATCGATGCACGTGTACGACCGCCATTCAGAACGTTGACGCATGTACTCGCACCGGAGCCAGGCGCAAGACCCCCGGCAAGGCGCAGCCCTCTGGTGAGCGGTTACGAGCGCACACCCTCGATGGTGCAGAAGTCGATGGAGCTCTTTCTCGATGAGATGGACAGGGCGGGCGTGGACAAGGGTGTGCTCGTCGGCAGGCAGGCGGGACACAGGATCGTCAGGAATGACGATATCGCAGAACTCCGTGATCGGTACTCGGACCGGTTTCCCATTGCCATCGCAGGTATAGATGGCGCGGACGTCCGGGCAGGAGTTCTCGAGATCGAGCGGACGCTGAAGGAGATGCACTTCAACGGGATCGCCCTCGACCCGGGGTGGTGGACTCCCCCACGCTATGTGGACGATCCGGAGAACTATCCACTCTATCGTAGGTGCGCGGAGCTCGGGGGCGTGCTCTACCTCACCTGCAGTCTGATGCAGGGTCCCGATATCTCGTATGCGGAGCCATATCGCATTCAGCGGGTCGCCAGTGCCTTCCCCTCGCTACAGATTGCGGTAGTGCACGGAGCGTTTCCCCATACGAGCGAGATGATCGGGGTGATGATCGCGAATGCCCCGCTCGGAAACCTCTGGGCGATCCCTGACTTTTTCCAGTTCATTCCGGGATTTCCCGGGGCACGAGAGTGGGTGGATGCGGCCAATCACTTCCTCGGTGACCGCATCCTGTTCGCATCGTCGTACCCTGTGCGCCCTCTCGCGCAGAGCCTGTCCGAGTGCGCGAGGTTCCCCTGGAGGCCCGAAATACGCGAAAGGCTCCTCTACGGGAATGCCAGCGCTCTCTTTGGACTGCGATGAGGGTAATCATATGGCCCTGATGGACGAGAGGATAAAGGCGGAACTACTCTCTATCGGGATCATCGATGTCGAGGCATCGCTGCTACCCGCCTGGAGGACATCGACAGCCGGGCCGGGGATGGGGCTTCAATCCATCTTCTTCAGATCAGGCGGTCTGCGGGTGAGGCTCGAGGTCAACCGGGACTCCCCGTTCAGGCTGGCGAGGAAGGGAGATCATGTGGCGGTTCTGAAAGGGGACGTGGAGATCGCAGAGGGTATGCTCGAGGAGGTGGTGGCCCACTGCCCGGAGCAGGTGTACATCACCATAAGTGAACGATGCATCTACAACTGCCAGTTCTGCTCTGTACCGCTCTCTAGGGGGAGGATAAAGAGCAGGGACGAGATCGTTGCCATCGTGGAGAGGGCCCGGAGCGAGGGCAGGCTGAAGGCAATCGCACTCACTTCGGGGATCGCGGTCTCCCCGGAGGATGAGATCGACCGTGTAGTGGAGATCGTAAGGGCCCTGTCTGTCTACGGCGTCCCGATCGGCGTGGCAGTCCACCCTGCGAAAGGCTCCTCCAGGAGATTGAAGGATGCAGGGGCCACCGAGGTGAAGTACAGCGTCGAGACGATGGATCCGGAGATCTTCGACCGCATGTGCAGGGGAAAGAAGGGGCATGACCTCGACTTCATCCTGAAGTCATTGCGAGAGGCAGTCGAAATTTTTGGAAAGAACCACGTCTCATCCAATATCATCATCGGACTGGGAGAGAGCGACGAGTGTGTGCAGAAGGGCGTTGTGTACCTGGCGAAGATGGGGGTAATCCCTGTGCTGCGCCCGATCTCCATCCCTCCCGGCCGTATCGAGGCGCTGAAAGGGGCTGAAAGACCGAGTCCGGAACGTCTTCTGAAACTGACGGAAATGACGAGGAAGATACTCAGAAAATACGACCTGAGGACCGATGAATCGAAGACGATGTGCCTGGCATGCACCGGGTGTGATCTCACCCCGTAACGATGTGCGTTTCATGGACGGGGGGCATATACCGGAGATGCCCCATATTCCATACTCTGTTCATCGACTTCCTCTCCGGGAGTTCAAACCGTCAATATTCTCGTCACCCCCGCCAACGCCAATAAAAACCCGAAAACCCCTAAAAATCCTAAATATTTCAGCTCTTCCCTCAGATACCCAAACCGGTAGAAGAACACGAAGAAGCAGAAGAAGAACATGTCCCATGGGTTGTGGGTGCTGAGTACTCCGAACCCGATGAACCCGAGGAATCCGAAGAAGCCACCCATCCAGGCGTTGGATTGGGACTGTGTTGATTCTTGGTTTTTTTCCTGCATCATTCCAAACATCGATGCTGGGGGATATGAATACATCCCACATGCAGAGCGTGTAGAGAGGTTTGTAACATTTTTACCGCCCTTCTCTGTGAAAAGCTTCTTTACATGATTTCGGTGATCCATGGCTGCCGTTCATTTCGATCGCGTTTCTGAGGGATCCTTTTCAATTCATCAAGAGATGCAGTAGATGCAGGAGATTTTAGGTGAAAACCTTGTTTCTGGACGAGGTTCTGCAAAAAGGTCAATTTTCTTTCCTTTCATCGAATAAATTCTCTTTTCGCTCCGATTTCACGCGGATATCGGAAGAATTCTTATTCAGTACGGGGGGTCTCCTGCGACTTTCCGGTGATAGAGGAGGGCCGTATATCGGGTAAAATTGATCCCATGTGCGTCATTTGCCTGAAACGTTCAAGCGGACGTGGAGAGATACAGATTCGATTTGGAGAGGCAACTGCAATTTTTAGGCAAAAAAAGATGATACAACAGAAAAGCACAATTTTTTTCCGCTCCTGTCCTGATGGGTAATTTCGGAACATCGCTTCTCTTCAGAGCAACGAATAAATGGTAGCAAAATAAAAATGTAATGGAGTATGTTCTCATTTTATGTGACCGACGACGAGAATTTTGTCATTGCGGCCGCACTCGCTGCGGTCTCCAGTGAACTCAGTGGATGCGTGGATGATTATGAGAGGATCATGAATGCACTCCGGCCTTATTACCAATCCGGTATGATTCGAGAGACGGCATTGAATCTGAAACGCCAGTGCCTGGAGCAGATGCAGGAAGCGGTGCGATGAACCGATAATCGCTGGAATTGCGGATCATCGAACGTCTGCATCTTTCTGTATCCTGACGATTCTGGGCACTGCATCCACGGCCAATCGGATTGTCGGCACCTTCTTCATCGTATTCTGTGGTTTTCAATGAGAGAGAATGCGCTGAATAACTTTTTGCAGAGGGAATAAATAATCCCGTATCATCCACGGGATGAATGATTGTGACATCTCTTTAAATTCCGTTCAATGCAGCATGTGTATTCCCGCCGACCGTTACAACAACAACCATTTTCCTACCAGGTGCCTACCTTTAAGGTATCCCGCAGGAGAGTTCCTCTCCAGCGCAGATGACATGAATCTCGTACGGCATCCTCATCAGAAGATCCGATCCCCATGCCCCACAAATGCACTGAATGCGGTCGAATATTTTCCGATGGCTCCACGGAGCTGCTGCGTGGTTGCCCAACGTGCGGAGGAAAAAGGTTCGAGGGGGTTAGGGAGCAGGCGCTGACATGGGAGGAAAGGATGGAGCGGAGAGAGGGTGCGGGGGCGAATATATATAAGCTCCGATCGGATACAATACCTTTTAACGGTCAGAACGGGGGTTGGGGAATGGGGTTCCTGAGCAGGCTCTTCAGGCCGAAGGTGGAGAAGCTGAGGAGCCGTGGGGATATCGAAGGCCTGGTGCGCGCACTCCGTTACAGGGACTGGCATGTGAGGATGGATGCAGCGGAGGCCCTGGGCGCACTCGGCGACGAGCGTGCAGTCGAGGCACTCGTGCTTGCACTGAGAGACGAATCGAAACACGTGAGGAGGGGAGCGGCGGAGGCACTGGGGCAAATAGGAGATCGCAGGGCACTGGAGCCACTCATCAAGGCACTCAGGAACGAGTGGGATGACTCCGACAGCGCTTTCCTCTCCGCAATCGAGCGTTTGGGTGAGAAGAAGTCGATAGAACCCCTGGTGAAATCCCTCCGATACAAGAGCAAGTGGATACAGGGCGAAGTGGACGAGTCGCTGGTGAAGATCCAGGATGTGGTGAAGGCAGAACCCATCGTGGAGGCGATCGCCGATCAGGATAAAAATCTGGAGTGGAACTCTGAATTGCTCCAAAGGATAGGGGACGTGAGGGAGATCGAGCCCATCGTGGAGGGGCTCGAATATGAGAGCAAGCTGGCCAGATGGCGGGCGGAGATCGTGGGTCGCGAGGAGGAGAGCGCGGCAACAGGCGAGGATAGAGGGGGTGAGGCCATCGATGAGGGGCGTTTGAAGGGCATCAGCCGGAAAATCAAAGGAGGTTTGGTCTGAGCGGATCCCGCGCGCTCCTTCGTGTCACCGGAGAGATCGAGGTCTTCTCTGCGTATCTTCCCTCAAGTTAGAATAGTCCCTTTTCTCAGATGTGTATGTGAATCTGCATGGCAGCCACGATAGTGGAGAAGATATTCTCCCGGAAGTGCGGGCGTGATATACGCGCGGGTGAGGTGGTGATGGCACCGGTCGATCGTGCGATGATACACGACATCACGGGGCCCCTCGCCATCGAAAAGATGCGGGAGATGGGTGGCGATAGGGTCTTCGATCCGGCGGGAGTGATCATGCTCTTCGATCACCAGATACCTGCGGACTCGATCCAGGCGGCGGAGATCCACCAGCGGATGCGCCTCTTTGCCGGGGAGCAGGGAATCGGAAACCTCGACCTGAGGGAGGGTATATGCCATCAGGTGATGATGGAGCGTGGCTACGCCGCTCCTGGCGAGATCGTCGTGGGCGCTGACTCGCACACCTGTATGTACGGTGCAGCCGGCGCTTTCGCTACTGGAATAGGATCGACCGATATGGGCTTTGTCTTGCGCTTCGGTGCACTCTACTTCAGGGTGCCCGAGAGCATCCGGTGCGAAGTCGAGGGCAGGTTCCCCCGCCGTGTGGGTCCGAAGGACCTTATACTGTACATCACCGGCGCAGTAGGAGCCGATGGAGCCACCTACCAGGCACTGGAGTTCTCCGGCAATACCTTCTCGGAGATGGAGATGGCCGGCAGGATGACCTGCTGCAACATGGCGATCGAAATGGGGGCGAAGGCAGGCATTGTACCGCCTGACGAGACTACATGGGCCTATATCAGGGAGAGGCGCACGATGGAGCCCTTCGACCTTCAGAGCGACACGGATGCAGAGTACACGGAGTTCCGATCCTTCTGCGTGGATGAACTGGAGCCGCAGGTCGCTCTCCCCCATAACGTGGACCGCGTGGTTAGCGTCGAAGAGACTGCCGGGGTGAGGGTGGACCAGGTCTTCATCGGTTCCTGCACGAACGGGAGATATGAGGATCTCAGCGAAGCGGCAGATGTACTGGGGAGTTCTGAATTCAGTAAGCGTGTGAGGGTGATCGTGATCCCTGCATCCAGGGAGGAGTACCTGAAGGCGCTCCGCGCCGGCATCATCGAGCGCTTCATCGAGGCGGGAGCATTAGTGGAGGCGCCCTGCTGTGGCCCCTGCATGGGGGGTGCCTTCGGGCTGCTTGCCCCGAAGGAGGTCTCTCTGTCCACCTCTAACAGAAACTTCAGGGGACGACAGGGGAGCACGGAGGCATCGATATACCTCTGCTCTGCTGCAACCGCTGCGGCGAGCGCGATATATGGCGAGATTACTGACCCGCGGGAGGTGTGAGGATGAGGGTGTGGAAGTTCGGTGACGATGTGGATACAGACGCAATCATCCAGGGGAAGTACCTGACATTCTATAAACCCGAGGAGCTGGCGAAGCATGCATTCGAGGGTGTCAGACCTGAGTTCGCCAAGGAGGTGAAGTGGGGAGACGCAATCGTTGCGGGCAGGAACTTCGGTTGCGGCTCCTCGCGCGAGCATGCACCCCTCGCCCTGCTGGGCAGCGGTGTGAGTATGGTGATAGCGAAGTCCTTTGCGAGGATCTTCTACAGAAACGCAGTAAACACAGGTCTGCTCGTTCTTGTGTCGGAGGAGACCGACGCGGTGCAGGACGGAGCGGAGATCGAGGTGAACATGAAAGGGGGGTGGTTCGAGTCCGGAGGAAGGCGCTTCCGCATCGAACCGATCCCTGCGTTCATGAAGGAGATCGTCAGCGCAGGAGGGCTGGTGCCCTATGCGAGGGGACTGAAGGAGGTGCCCCTGTGTACCGGATCGCGGCGGTAGGCGGGGACGGTATCGGCCCCGAGGTGCTCAATGAAGGCAGAAAGGTGCTTGAGGCCGCTGCGGAGCGCTTCGGTTTCGGGATTGAATGGGTGGAGATGGATCTCGGCGCGGAGCGGTACCTGAGGACAGGTGAACTGCTGACAGAGGAGGATATGGAGCTCCTCTCCTCCTGCAGGGCGATATATTTCGGCGCCATAGGAGATGAGCGGGTGAAGCCAGGAGTTCTGGAGAAGGGCATACTCCTGACAATGCGTTTCCACTTCGACCAGTTCGTGAACCTGCGACCCGTGAGGCTGCTCAGGGGGATAAAATCGCCACTCGCCGAAAAGGGACCTGAAGATATCGACTTCGTCGTCGTGAGGGAAAATACGGAGGACTTCTATGTCGGCTTGGGCTCCCGCTTCAGAAGAAGGGAGAAGAAAGAGCTTGCAATGATGAGGGAGCTGTATCATGCAAAGTTCGGGATCGATGCGGAGAGCGATGCGGAGGAGGTGGCATATCAGATAGGAGTGATCACCCGCGAGGGGGCGCGGCGTGTCATCGATTTCGCCTTCGATCTGGCGCAGAGGCGCCGAAAGAGGCTCACCTCCGTCGACAAGGCGAATGTCCTCACCGAGGTGTATGGGCTGTGGAGGGAGGTCTTCTCGGAGGAGGCGCGGAGATACCCCGATGTCCAGACGGAGTTCAATTTCGTCGATGCGATAACGATGTGGTTCGTGAAGAACCCCGAATGGTTCGACGTCGTGGTGACGCCGAATATGTTCGGGGATATCATCACGGACCTGGGTGCGATCATCCAAGGGGGACTGGGTCTTGCTCCGGGTGGGAATATCAATCCAGCGGGGGTCTCCATGTTCGAACCCATCCATGGATCCGCCCCGAAATACCGTGGGAAGGGTGTGGCGAACCCGATCGCCACCATCTGGGCGGGATCGATGCTTCTCGCACTTCTGAACGAGGCAGAGGCTTCCGAAGCGGTCATGAGGGCGATTGAGCAATCCATCGCGAAAGGCGTGGTGACCCGCGATCTGGGTGGCGGTGCATCCACGCGCGAGGTGGGAGATGAGATCGCTGCCGGTGTCCTGGGTGGCGGCTGCTGAGCTATCGCTCCCCAATCTTTCTGTTCATCAGCGCGTTCAACAGCTCCTCAAATAGAGAGAGGGTACCCTCAGGACCGATCAGCGCCCTCGACCTCAGCCGGATCTGTCCCCTCACGGGCAGCGTGATGGGGACGAATGCGGCCTCTCCTGCTAGAGAACGCTCGTACGAGGAGCCCAGGATGAGATCGGGCTTCTCCCCCTCCAGGCTCTCCTTCACCATGCTCAGATCGGGGCAGCGTTTCACCCCGAACCTGCTCTCTCGTGGATCGTTTCTGGAACCGATGAACGCGATTGTCGCGTCCAGGTATTCGCTCAGCCACTGGGCGACCGCAACCGCATATGCGAAGTTCCCATATATCGCGGCTGTTGGCGGATCATGCCTCTTAAGATACTTGTCGCAGGCGTAGGCAACCTTCTCTTCCGCCCTCTCCACTTCTGCGAGGACTGACGATACATCTGCATCGGGAAATCGCCTTTCCAGTCTCCTGAAGGCACCCGATGTCTCATGAAGACCGAGGAGGGAGCCTGTCTCTTCTCCCGCGCCGGATGCGAGGTCGGGGTTCAGGTTCAGGGTGAGTGGTCCCGCCCGCCATACATCCTCCACCGATCCTGCGCAGAACGTGGTCGCGATCGGGATCACTGCCGAGATCAGGAGTCTCTTCGCTTCGAGGAGGTTGCCATCGAAGAATGGATCCATCAAATTCAGGCCATCGATGTTTACACCCTCCATCCCGGGGTCCACGCGAGGCTTGAGCGCCTCCAGTGCTATCCTGTAGCCTGTCTCCATACTGCCGAGGAATCCCGGGGCATCGACGATCACTGCATTCACTTCCCTGAGCATCGCCTGCATATCCTCGCCGATGACAGCTGGCACGCAGGTGGTGACCAGGGCGATGAGTGCGTACCTCCCCTCCAGTTCGCGGATCACCTCCTTCACCCGCTCCTCCGAGCCGAAAATTACCTCGCGCTCGAGTATCTGGGTTCCGTAAACAGTTCTGGGAAGGATGGAGGCGGGGTAGAAGTAGCATCCGCTGGACCCGTGGATCACCACTCCCAGATCTCCGAAGCCCGAGAGGCAGGAGACCGCACCTGCCATCGCGCAGGGCCAGAGCGGATTATCGCATCCACGCATGTATCGCACGCCTCCAGCGGTGCAGCATCCTCTTCAGCCCCGTGGTTCCGACAGGAGGGGGTATGGGTATGGGTACTCTGACGCCGCTTTCAGAGGCGATGAGGCCGACCGCCTCCACCACCTCTCTTACGAACCTCTGGTCCAGCGTACTGCGTTCGAGCCTGATCCTCTCCCCTTCGAGATCCGAGAAGCCCACCAGCATCTCCTGCTGGTGAGCCTGCTCCTTTCGGACGGGCTCCCTCACGTCCATGCCCAGCATCTCCCCCACCATGCACAGAAATTCGAGCGTTCCTTCGAGGCCAATCGGGAAGGATGATATGTACGGCGACCCGAAACGTTTCATCAGCTCCTCCCCGACCGTCGAAAGCCGTGATTCCCTCAGTATATTGAGGCGAACAGTGCTGAGGAGTCTGATATCATTCACGCAGCACTTCCTTGCGAACCTGAGCGTGACTTTTTCGCCAAAGAGGGCAAGAAGACGGCTCACCTCATGGAAGTTTTCCTCCACCTCGAACTCGAGGTTCTTCTCCCCGATGACCGCGATCCCTGACTTTTCTGATTCATCTGTATCTACCTGCCGGGCAAGGGTGATCAGTGCGTTTGCAACGCCCTTTTCAAAGCCGCCCCCGAGAAACCCGGAAGTGGGAATACAGATCACAGGTAGTTCCCAGTCTTTCCGGCAGATCGCCTGCAGATCGTCCCCGATAGTATCCACGATGCAGGTGGAGAGAACATATATGCAGGAAGGCGTTAGGAGCGATGCCTCTCGGATCACCTCCTCCAGCGCTCCTTCGCCTCCGAAGATGATTTCCTCCTCACACAGGTCAGTTGCAATGATTCTGGGAAGAGAATCACTACCAAATTCCTGCAGGGTTGCATGGATGAGAGAGAAGTTATGGTGTGCACATCCCGAAGGCCCATGCACGATGGTGATGCTATCAGTCACCCCTGTCGTGATCGAGAGAGCGCCGAGCAGGGTGCATCCCTCCATGCGCGATGATTCACAGAGCTGAGGAAGGACCTTCATCTGCCAGTTCACCCGAAATCGTATGAATCATATGGGCAAGGCTCCACCTCGGGGGGCAATTTTCCCGATCGAACAAAAAGCCATGCGCTGTATAAAGGGAGGGGTGCCGCATGGCAGGTGGCCTGATATGTGGGCGGGGTCGTGCTGAAGCCATCGGGCGCCCCTTTCTCATGGGTTATCAGGCCCACTTTGAATATCAGTGGGAGAGAGTTGTCGGCTCCTGTTTTGTTGCATTCAACAGGTTCAGCTACGGTGATACAAGTGCTGGGATGCAAGCGACTGCCTCTGCCTCTGGATGCTTTCCTGATGCACATGCGTTATTGCTCCTTCGTTTCTATTTACAGGAAAGAGATGGCGAGCTCCTCGAGGCGATCCTGATCCATGGGGGTGGGGATAGTTCTTATGGTGTTCTCCAGGATGTGCCACGCCAGATCTCTATAAAGGCCTGCCTGCGCAGAATCGGGCTCGTACTCGATGACCGTCATTTTATGAAGCTCTGCCAGCTGTACGATCCGATCCCGAGGGATGAAGCCCACAAACCTACCTCCTATCTCCTGTGAGAACTCCTCCACCAGCTCGCGCTCCCTCTCGATGCTGGCGGAGTTGCAGATTACCCCGCCCAGCCTGCATCGGCTCCGCCCCTGCTGTGCCAGCCTTGCAATCGCCCTGCAGATGTTGTTCGCTGCATAGAGGGACATCAGTTCGCCAGAAGTGACCAAATACACCTCCTCCGCATAACCCTCACGCATCGGCATGGCGAACCCGCCGCAGACGACGTCGCCGAGCACATCGTAGACGATGATCTCCCCCTTCAACGCCCCTAGCCTCTCCAGGAGCTGGAAGGTGGCGATGATGCCGCGGCCCGCGCACCCGACCCCGGGTTCGGGACCCCCCGCCTCCACGCACCTGACGCCGCGATATCCGGTGTGGACGACATCCTGCAAGAGAATCTCCTTTTCTCCACGTTCGCGGACGAGATCCAGTACCGTGGGTATCCTCGCCCCGTGGAGGAGCATGCGTGTGCTGTCATGCTTCGGATCGCACCCGATCTGCATCGTCTTCAGGCCATTTTGGGCGAAGGCGGCGGAGAGATTTGCCGCGGTGGTAGACTTGCCAATTCCCCCCTTACCGTAAAGGGCGATCTGCCTCATCGCAATAAGGTAGGCACGTAGCCCTATTATCCCTCCTGCATGTCAGCAGTGATCTGCATGGATGGATGGATGTTCTCGAGCCCTCCGTCGCGGTGCTGAACGGTTGATGACTGTAATACAGGACCTTTTAATTTGAGAGGTGTGTTAAAAACAGGTTTCACACCCGTCAGAGGCGGGCGCTGATCTGAATGCGTTCTTTCCGGGTCACGAGGCGGTCGCTGCCGCCTGAGGCCTCTTCAGATAGATGATCTGACGCGCGTCCTGGAAGTTGAACTTCTCCGCGACCAGTCCTCTGTCCTTCAGCTTCTTCAGGGCATACCTGACAGTCCGCGGCGGCAGTCCGCTCCTGGAGACGAGGTCTTTATAGGTCATCCCGCGCCCCTCTTCGAAGAGCTGGAAGAGTTTCTTCGATGATGGCGGGAGATTTGTTGTTGGCATGATGAATTATTAACACTGTTAAGATATGAATCTATCGATTATTTATAAGCGAAGTTCCCCTTCTCTACAGATGTTCACCCGGCAGGAGCGGCTCGCATTGTCCCTTCTTATCCTCGTCACAGCCATTGTATTCGCAGGAATTGCGATACTGGAGGGGATCGGAAGAATCCCCTTTGCTAAAAGTTACGATCCCGGACTCCCCGACGGCACGCTGGTGCTCCTGGAAGGGAGGGTCGAGAGGGCTGCACAGACCAGAGAGGGTGGACACCTCCTCTTGCGTGTGAACGGCACGAATGTCTTCGTCCCCTCCCCTGCATCGGGCGGGATCATACTCCAGGGCGGGGAGACCGTCAGGATCCTGGGAACCCTGCAGACCTACCGTGGAGAGAAGGAGGTGGTCGTGGAGGATGCCGGGGATATCGTTCTTATATCGTTCGAGAGGTGAAGTCTCGCGTTGAGACTCTGGAATTCCTATTCATGACCTGTCCCTCATACTCCGGTATTCGCCGTGCGCTGGGGGGGCCAGACACGTCCAGGCAGTCCCCATGAGATCGGACCTGCGGCATGATGCCTGCAGGGCTCGCGGAAGTGTTCAACCCTCCATAGAGGTCGAACCGGATGCCTGAGCCTACGAAGACCTTCCGCACACCTTTCACCGTGCTGACCGCCGGGAGGAGCTGAAGGTATCTCTCTGACATGTGATCCAGGTTCTGGCAGGCATCGATGCAGCGCTGCCACTCGGATGCACCGCTTTTGTACCGGAATCTGCACCCGATCCCGTACATGTTGGCGCTCGCTCCCCCACTAAATCGGTGATCACGCCCCGAAACTCCTTCATTTTCGTGATCCTCTTCACCTCGCGCAGAACCGATTCGATGCTCCTGCTCTGGACAATCCACCCCTGGTGCATAACCAGCGCACAGAACGCGCATTCGCCGATGCACCCGCGGTGGCTCACCATCGAGAAACGCACAGGCTCCGGTGCCGGGATCGATTCTATACATGAAGGATGTGATTCCCTCGTGAACGGGAGCTCGTCAATGCGGTCCAGCTCATCCGTCTCCAGAGGTTATGGGGGTGGATTCTGGCGATCGCCACCTTTGGACGCGGCTGCAGCACGGACCTGCCCCTCACCGGATCCTGCTCGCCATGGCAGGCAGCGAATGCGATCGCGTGGGCCTTATGGTCCACGACGACCCCCGTGTAGTCCCCGATCCCCACATATTCATCCCACGACATGGTACGGTATTCATGCAGCCCGATCTTTTCGCAAGTACCGGGGATCCTCCTTATTCCTCCTATCTCTTTTCTGCTGCTCAGGCTCATCACGATCGCGCATACTTGCCACCCCTACGCCATAAACCAGTATCTCTGCCGGTGCGTCTGCCAGTATGGACTGCCTCACCGGCCCTGACCAGTCATCGTAGTGCGCGAACCTTCTCAGACTCGCCCCGATTCCGCCGATGACGATCGGACAACCAAATACAGGGCGTGCAGCCTCTCTATATACACGATCGTCCCCTCTCGGGGCGTCAGCACCGCCCCACGGCGGAATATACATCCTTTTTCCGCCGCTTCACAGAGGGCGTGTGATGGTCCAACATCGAGTCCACATCGTCTGAGGTGACAGCAAAGAAGAGCTCTCGCCTTCCCGGTGCGGTAATATCCCTTCCGCTCCGCCAGTCGGGCTGCGCAATCAACCTCCCAATCATTGAGGTGCAGAAGAGAGGATGATCCACGCACGCATCCCCGCTGACCAACACGATGTCGAACTTTCCATGCCCTGCCCTGTCTGCTTCTCCCATGCTCATCGGGAGATACCTGCGGTGGTTCTCGTCGTCCTTCACACGGACGCCTCCCTGAAATCTTTTCAATGGCATCGTATAACTGGTTCACCCGTTGCATGCATCACAGGAAAATCGTAACAAGATCGGGCATCTACAGGGAAAGAATAAAAGAACGGAGGTTGATTCTTTATCGGGTGATATCGTGATTATCGAGATAATCATCGCCATAGTGCTTATTCTGGTCGTAATAGGCCTGATACTGTATTTCGTGGGAATATATAATCGCTTCTTCAACCTGAAGAACTCGGCCGAATCGACGCTGGGGCAGATCAAGGTTGCGATGAAGAAGAGGCTCGATATGATCGAGCAGCTCCTCGGGGCGGTGAAGAGTTACGCGAAGTTCGAGAAGGAGACTCTGGAGAAGATCACCAGTCTGAGGGCGAGCGTACTCTCTTCAGGCGCCGGGGCGAAGGAGGTGGAACGGGTGGAGCGGGAATCCAGGGCACTCCTGGGAAACCTCTACGCGGTCGCAGAGGCGTATCCCGACCTGAAGACATCCACCACGGTCACGAACCTGATGGATTCGGTGAAAGGTGTCGAGACAGAGATCGCCCGGCAGCGGTATACCTACAATAACATCTGCCAGCAGTTCAACACGATGCTCGATACGATACCTTCCAATTTCGTCGGCAGGATCATCGGTCTCCTGAAACTGCCTTATCTCGAGTTCGAGGGTGAGATCGAGAGAGCCCCGAAGGTAGAGTTCTAGAGAGGTAATGTGAGCGAGATCAGACAGGTGACGATACTCTTTGCCGTCACCCTCGCAATCGGGGTCATCGCCCTTGGCATCGCGTTCATCGTGCCCTCCCTTTCCGAGGGGGATCTCATTTGGGAGCGCTATCAGGCAGAGCTGCATGAAAACGGCACGCTCAACGAGCTCATCGTTTCGGACGTGAAGTCAGAGAAGACCTACAGGATGCTGTACCGATACTGGGACGATCCGCTTGCATTCGAGTACGTGGATGAGCCCCACATCCAGTTCGTCGATATCCGCGCCCCCTCTGGAGTTATCCGCTACGCGAAGGACTATGCGGGCGAGGTGAGGACGCTCGACCCGGCAGGTGTCGCTTTCATCTCAGAGATCCGCCGCCTCGCCTACGAGAACGAGGCGGGGGGTTTCGATCCGGACTACTATGCAGCGGGCAAGTATCCGATCGCGTACACCTTCATCCTGCGCCCTCCTGTGCAGTTCGACGAAAATTATGCACACGTGAGCCTGAAGTTCGTGCGTGTGCATCCGCCCGTAAAAGAGGTGGAGATACGGCTCCCGGCGAGATACGTGGAACAGGTGTACCTCCATCCCCCCACGCTGAACCTCTTACGGGAGACCGATACCATCGTAATCACCGGCTCCAGCGGGAAGGACGAACTCCTTGAGGTGGAGCTTCTGCTCAGCGCGGAGTATGCGAATTCAACCCCTGGTTTCCCGGTTCCTGAAACAGAGGTTCGTGAGCGGACCGATTCTGCGAACCTCTGGTACACGCTCCAGTACCGTTCTTCCGAGGTGCTCAATCTGGTCGCAAGGATCATGGTGCTGCTCATACCGGTGCTTCTCCTCCTGATCTACTGGAGGTATGGACGCGAGATGCAGTTTGTCGTTCCGGAGTATCTCAGCACCGTTCCAAACGAGAAGTTAAAACCCTGGCAGGTGAACCTGCTCTTCAAAAACGATGCGCTCGATTTCGACGATGATGGTTTCTATGCGACCATTCTTGATCTCCACAGAAAGAAGAAGATCGTGATGGAAGAGAAGGGGGATCGGGGGGGCTACTCCATCAGGGTACTCAAAAAGACGTCCGAGGATCCGTACGAACAGCGTGTCCTGAACTTCCTCAGAAACGCCGGCAGCAACGAGGTGCTCGATACAGGGGAACTGGCAGCGAAAGCGGAGCGGGCCCGGACCTCGATGGCACAAGCGAGGGAGATACTCGGATACCAGCGCTCTTTTCTGGCGCTCACCACGACCGTCGACCGAAGGATCTCGTACGAATACATAGAGGACGGCCGTGTCCGGCTCGTCGCACCCATGATTCTGGTCGCGATCGCCTGTGGAACCTCGATCCTGCTGCTGATCCTGACTTCTGCGGCACCTCACCTGCTCATCGGAGCGGCCCTGCTGTTCGGAGTCGGTATACTGCAGATCGGGATCGCCGCGGTCTTCCCCTCCACACTCTTCGGTCGATGGAAAGAGGAGCATCACCGCGAGAAGCTGGAATGGGGCGCCTTCAGGAAGTTCCTCTCCGATCTGGCCCTCATGAAGAAGTATGCGCCTGAGGATCTCTCCATGTGGGGGGAGTGGCTCGTCTATGGCACCGCACTCGGTGTGGGCGAACAGGTGGCGAAGGCGATGCAGGAGCTGAAGATCGATATCGCGGCGGTGGGAGTGCCGCTCCACCCGGGCCTGGCCTTTGCCCCTATCGTTGCGTTCGCCCCTCCACAGGCGGGTTCGGCAGGCAGGGGTGGATTCGGCGGTGGCGGTGGATTTGGTGGAGGGGGTGGATTCGGCGGTGGCGGGGGTGGCGGCAGGTAAGCCTGACTGAAAAAAAATTCATTTTTTCAGAATGACTTCGAGCAGTGACACTATTTCCTCCTTTTTAGTTGCTATCATGGAAGATTCCCCGAGCATGAGGTTGAGTATGCGCCCTCCTGCCGCCCGGCGGCGATCAGTTCTGAGTGCGATCACTGGTATACCGAGCGCATACGCATAACCCATCTCCCAGGATGTGCCTGAATCTGTGTCAGGGCCATCGCAGACCGCCACCAACCCATCTGCACCCCTGAGTGCTTCCAGATGGTGCAGGAATGTCCTTCTGTCCGGCCGCGAGTCCTTCGGATCGACTGACTCTCCGCTCTCCTGTGGCAGGTACACCTCGTATGATTCTGCGACCAGGAGATCCCTCAATTCCTCATTGAAACGCCGTTCCGCCTCAGAGAAGAGGGGTGCCGCCAGATACAAAAGGGGTTTCTTGATCGGGTGTTTCATGTCGGATCCATTCATACCAGACGCTTCAGATGGCTATAAATCGGATCCCTCCGATATGGGGGGATATGGAGCGTCCAGTGGCGCTGCTTCGCAGGGTAGATCATGAAAGAGAGGGGTTCGCCCTCTCGCTCTGGCGTGAGGACTGGACTGATGTCTATCCGGGACTCTTTCGCTATTCGATAATCCTCACCTCAAAGGGCCGTGAACGTGTGCTATTCAGGACCAATACTTATGAGTACGCGCCCACTGTGCCACTCGGCGCAGAGGAGGTGGCGACCAGAAGGCTGGAGGATGTGGAGCGACATTTACACTCCTTTCCTGATTCAATTCTGGAGGAAGAGGGGGACGGTATGGCGACTGGTGAGCCAGATATAACGGTGGATGTGCTCGTGATACAGGGAAGCCCCCGGCCAGGGGGCAACTGCTGCATCCTTTCCGAGTGGGCAGAGGAGATGGCCCGGTCCCTGGGGAAGAGTGTGAAGGTCCTTTTCCCCGCCGATATGACTATCAGACCCTGCATAGGCTGTTACCAGTGCTACAACTTCGGCCGGTGCACTTTCGAGGACGATATGGCAGATGTAATCGGATACCTGAAGAGCTGTCGCCTGCTAGTCGTCTGCTCCCCCGTCTATACGAACACCGTCCCGGGTGGGCTGAAGCATCTGATCGATAGATGCCAGGCGTATCATGCATCACGCCTCCTCGAAGGCGGCCCTTCTGGACAGAAAGGGATCATTATATCAGTGGCCGGAAGGACAGGTGATGAACATTTCCGATGCGTCGTTGGAGTGCTGAAGGCCTTTATGATGAACCTGGGAATCGAAACACTCCCATCACTCCTCTTCGGGGGAATGGATCGGACAAGGGACATCAGCAAACAGGAAGGGGTGCGTATGCAGGTGGAGGAGGCGGTGATGGGTGCCTTCAGCGTACATGAGGATTGAAAGTGTATCATCTATGGATGGTAAAATTGCAATATTTTTTTTATTTATTATATAGACATTATTTTAGGATTAAAATTCTATAAAATATTAAAATTCTAAAAATATAGAACAGAAAACTATATATATTTAATATTAAATATAATATATCAGGCGAGGACTGAATGCATATGGTGGTAAAGAGGCCCCCCTTGCAGGTGAAATACAGGGTGAAGGACTCCGATGAGATCGACATTTCCCAGGAGTTTTTCCTGACAGAGCTGACCGACCAGTCGATCAGGAATATTAAGAGGATCATCACCACAGACAGCCTCTCATGCACCTCACTGAAAGAGAGGATCTGCTGGAACCCCTCGAACCTGGTGCGGTGAGTGCGCCTCTTCCCTTTGGACCACCAGGCGGTAACCTTTTATGATAACTGCGTATCTATCTATTCCCCTGCAGAAGACCAGATACAGATGACTCCCCTTTACGCCTACCGGGACGACACCTGCGACCCACGCAAATGCTCCGTGAAGAAGATGGAGAGGCTCGGCCTGGTCCGGACCCTCCCCCGGCTCAGGAATATCCCGCGATCGACCCTGCTCCTCGATCCGACCGCAGAGCAGGCCCTCTCTCCGGCGGACAGGGATGCAGTCTCGATTACAGTGCTGGACTGTTCATGGGAAGTGCTGGATACCGCAGCGATCAGGCGGTGGAGGAGGAGGAGGGCACTGCCTTATCTCCTCGCGGCGAATCCCGTGAACTTCGGCAGGCCTTTCAGGCTTTCATCGCTGGAGGCATTCGCCGCGGCTTTGTTCATCCTCGGAAGAGAAGAACAAGCAGAACGGATCCTCTCGATCTACACATGGGGGCAGAGATTTCTCGAGCTGAACCGGGAGCCTCTGCACGCGTATGCAGCTGCACGAAACAGCACCGAGGTCTGCAGTATCCAGAGGGAGTTTATGGGGGAATGAAGACCATTGAACCAGAGCCATGGCCATCTCCACTATCTCCCCTGTATCGTCCCAGCGTGTTAAATTTCCGGAGAATCGCACAATGCCTTCTGCAGGAACTTCGGGCAAAAGTTCATTATCCGAGGCCGCGAGGCTACCGGGGACATGGCAGAAATGATTCAGGGAGAGGATATCGGAAGGATCGGGGATATCGAGCTGCGGAGATACCCCGATATCCCCATTGCCCGAACTTCAGGCGCATGGGGGGAGGAATCGTTCAGTATCCTCTACAGGTATATTACCGGAGAGAATCTCAACGGGAGCAGGATCCAGATGACCGCACCGGTGATAAACGACGCAGAGGGCATGTCCTTCGTGCTCCCGCTCCGTTTTCTGCATGAAAGCCCTCCGAAGCCCGTTGATCAGAGGGTAGAGCTCCGGACCATCAAATCGCGCGAGGTGGCGGTGCTGCGCTTCCGGGGATATGCATATCCACAGGTGGTTTCGGAGATGTCGGCAAGGCTGCTCCCGACGCTCGAAAGGCATGGTATTGCACACATGGGTGAACCTTTTCTGATGCGTTACAACTCGCCGATGGTACCGGGATTCCTCCGAAGGAACGAGGTCGGAATCGAGATTGCAATGAGTCGGCCGGACTGATATACGAAGCGCATCGATCTGATCGATCGATTCCTCGAGCGGCGGCAGCATGCGAGAGCTGCCCATGCAGCATAAAAAAGGCAAATTCGGTCTGGAGAGTTAGACTGAAGATCCGGGGGCCTCATTGTGTACCCTTTACTTTTCAACGATGCCGTTGTCTGAACAGGATCGTATGTTGACGTCTGCTCCTCCATTCGACCGACGAGAGGTCAGATCGAGATGCCCGAAACAGCACCTCGATCGTAAGTTCTTACGATTGGCATGCATCAAAGCCGCATGGGATTGTGTGGGGCGGAACGAAACGGCAAAACGCTGCAGATAATGTTCTAACCTGCGACGCAGGCATCTTCATACAGCTCATGATGAGTGCGCATCTGTCGATCATCTGCTCAACAGTGACATCCGCTTCGGCGAATCTGCTGCCCAGGAAAAAAGAGAGCACCAGTCCTCATTTCTCGTACCGCCGCTGTTCGAGCCGATATTCGCCAGGGCTGAAAATTGCATGGCGCAGCTCTGGCAGAACTTTCTGTCAGATGATCTCTCGCCAGTGCTTCTGTTGGATATTTTTAACCCGGATCTGGTTCCGAGTGCCGCCCTGTGATTAATGATGAGTGATTTTATTTTTAGAGCCCCAAACATGCCCCTCATCGTTCGCCAACTTTTTCGGGACTCTATATGGCCCTTTTCTTTTCACCGGAAGCAATCCATGCGTGCGATCGATCCTTTCGCTCGTCACGCAGTGGCGGCTCGATGCGATGATTCTACCACCGGCTTCGGGATCCGTCTCATCGGCTGGACATGCATCGCCTTCATGTCACCGCCGGCGAATGCAAGTCTTTCCCGAATCGTCGGCGGAAGTTCTGCCTCGGATATCGGCTCGAAACCGAAGGTCCGGTAGAAATCGACCAGCTCGAGTGTGGAATGCATATAGAGCGGTGCTTCACCGCACGCATCCACGAGTGCCTTCACCGCCATACGTGCATAACCCTTTCCCCGGAACTCCTCCAGGGTGAAGACACCGTCTACCTCGCCCGCACTGTCGTGCCTTCTGAACCTTGCGAGAGAGACCGGTTCGCCCTCGACGAACACAGCGAATATTCTGTCCCGGGCAGGATCAGCCTTCTGCTGATGGTAATGATACCATATCCCCTCCGCCAGATGGAATTCCTCCTTCAACAGCTCCCTCGTCTCCACCTTCCACTCGAACACGGGGTTCATCACCAGCACCGGTCTGAGTGCCCGACTCGCCACGTCTCCACTCGTTCTCCCCAGCAGAATATTTCTCAGGTAGTCCATTCCGCCCTGCCTCGCCATGAGGATAAGGGTCGCATCGATCTCCTCTGCCACCTCCAGTATCGCTGAGACTGGATTCCCTTCCCTGATCAGGGGCAGGATCTGCATTTTTTCGGTCTGCATCTCCCGCGCGAGACGATCCATCTCCACCTCCCGTTCTGCGCGCGATTCGTCATTTCCCCCCCTGATCACGTGGAGGAGATGGAGCTGGATCGCGTTCCCATCGACCCTCAGCTCCTTCAGCATCTCGAGAGAGGGGCGTGAGAGATCGATGGGGCAGAGCACTCTGGAGAACAATGGTTCGGGTATCGGGCCCTCATCCGATTTGGAGGCTGGACGAAACTGCATCAGCAGGATATTCCTCCCGCACTCGCGCAATACACGTGCGGAGACGCTACCGAGGAGCAGGCCGGTGACAGTTCCTTTCCGCCGGGCGCCCATGACGATGAGATCCACCTTCTCCTCCCTCGCAATGCGGCAGATCTGCACCGCAGTGGCTTCATCTCCACCCGCCTCCAGTCTGTACCTCGCCCTCAACCCGCGATCCTGCAGCACCCTCTGCTGCGCCTCCAGCTGCCGGAGGGCGAACTGATACGGGGATTCGAAGAGATGTCCGGCCTGCCAGACCAGAAGCGACATCCGTTCGGGTCCCACCACATGCAGCAGGACGATCTCCTGAATACCCGGGATTGTATGGAGGCGCTGAAGCGTCCGATCTGCCCATTCCGAGAAATCCGTGGGGAAGAGTACCTTACCGAACAAAAGACTCCTCCAGAACGGTATAACACTCTATCGTCCAAACGATTTAACGATAATTATCCGGTGTGACTGATTAGAGGGACCGACCATGAGAGGATCGGCATTTCTTCGGGCCCGCCTACGGGATCTGTGATCGAGGGTGACTCACCGCTGGTATCGATCATCAGACGATCGACCGATCTCCTCAACGCTCCGATCTCCAGCAATCTTTATCAGATCTCCTTCTCACCCTTTCGGTGTATGATAAAGGTGGCCATCAACGGATATGGAACCATCGGCAAGCGTGTGGCAGATGCGGTCGCGGCACAGAAGGATATGAAGGTGGTGGGGGTATCGAAGACCAGACCGAGCGCAGAGGCGTTCGTCGCGAAGGCGAAGGGATACCCCCTCTATATCGCGGACCTCACGAAGAAGGATGCGTTCACAAAGTTCGGACTGCCTGTCGCGGGTTCCGTGGAGGGGATGCTGAAGGAAGCGGATGTGGTGGTGGATTGCACCCCCGGGGGTGTGGGTGAAAAAAACAAACCATTATACGAGAAACTGGGAGTGAAGGCGATCTTCCAGGGGGGGGAGGAGCACGAACTGGCGGGCTTCTCCTTCTGCTCAGACTGCAACTTCAGCGAAGCGGTCGGCAGGCAGTTCGTAAGAGTGGTCTCCTGCAACACCACCGGACTCTGCCGGATCATCAACACAATGGATCGCGCCTTCGGTGTGGATCGTGTGCTGGCGGTGATGGTGAGGCGGGGCTCCGATCCGGGCGAGGTGAAGAGGGGGCCGGTGGATGCAGTTGTGCTCGATCCTGTCACGATTCCCAGTCATCATGGCCCTGACGTGAATACCGTACTCCCGCACGTGAATATCGTCACGCTGGCGATGATTGTACCTACGACGATGATGCACATGCACGCGGTGCACATGCAGCTCAGGCGCGACGCCCCCCGGGAGGAGGTGCTCGCCCAGATGAGAGCGCACCCGAGGATCGGGCTGGTGAAGAAGGGGACCGAGATAAAGAGCACCGCGGAGCTGAAGGAGTTCGTGATGGACCTCGGCAGGCCCAGGTCAGACCTCTGGGAGAACGGTGTCTACGAGGAGTCGGTCACCACCATCGGAAGGGATCTGTACCTCTTCCAGGCGATCCACCAGGAGGCAGACGTAGTGGTGGAGAGCGTGGACGCGATCAGGGCGATGATGGGCACAGTGAAAGAGGCAGAAAGGTCCATTGCGATGACAAACGAGGCACTCGGCTTCTCCCCCATCAGATAACCATTTGTCCATCCGTTACCAACCTTGATGGTATGGATGAGTTCTCTCTGGTCGCCAGAAACACGGTGGAGGTGATCACGGAGGAGGAGCTCAGACTCCTCCTGGAATCTCCCAGGAGAAGGGTGTATGCCGGCTACGAACCGAGTGGCGAAATACACCTCGGGCACCTCGTCACCGTACAGAAACTCCTCGACATGCAGCAGGCCGGCTTCGAGGTGACATTGCTCCTCGCGGACCTGCACGCATTCCTTAACAGGAAAGGCACCCTCGAAGAGGTCGCTGAGCTGGCCGAGTACAACAGGAGATGTTTCGAGGCGCTCGGACTCCATGATGTGCATTACGCCCTCGGTTCGGATCTCCAGCTGAGGGCAGAGTACGAACTCATGGTCCTCCGCCTCTCGCAACAGATCACCCTGAACCGTGCAGCAAGGAGCATGGACGAGGTGGGACGGCAGATGGAGAACCCGACGGTCTCCCAGATGATATATCCCATCATGCAGATGGTGGATATCGCGATGCTCGGTGTGGATGCTGCAGTGGGCGGGATCGACCAGCGGAAGATCCATATGCTCGCCAGGGAGTACCTCCCATCCATCGGATACCCGGCCCCGCTATGCGTTCACACCCCGATCCTGCTCGGCCTGGACGGAGAGAAGATGTCTTCATCGAAGGGGAACTACATCTCCATTGCAGACGGTGCGGAGACCATCCTGAAGAAGATGGAGAGGGCCTTCTGCCCCCCTGCCACACAGGGGAACCCGGTCCTACAGATGATGCAGTACCACGTCTTCCCCAGGTTCGCGGAGGTGGTGATCAGGCGCCCGAAGAAGTACGGAGGTGACCGAATGTTTGGTTCTTATGCCGAGCTCGAAGTTGCCTATGCGGAGGGCAGGCTCCATCCGCAGGACCTGAAAAAGGCCTGTGCATGTTATTTAGCGGAGATGCTCGCTGAAGTCAGAGACAGAATGGGTAGATAGCAGGGAGTGAAAGGGTGTGGCCGAGAGGAGAGACCTGATCGAGAGGCTCGACCGAAAGCTGGAGTCCTTCGGCATCAGGGTGAAGGACGAGGATCAGCTGAAGGTGAGACAGGATGTCTTCGACGAGGCAACACTCATCGCACTGTACCGTCTCGCCAACAGGAGGGTGATCACCTCAATCGGGGGTGCGATCAGCACGGGCAAAGAGGCGAATATATTCTTCGCGGAGAGGGATCAAGGGGCGCTCGCCCTGAAGATATACATGATGAGGACCGCAAACTTCAAGGCGATGACCGAGTACCTGGACGGGGATCCACGGTTTTCTGGAATAAGGCGGACGAGAAAAGATATCATATTTGCCTGGACGAGGAAGGAGTTCAGCAACCTGAAGAGGGCACATGAAGCAGGCATCCCCGTGCCAGAACCCCATGCATTCGAGAGAAATATCCTGATCATGGACTTCCTGGGGGAGGGTGAGCGCCCATATCCGCAGCTCAGGCTCGTCGAACTTCCAGAGCCTGAAGAGACGTACCAAACTATCCTCGGCTATATCAAGACTTTATTTCAAAGAGCAAGGCTGGTACATGCGGATCTGAGCGAGTACAACATCCTGTACGGAGATAAACCCTATGTGATCGATATGGGTCAGGCCGTCACACTGGATCACCCGCGGGCGATGCAGTTCCTCGCGAGAGACGTGGCGAACATCAACAGGTATTTTTCGGATCGATGCAGAATACTTGATGAGAAGGAGATCGTCGGACAGGTCACTGAGGGCTTCGACCTCGAACCCTGAACGGCGTAGTGTTCTTGTATGACGAGCAAGGAGTTGAAAGTAAATACAGATAGGATCGGGGTGTTGATCGGCAAGGGCGGTTCTACAAAAAGGGAGATAGAGGAGAAGACCGGTACGGCGATCAAGGTGGACAGCAGGGAGGGTGTCGTGACGGTCGAGGGCGAATCACCCGAAGGGGTCCTCAGCGCAGCGAACCTGATCGAAGCAATCAACAGGGGTTTCTCACCCGAGCGTGCCTTCATGCTATTCAAGGAAGAGGGGATGATCCTGGACGTGATCGATCTCTCACCCCTTGCTGACACGCCGCAGAAGCTGGAAAGGATCAGGGGTCGAATTATTGGGAGGGACGGCAGGTCGAGAGAGCAGATCGAGGAGATGACCGAGACCAGCATCTCCATCTTTGGAAAGACCGTTGCGATCATCGGACTATTCGAACAGGTGAAGCTTGCGAGGACGGCAGTGGAGATGCTCATCAATGGCGCACCGCACGAGACGGTATATTCCTTCCTGGACCGCCGGAGGCGCGAGGCAAGACAGGACCTGGTAAAGCACTATTATTGAGGGTCTGTTGACACATGGACATGATGTATTTCCACTGGAGATTAAGAAGATCCAAATTCCTGTTAAATCTTTTTTAAATCCATTAGAGAGTCATATGGGATGTTTTCCACAAGAAATTAAGGGGTTGTCATGAGGGTCGCGGACCTTCCTCTCCCAGAGAGGCTCATCCGGCATTACCACGGGAGGGGTATAGTGGAACTCTACCCCCCGCAGACCGAGTGCATCGCGAGAGGGGTGCTGGAAGGCAAGAGCCTGCTGATTGCGATCCCCACCGCGAGCGGAAAGACGCTGATCGCGGAGATGGCGATGCATCAGCATGCAGCGAAGGGAGGAAAGAGCCTGTACATCGTCCCACTCAAGGCGCTCGCGAGCGAGAAGTTCGAAGAGTTTGGAGACAAGGGTCTCAGGGTTGGCCTATCCACAGGGGACTTCGACCGGCGAGATGACCGTCTCGGCAGGAACGATATCATTGTCGCCACCTCCGAGAAGGTGGATTCGCTCATCAGGAACAGCACCCCCTGGCTCAGGGAGATCACGCTACTCGTCGTGGACGAGATCCATTTGCTGGATGCACCGGGCAGAGGGCCCGCATTGGAGATGGTGATCGCGAAGATGAGACATCAGAAACCGGATCTCCAGATCATCGCCCTCTCCGCCACCATCGGTAATCCTGAAGAACTGGGTGGATGGCTCCGGGCGGAGACGGTCGTATCCGAATGGAGGCCGGTGGAGCTGTATCAGGGAGTCTATTTCAGGGGAAGGATCCAGTTTCACGGACGGGACCGAGCGGTCGAAACGAAATCGCGTTTCGAGGATGTCAACCTCGTGCTGGACACGATTAAAGAGGGTGGACAGTGCCTCGTCTTTGTCTCATCGCGCAGGAATGCAGAGTCGCTGGCGGGGAAGGTCGCCTCTGCCCTCGGAGAGGGGAGTCCGACTCTGCAGGAATGGGCCTCTCGCCTTCAAAAGATGGCGGAGACAGAGGGTGAGAGGAGGCTCGCCGATTGCGTCTTAAACGGAGCCGCATTTCATCATGCAGGCCTGAGGCGGGAGGCGAGAGCGATCGTCGAGGCTTGCTTCAGAAGAGGCGAGATCAAATGCATCGTCTCCACCCCCACGCTCGCCGCAGGACTGAACCTGCCTGCGCGGAGAGTCGTGATCAGGGATCATCACCGGTATCAGAGCGGCGAGGGTATGGTGCCCATACCTGTGATGGAATACCACCAGATGGCAGGCCGGGCCGGAAGGCCCCACCTTGATCCCTATGGCGAGGCGATCCTCATTGCCAGGTCGCGAGAGGATATTCCTGAACTCTTCAGATGGTTCATTGAATCCCCACCAGAGAGGATCAGGTCCAGATGCGCCACGGTCTGGTCGCTATGCTCGCATATACTCTCGATCATCGCCACGCGGTTCGTGAACGACAGGATGGGCCTGCAGGCCTTTCTGCAGAAGACCTTCTATCACCACCAGAAGGGAGATCCTGAACTCCTGAACGCAATACTGAGAGATTCCCTCGAGTACCTACTCGAGCATGAGATGATCCTCACACTCGGCGGGCGATATGTCGCGACGGAGTTCGGCACCCTCGTCTCGCGCATATATCTGGATCCGAGGAGCGCGGAACTGATGGTGGGGATTCTCTCCCGTGCCGAGGCTTTCTCGACCCTTGGATTCCTGCAAATGATCTGTTCCACCCCTGATATGCCCACCCTCTCACTCAGAAGGGGAGACGAGGTACTCTGCGAGCGTGCAGTGATGAGCATGGGAGATGAACTATGGGTGGAGATGCCGCTCTATGGGGGCGGTGGCAATCCGGAGAGTTACTTCCGAAGCCTGAAGACTGCGATGCTACTGTATGATTGGGTGGAGGAAGCAGGGGAGGCGATCATATGCGAGCGTTACAGCGTGGGACCCGGTGATATTCATACGATGGTGGAGAGCGTTGCATGGCTCATCCATGCAGCAGGCAGGCTCGCACACATGTTCGCGAAGCACATGTTTCCAGAGATAGAGGCGATGGAGCTCAGGATCAGATACGGCGTGAAAAGGGAGCTCCTGCCGCTCGTCAGACTGAAGGGGATCGGCAGGGTGCGCGCGAGGCGGTTATTCAACAATGGCATTGCCGATATATCGGCCCTGAGGGCCGCCGGCATCGCGGGCGTAACACCTATACTCGGGGCCGGTCTTGCACGCCAGGTGTTCTCGCAGCTGGATGGTCAGGAGGTCGATGAGGAGTCAGGAGGGTTGCAGACCACATGGGAGGATTATCCGGAGATGCGAAATGGATGAGAGATTTGAAGTATGTGGTGGAACCGCGGAGATCGGGGACGTCGATGCGTTTATTCGTACGATGAGGGGGATCGCTGCCGCCAATGGGACGAGGATCGTCTGCCTGAATGCCGATATGGTGGCAGGTGTGGCACATGTGGAATCGGCCGTCCGACACGCAATCCGCGCCCAGGAAAGCGGTGTTATGATCTCCAGTGCACTCGAGATGGAGGTGCTCCTATATGCGGCGGCCACCCGACAGTGTTCGGTCGCCATAGAATTCGGTGTGCACAGTGGGAAAAACCGGATGTATATCTGTTTCATCCCGCCATCGAAGAATGCGATCTCCATGATGAATGCGTATGTACAGTTCAACGAGGGTTGGGAAGAGATGGACGATGAGGGGGGGGAGAGGCTGGCGAGGCTCTTCTCCATCACACCTGCAGAATTGGAGGTGGTCGGTGCTGAAAGGTTCACTGAACTGGTCTTAGAACGAGTTGCGCTCCTGGATATCAATAAATGAGTTCCTGTGGGTTGTCGGTTCAGACCTGCCTGCGCACATGCGCGAGAATGTGCCCTGCCTCCGGAGCGATCAGCCTTTCAGTCGCGAGTTTCGCCGCACCGGGCGAACCTGGAATGCAGAAGATCACTCTGCCGGCGAGGGTGCCGGCGATCGCCCGCGAGAGCATGGCGGCAGTACCTATCTCCTGATAGCTCATCCACCTGAAGAGCTCTCCGAAGCCATCGATGGTCTTCTCCAGCAGCGGTGAGATTGCCTCGGTTGTGCAATCGTCTTTGGTCAGACCCGTGCCCCCGCAGAAGATGAGGAGGTCTGCATCCTCCATTGCGCTCTTCAGGGTGGTGCAGATCTCCTCGATATCGTCTCGGATTACCCTGGTAAAAGAGATGCTGATCCCTTTTTGCGTGAGTATCTCTCTGATGGCCCTGCCGCTCTCGTCTGTCTTTGGGGTTCTGGAGGATGAAACGGTGATCACCGCCGCGTTTATCTTCATTTCACTATTCTGTACGTGTGGCATCTCTGGTACAGGTGTCTTCGTGGAGGAAAAAGTTATTTCCAAACCACAATCCTGTGGCTGCCTCGATTTCTCTGACGGGTGATGCAAAAACCCCGAATGATAGATCCTATCGTATTCCATGACACCTACCCTTTGATTTCCAGTGGAACTCTCAATCGGTGATCAAAGGCTTGCCTGTTTGTTTACGATTGTAATTAATAAATAAAAATTAAATAAAAATATTTATATATTATTTATATTATATTAGCCATTGAATAAAAATATGTTAATTTCAATCTATCCAAAGATAGATTCACCACCTTCCAGTGGAAACAAAGGGGTCTCCCCATTTTAAACATAAACAGCATTACCATGGTATTCACCTCTCTCCCCTCAAAAACCCTTTATTATGCCCAATCCCCTGGATCTTCAATTATAACCCCCAATCAATGCTGTCTATTTGGAGAGTCGCCATCTTATAAATCAACATAAAGCGATGGCATTATCTACTGAAGGTACGATATCAAGAATCCCCATGGACTGTTGCAGGTGATTGGATGCCGGAAGAAGGAAGTTCAGCGCTCGGTCTTTTTCAACGATACATCGCCAATAAAAATATATTCAAGAACCGGGAGGTGCTCCGCCATACATACCGCCCTTCGATCCTCCCACACCGTCTCCCTCAGATAAATTCAATTGCGAGCATCCTCGCACCTGCACTGAAAAGAGAGACCCCCTCCAACATCCTGATATATGGAAAGACTGGCACGGGAAAGACCGCTTCTGTGAGGTACGTAGGATCAGAGCTGGAGAAGGCAGGAAGGGAGATTGGCCACGCATGTCGGGTGATCCATCTGAATTGTGAGGTGATCGACACACAGTATCGCGTCCTTGCGCAGATCGCGAACTGTCTGGAGGAGGAGGAGGCCGGAAGCGAAAAGATGAAATCAGGCATCCCATTCACCGGATGGCCCACGGATCAGGTGTACTCAGAGCTGAAGAACCAGCTGGAGGCCTCGGGAGGGGTACTGGTGATCGTTCTTGACGAGATCGATAAGCTGGTGAAGAAGAGCGGAGACGAAACACTGTATAATCTGACGAGGATCAACTCGGAGCTGAACAGTTCGAGGGTGAGCATTATTGGCATCTCCAACGATCTCAGGTTTACCGACTTCCTCGATCCAAGGGTGCTCTCGTCCCTATCCGAGGAGGAGATCGTTTTCCCGCCATACGATGCGAATCAGCTCTGCGACATCCTCAGGCAGAGGGCGGAGGACGCCTTCATGGAGAACGCGCTGGAGGAGGGAGTAATTCCATTATGTGCAGCGCTCGCCGCGCAGGAACACGGAGACGCCAGGCGTGCACTCGATCTCCTGCGTGTTGCCGGAGAACTGGCTGACCGGGAGAATACGGAGAAGGTGACCGAGCGGCATGTGAAGATGGCACAGGATAAGATCGAAACGGACAGTCTGATCGAATGCGTCTCCACCCTCCCCACGCAGAGCAAGGCCGTCCTCTACGCGATGCTGCTGATGAAGAATGCGGGCAGACAGGTCTTCACCAGTGGTGAGGTCGTCCAGGTCTACCGTGATCTGGCGCAGACGCTCGATCTGGATATCCTGACCCCACGCCGGATCACGGATCTCATCTCCGAGTTGAACATGCTGGGCGTCGTCAGCACACGAGTGGTGAGCAGGGGGCGGTACGGAAGGACGAAAGAGATATCAATGGAAGGCAGCATGGCACAGATCTCAGAGGTCCTGTCGAAGGACCGGCGTTTCAAAGAGCAAAGTATGATGCTGCCGAGTATCAATCAGATGAAGAGTGTAAGCCAGATGAAGGGATTCTTCAGGTGAATTTATGGACGAGACAGACAGAAGCATCCTGGAGCTCCTGGTGGAGAATGCCAGGATTACAGATACCGACATGGCCACCATGCTGGGTATACCAGAGGGTGAGATAAGGTCACGAATCGACAGGCTGCAGAAGGAGAAGGTGATTCGGAAGTTCACTGCCGTCGTGGACTGGGAGAGGGTTGGAGATGGCGGGGTATCCGCGATCATCGATCTGAAGGTCGCTCCGGAACGGGATTTCGGATACGACAGGGTCGCCGAAAGAATCTCCAGATTCAGGCAGGTGAAATCGCTGCGTCTGGTCTCTGGCGTCTACGACCTGCAACTCCACGTCACAGGAAAAACGATGAAGGAAGTCGCACGTTTCGTCGCAGAGCAGATCGCCCCCATACAGAATATCCGGGAGACCGCCACCCATATCATCATGAAGACATACAAGGAGAACGGCATTCCATTCCACGAAAGGGAAATGGCGGAACGACTACCAATCACGATGTAGGTGGCCGAATGCGGGGTTTTATCTCGGAGAGGGCGCAACGTATTCCACCCTCTGGGATCAGAAAGTTCTTCGATCTCCTCCTTACGATGGAGGAAGTGATCTCCCTTGGAGTCGGAGAACCCGATTTCAGCACCCCGTGGGGTGTTTCGGAGGCGGGCATATATGCAATAGAGCAGGGGCACACTTCCTACACCTCCAACAAAGGACTTCTAACGCTCCGCGAACTCGTATCGCGCAACCTGAAGAGACGTTACAAACTCCAGTACGACCCTCACGAGGAGATCATCATTACCAGCGGGGTGAGCGAGGCCGTTGATATCGCGCTCAGAGCGGTGGTGGATCCGATGGACGAGGTGCTGGTGGCCGAGCCCAGCTATGTGGCATACTCACCATGCGTCACACTCGCAGGCGGGGTACCGGTTCCGGTTCGGTGCATGCAGGCAGACGGATTCAGGTTGAAAGCAGATATGCTGATGGAGCAGATCACCCCGAGGACGAAGGCACTCATGATCAACTTCCCCAACAATCCTTCAGGAGCCGTTATGAGGAGGCAGGACCTGAAGGAGATCGCAGATGTGATCATCGACCATGATCTCCTCGTCATCAGCGACGAGGTGTATTCGGAGCTCAACTACAGTGGTGACCACACATCGATTGCGTCGCTGGACGGTATGAAGGAGAGGACGATCACGCTGAACGGGTTCTCCAAGGCCTATTCGATGACCGGCTGGAGGGTCGGATACCTCTGTGCACCCGCGGAGATCTGTGGCGCCGCCCTCAAGATCCATCAGTACGTCATGCTCTGTGCCCCCATCATGGGTCAGATCGCTGCTATCGAAGCACTGAAGAACGGGGAAGAGGACAAGAACCGGATGGTGAGGGAGTACCGGATGAGGCGGAATCTGTTCATTGCCGGTCTGAATCGGATCGGCCTCTCCTGCCATATGCCGGAGGGGGCATTCTATGCCTTTCCTTCGGTTGAATCGACCGGTCTGGACGATGTGCTGTTTGCAGAACGGCTGCTCGCAGAGAAGCATGTCGCGGTTGTGCCTGGCTCCGTCTTCGGTGAGGCGGGAAGAGATCATATCCGCTGCGCGTATGCAGTCTCCAGAGAGGATCTGAAGGAAGCGCTGGAGCGGATGGAAGCATTCATTTCCGCCTGAAAGCAGGTTCGGAGAAGTAACGGATCTTCGTACCCCTTTATTTCCACTGGAAAAACGTCAGACATCTGTCATCCTTCGTGCGATCAGATCATAATTTTTATATCACATCGATCGAAATGACCGCTACACTCACCAATCGAGCACATCTCTCGTGTTTTTTCTGAAGATCGTCAATCCCTTCAAGGGCGGCAGGCGAACGGATCGCGGCGAGCAACGGATTCGGAGCGCAAAAAATCCACAAAGGCCTGTTTAAAAGAATGAAAGGGATGATAAAAATTTATTGCCTCCATCGCCACACATACGTTGGTTAAGCAATGTCATGTACGATTATCGTTGGCGGATTCTTCGGAGACGAGGGAAAGGGTAAGATAGTGGCCCACATTGCGATGAAGGATCGACCCGTTATCATCTCGCGGGGGGGCGTCGGCCCGAATGCGGGGCATACGGTTACCGTCGACGCCCATGCATACGGCGTCAGGATGGTTCCTTCTGGCTTTGTGTACCCGGATGCGAGGCTCATGATCGGCAGTGGCGTACTCCTCGATCCACGGGTATTTCTGCGGGAGGTCGAGGCGCTGAAGGTGAAAGACCGAATTTTCGTCGATAAAAGGTGCGGTGTGATCGAGGCACACCATATAGAAAGGGATCGGGGGAGCGACCACCTCTCCAAGAAGATAGGCACGACTGGTACCGGTTGCGGTCCGGCAAACGCGGACCGCGTGCTCCGGGTGGCAAAGCAGGCAAAAGATCTGCCTGAGCTGGCCGGGTATCTGGCCGATGTCCCCCTCGAGATCAACCACGCCCTCGATGCAGGCGATCGAGTGATACTCGAGGGTTCCCAGGGCTTCGGTATCTCGCTGTATTTCGGCACATACCCGTTTGTCACGAGCAAGGATACTTCCGCATCACAGGTCGCGGCTGACAATGGCGTGGGCCCCACCCGTGTGGACGAGGTGATTGTTGTCTTCAAGGCGTATCCAACGAGGGTGGGTGAGGGCCCCTTCTCCACCGAGATGGCACCCGATATGTCGAAGACGCTCGGGATCGAGGAGTTCGGAACGGTCACACACAGGCCCAGGCGAATCGGTACCTGGGACGGGGAGATGGCGCGTTACGCCGCGATGATAAATGGATGCACTCAGGCAGCGATCACGGGAATCGATCGAGTGGATACGGCCTGTCTGGGAAAGACGAAATACAGTGAACTGACTGAGAAGGCGAAGAGGTTCATCGACGCAGCAGAGAAAGACATCGGAGCGCCGGTTACCCTGATCTCCACAGGCCCCGATATCGATCACATCATCGACCTTCGGAGTGAGATATGAGAAGACAGCTTCTGGAGATACTCGCATGCCCGGTCTGCAAGGGAGGGCTCGAGCTAAAGGCAGAGGAGGAGGACGAGCATGAGGTGCTGGAGGGTGCGCTCTTCTGCGGGCGGTGCAGACATGAATATCGGATCACCGAAGGCATACCGGATCTCCTTCCGCCGTTGAGAAGGTGCCAATGATGTCCGTTCACGATATCTTCGTCAACAGGCGTGGGATCAACTCCATTGAACTACCCAGGCAGGTGGAGATGAATGCAGGCGGAGAACTTCTCCTCCGGTTCGTGAATAAGGGTCACCCCACGCACATATCCATCTCTGCATTGAATCAGCAGCTCTATACCGATTTCATCCAGGAGAACCTGTACGTGGCGGACGAGATGGTCTACAGCATCCCCATCAAGGATGGCCCATATTCGGGCGTATTCGATATCGAAGTGGTCACAGGTTATGGTACAAAGAGGGCCGCACTAAAGGTATTTGTGACAAAGAAACCGGAACCGGCACCTGAATCCCAGAAAAAACCGGAAGAAGCGCGAACACCGCTTCTTTCGCATATGAACCTCGCGATGGTGCAGTGGCTCATGCTTGCGTTCGGAATCCTGGTATTCCTCATCTGGATACTGCTCCGTTCAGACATCTTCCTCTCCATCGTCGACGCATTGCTCATTATCGCCTTTGTCCTGGTCGTCGCGGGCGTCTTCGTTGCATGGTTCTCCCAGCGGCAGTAGCAATCCTCGCCATTCTCATCGATAGAACGATCGGGGATCCACCCAGCCGGTACCATCCTGTAGCACTGCTGGGCAGATTCATCGGCTGGTGGGGCAGACCCCCGCTCTACCCGGTGCCTCTGCAGAGGTCCATGGGTCTCCTGCTCTGGTTCATCACCACTGCCCTCTTTATCCTGCCATTCTTCCTCGTGGAGCGATTCACGCCCTTTCCGTTATACTTCCTGATCGCTCCGTTCCTCCTGAAGGCCTGTTTCGCATGGCGCTCCCTCGAGGAGCACGCGTCGTCTGTCGTCCATGCAATCGATCGATCGATAGTGGAGGCGAGGATACAGGCCGGCCGGATGGTGAGCCGCCCCACGGAGACGCTGGAGAGAGAACAGCTGTTATCCGCGGCATACGAGTCTGTCGCAGAGAATATCGTGGACAGCATCACAGCACCTCTCCTTTTTTACTTCGCGGGGGAGATCCTCGGAGGCCTGGGACTTGCCTTCGCCGCGCTCTATCGGGCAGCGAATACGATGGACGCGATGCTCGGTTACCCTGACGAGAGGGGGAGGCTCGGATGGGCGGCAGCCAGAATCGACGACATTCTCAACTTCGTCCCAGCAAGGATCACGGGCACCCTCATCCTCTGCTATTTCCTGTCGAGGGGCAGGGGGAGAGAGGCATGGTTTGCATTCAGCAGGGATCACAGAAAAAGACCAGGAATAAACGGGGGTATTCCCATGTCGCTCCTCGCCGGAGGTGTCGGGGTTCAGTTCGAGAAACCGGGTGCATACAGGATCGGCATACCTGAAAGGAGCCTCGAAGACGCAGGAGAGGATTTCATGCACCACTCGAATACGATCGTCATCGGTTTTCTCACGATTCTCGTGGTGGCACTATTTTTATTGGGTCTGCCCGCGAATGTATAATGAAATGGAACTGGAGAAACTCAGGTTCGGCACCGAACTGCTGAAACGCGGCTTTGCCTCCATGCAGAAGGGGGGGGTGATCATGGATGTGGTCAACGCCGAACAGGCGCTGATCGCGGAAGAAGCAGGGGCCGTTGCCGTGATGGCGCTCGAGCGGGTGCCCGCGGATATCAGAAAGGCGGGAGGTGTGGCCAGAATGGCTGATCCTGCACGGGTTATCGAGATCATGGACGCGGTGAGCATACCTGTGATGGCGAAGGTAAGGATCGGACATTTCACCGAGGCGCAGATACTGGAGACGATCGGGGTGGATATGATCGACGAGAGCGAGGTGCTCACGCCCGCGGACGAACAGTTCCATATCGACAAGAAACAGTTCAGGATCCCTTTTGTATGCGGTGCACGCGATCTGGGCGAAGCGCTCCGGCGAATCGATGAGGGTGCCGCAATGATCAGGACGAAGGGGGAGGCCGGGACGGGGAACGTGGTGGAGGCGGTCAGGCACATGCGAGCGATCATGGGAGCGATCAGAAGCCTGCAAGGGATGAGCGATCAGGAGCTCTTCGATCGAGCAAGGGAGATCGAAGCCCCGGCGGGGCTGGTGATCGAGTGTGCCCGTTTGGGACGACTGCCTGTGGTTAATTTCTCTGCCGGGGGTATTGCAACTCCGGCGGATGCTGCGATGATGATGCAGCTCGGCGCAGATGGTGTCTTCGTCGGATCGGGCATATTCCTCTCCTCGAATCCGGAGAGGATGGCAGCCGCCATCGTAGAGGCGGTGCACAACTACGATAATCCGAAGGTGCTTGCCGACGTGAGCCAAAACCTGGGTGAGCCGATGAAGGGCATCGATATCCACACCCTGAAGGAGAGCGAGGTGCTCCAGTTCCGTGGGCGTTAGGATCGGTGTCCTCGCACTGCAGGGCGATGTCTCGGAGCACGTCTTTGCATTCAGGCGTGCCCTGGAACTTCTCGGTCTGGAAAATCGTAGCGAGGTGAAGGCCTTCAGGGATAACGGTTCCATCTGCCAGCTCGATGCGATCGCAATTCCGGGGGGTGAGTCCACCACGATCTGCCGCCTGATCGACAGACGCGGAATGCGCGAATCTCTCGTCTCCTTCGATGGCGCCCTCTTTCTCACCTGTGCAGGCCTGGTCATCGCTGCCCGTGAGGTGGAGGACGCGGGGGAGCTGGTCAAACCCCTCGGAATAATGGATATCGGAGTAAAAAGGAATGCCTTCGGGAGACAGAGGGAGTCATTCGAGGCAGATCTGGAGATCAATGGCCTTGCCGAGCCTTTTCACGCAATTTTCATCCGGGCCCCTGTGATTATCGCTTCGGGGAAAGATGTGAGGCCGATCGCTCACGTACCCGAGGGCATCGTCGGGGTGGAGCAGGGGATACATCTCGCATTCGCGTTTCATCCAGAGCTCTCGGGTGACCTCCGTCTTCACCTAAGGTTCCTGAAGGGCCTGATGGGCATCGAATGGCCATCTGCGTTCACAGATAAATGAATTGCCCTTATTCAGATCGATTCGTTCAGTTTTGCCTTGGGAGACGAATTTTCAGCAGATGGCTCCGTTCTGCCCTCCTAAAATGCGTGGGTGATGGGACCGGTCACCTGTAGTTCGTGATGACGAGCTCGTTCAGCACTCCTCTGCCTTCCCCATTGCTGGAGATCGCCCTCCTCGCAGGCACGCGTTCGATTCTGAACTCTGAATACAGCTGATCGAAGAAGCCATCCGAGGGATCAACGTTCTTCGGGTCTGAGTTGCTGAGCATGAGCCTCGCTCCCCTCACATGCATTCTCTGGAAAAATCGGGCGAGTCTTCTCTGATCCGCATCAGAGAAACTGCCTTCAGAATAGGCGGTGAAGGAAGAGGTTCTGCTTATCGGCCGGTAAGGCGGATCGAAATAGACGAAGGTCCTGTCATCCACCAGTGTATCGCAGGTGCTGAAGTCCCCCTTCTGGATATGAACGCCCTTCAGCAGCTGAGATGCGCACCTGAGCCCGCTCTCGTTCAGGATGCGGGGCTCCCTGTACTTACCGAACGGGACATTGAACTCCCCTCTGGAGTTAACCCTGTAAAGCCCGTTGTAACAGGTCCGGTTCAAAAAGATCAGCCGTATTACCCGCTCGATCCCGCTCTCGCCGCAATTCTCGAAGTCGAAACCCCGCTTCTCCCGATTGAACTCCTCGCGGATCTGATAATAGAGCCTGGCTCTCTCGTCCTGCGGGAGCGACAGATATCTGGCCTCGATCTTCCCTAGACCCTCCACGAGCCGATCCACAGCTCTTTGGATCACACGATAGGCGAGAATCAACTCTTCGTTGATATCCAGGATATGGATCTCCTCCGGGGAATACCTTTGAGCGATATGAAAGAAGAAGGCCCCTCCCCCGACGAATGGCTCGATATATCTCTTTATTTTTCTGTTCTTCACCTCGTCTGGCAGCCGTCTGTCCAGGTCCTCCAGTAGCTGCGACTTCCCTCCCGCCCATTTCAGAAAAGGCCGTGCCCATTCCATCGTAAAAAAAAGATTCCACTCCTGTGAGGATAAATATGGGTGTCCATCGTATCTTACCCCCATTGATCGGGAGATGAGTAATGGTGGACAGGGATTTTCCCGATCAGGAATTTTCTCACCCGAAGTACCATTTTCCTGTAAAAACCACACCCTCCGTTCTGCTGTCATTCGGTCCAGATAAATAAAGCGGTCAGGCTCCGACTGATGAGGGGGTACTTCAGGGACGCCCCTCAAAAAATACACCCGCAGAAACAGCTCCAGGCGGAATGTCCACCAGTGCGGTGATGGTGCCTGGGTCGTTGCTTTGTGCTGTAAAATCTTGAATTTTCAACCTCTCCCAAGTTGCTGTTGCCATCGCCAGGGGCGAATCGTTCCTGCCTCCGTATATTTTACCAGCCTCCAGATGAACCGGCTCTCCGCCACGCTCACACCTTCCAGTTCCCTCGCATGAATGCGCAGTTCCTTCAGGAGCTCTGAATCGTCGCTCTCCACGGTGAATCTCGAGTGGCCAACCTCGAAGATCCGTTCAGAAAAAGGTCCTTTTCCAGCGCCTGCCATCTCATCTGGCTGATCCGATCCGATTCCTGCCCGAATGACGCATTCGTCCCGCATGAACCATTCTTCCGCATCACTCTGATCTTCAGACGCCAATGAAAGTGGCATGAACTCCCCTGGGGGTCGAAAAAATATATATTTTGGTATCATATTATATATAATATATAGAGAATCATTTGAGGTTGTCTGTTCTACGGCGATATCCCGATTGGTCCTGTCATCTGCTCGTGTCCATCTCCGTACTCTTCGTAAAAGAATGAATATGCGTCATCGAGTCTCGTTACGATGCCCAATATAATTCATTTCTTCGAGTGTTGCGTTTGTCCGTATGCGTCGATGCGACTTAAAAGATAAAGCATGAACGGCTCACGCCTCATCGATTGCATGGTTGATCACATTCTCTGCGATATCGGCGCCGTACTCGCCTGCACGCCTGACGCTCTCCACGATATACCCTATCGAGAGCGCAATCGCGCCCTTCTTCTGCAGTGCCCGATCACTGATCCCGTCTGCCCTCTCCTCCAGCGTGCCGAGGGCTTCGATTACCCCATTTGCTTCCAGCACATTGCCAGAAAAGAGCGCTTTCATGGCCGAATCCAGGATCTCCATCGCCATTTCGTTTGTACTTTTCAGATCCTGCGCGAGCCGTTCATCGGGGCGTGATTCAATCAGTGTCGGGATGTATCGGGCAATCCTCTCTCCATGATCGCCTACCCTCTCCAGAATCCTGCTCACGATGTAGAACTCGAATGCAACCTTGAGTGATACCTTCATGCGCTCCATCAGACCGATCTCTTTGAGTAGCAGGTGGAACTGTCTGGCAATCAGCCAGTGGAGCCGGTCCACCTCCCGATCACGCCGCACGATATCCTTCGTGAGTTCCATATCACCATTCTGAAGCGCAGTCATGCCATCACGGTACATGCTCTTCACAATCAGGTACATCCGCCTGATGCTGCTTTCGAAAGGCATCTCCGCCGGATTGAGGAGGTCCTTCAGGGTGAGACTCGACTCGGTCTCATCCACGATCTCCTGGCCGATCGTCATCTGGGTGAACTCGTTCACCATGTTCCTGAATGCAGGCGCCAGACGGCTTCTGGAGGTGATACGGATCACCGTATGTCCGGTGATATACGCACCTATCAGCGTCCTGAGAAAGAATTTGGGGTCCCCGATCTTATCGACATCGATGCTTTTTACCGTCGGTTCAGATGCTCTGCTCACACGGGGCGTGACCAGTAGCGTGCCATCGGGCTGTACCCTCACCAGAAGTGGATCGTTCTTCCTGATGTTCATAGCACGGGCCCATTCCTTGGGGAGCGAGACCACAAAGGAAGACCCGCCCGTGATCTGCACCTTCCGTATCTCCATCCTCGCACTCACCCATACTTTTAAAAATGACTATATATACATATTGTGATATCACATGAAATATTGTAATAATCGTCATCTGCATGATGGCGGGTCCGCATTCTGACCTCCATAGTTAATCGGTGAAACCGGTATGGGACAGGGGGAACTCCTGATTGATGTGACATCCAGAATTCGCCCGCAGGCAGAGAGCTGCAGTCCCAGTGCAGAGAGATATTCACACACCTGCCAATTTCGAGGTGGGATAGGCGGGCTTTGGAGATCATTTGCCTGCTCCATTTGTTTTTTCTTCTCGACCATACCGATATTGATCGAGGCGATATCGATGCCGAATGGAAGACAGGGTATGGGAATGGGGCGGAGGGGCAATCCACCCGAAGTGTGCGTCTGCCCGAAGTGCGGGAAGGAGTTGCCGAAGACGAGGGGTATTCCCTGCAGGACGCAGAACTGCCCTGAATGCGGAACACCGCTCGTGGGGAAATGATCAGAGGCCCATGAGCACCATTCCAACAATTTTTCAGGTCATAAAGTGTTGAGGGGGCCTGAAGATGGGATGGACGAATGGGAATTCCCTTATGAAAAAACCCCGGTTATGCGGTCCCGGTCAGCTCTACTGCCACCCTCCAGAGGCGCTCCTGCACTCCCTCGTCGTATGTCAATCTTGATGAATCGGTCGGGATCTCACTCTCCTCGAAGTACTTTCCGCTGATGCGGGAGACGCGTTCCGAGAGGGCGAGATAAACGGGGATTCTTGCACCCTCTGACGGTGGTTTACCCGTTAATCCCGGGAAGCCTGCATGCAGGAGCTTCGTGTCGATCACCCCCGGATGCAGGCAGTTCACCGTCACGTCCGTATGCAGAAGCCTTCGTGCAAGCGCGTAAGTAAAAGCGATATCTGCAAATTTGGAGAGTGAATAGGCCTTGTATGCATCATAATACCTCTCACCCTGCAGGTTACCCCAGTCTATCACTGAGACACTCCTGTGGGCGATGGAGGCGACGTTCACCACCCGCGAGGGTACACCCTCCTCCAGCTGTGGGAGGAGCAGATGCGTGAGCAGGAAGGGGGCAAGGACGTTCACTGCAAATGTCGTCTCCAGACCATCTGAGGTGATGATGCGCTCCCTCTTGTAGGTTCCCGCGTTGTTGATCAGCACATCCAGGTGATCGTAGCGGGAGGATATATCCCGTGCGAGGCCGATGATCTGCGGCCGCGATCTGAAATCTGCGATGAAGAGGTCGAGACTGTCGCTCCCCGTGGCCTTCTTGAGCTCCCCGAGCACCCTGGTCCCTCTCCCCCTGTCTCTCCCGTGGAGAATCACGTGAACACCTCTTCTGGCGAGTTCGAGGGCGGTAGCCCTACCTATACCATCGGTCGAGCCGGTGATCAGAACGATCTTCTCCATGATGAACGATCGCACTGATGAGGGATGAAGATATCCCGTGTAATGGTGGATTATCGGCGGTGCGGGAAGGAATGACGGTAGGACGGCAGAGTTCGAGAGAAGAAAAGGGGGGCGGTCCAGATGCGCCGGCTCAAAGACATGGCAGTGACTCAAAACCGCACCGAGGGCTGCAGAATGAATTAAAATGTGATGTTCATGCGTGTATGACTGAAGAGGCCCCGCTCCTTTTATACAAATTATTCTCGCCCCAGAACGATGTATTCGAGGCTATGCCTGCATGGCGGTAATTTCACGTTCAATCCAGATGATGCACCTCCTTCAGGAGCGAGATCACCTCCGATGTGCTCTCGTTCACACTCCTATCTCTCACGTCTGATCTCTTCCGTTCCATCAACGCTCGGAAGATGCAGCCGACTGCGTCACCATGTGAGGGGCCATACCCTCCCTCGAGGATGAGGGCGACGGGAAGATCAAGGGTATCGAGCAGGATGCCCATGAGCGCCCCATAATCTGGTGCGCGCAACCTCATGGAGCTGAGAGGATCGTCCTTCAGTGCATCCTGACCGGCGGAGACGAGGAGAAGATCTGGATCGAACCTCAGCAGTGCCGGGGCGAATACCTCAGCAAAGACAGCGATGAAGTCCGGACCTGCCGATCCAGGAATCAGCGGCGCGTTGATGATCAACCCCTTCCCCGCTCCCTCCCCTGTCTCCATAGCATGGCCGGTGCAGGGAAACGCAAACCTGTCGTGGACAGAGCAATACATAACCCTTCCATGGGAATAGAACGCGTGTTGCGTCCCATTTCCGTGATGGAGGTCCCAGTCCACGATCGCGACTCTGTCCGCCTCCTCGAGCGCCTGCGCCGCTGCGATCCCGATATTATTCAGCAGGCAGAAGCCCATCGCCCGGCTGCTCTCCGCATGATGCCCCGGTGGCCGTACGAATGCAAAGCAGTCCTTTCCCTCGAGTGCCATCTCGGCCGCCCGGATCGCCGCACCCGCCGCATCGAGCGCCACCTGGTACGAGTGCCTGGTGACATAGGTATCGGGATCAATCATCCTTATCTGCCCCGACTCAGCGGCGACGCTTCGGAGCCATTCCAGATACCCACTGCTGTGGATTCTGAGCACCTGCCCGATCTCCGCAGATGGGGCGGCCAGCCTCCTCACTCCTGAAGGTACGCCCTGCATGGCCTGGAAGATCCGATAGTGGTTCTCCGGATGACCCTTCATATCATGGAGGGCGGAGCTCTTGTGGGTGATAGCAGCGCATTCGCTCAGAAAATCACCACAACGGGAGGTAGTCGAACGGAGAGAAAAATGTTGGGATGGACGTATGCACAAAGTTCAGGTAAAGACGGCCGCGAGCGCATCAGGATAAGGCCTGAAGTATGTCTGGTGTGCCAGGTAGTCCTCGTCAAACTCCTCAATCCAGTTCATGAACCTGCGTCTTGCCTCGTGCAGGGGTAGATCGCCCCTTCCGAACCTCTCGATCGTCTCCTCGATCGCCTCCTGCTCCACTCTTTCTGCATGCGGGATCAGGTGCTCTGCTGCACGCCTGAAGACTGAGAGATGGGCCTTCGCCGAGGGCCGGCGGGAGAGCATCGCATACAGTCTCGTCCGATATTCCCTTATCACTGCATCGAAGGATCTTTCATTCCGGTTCACCACCAGATCAGTGAGTCCATGGTACTCCTTCTGGTTGTACAGTGTCAGGATGTACTTATTCTCCGCATGGAACTGAAGCAGATTCCTGCCCGATTCGTGCAGACGGAGCTCCCTGAAATCCGCCAGCGTAAAGAGCCTCGTGAGGAAGTGATCGGAGAATGCGGGATCTCCCAGCTGCCCCTCTTCTGCGAGGGCAACGTCAGAGAATCTCTTCAGGAGTGAAGCGCTGAAGATCCCCCGTCCCCTTGAAGCTGCTGACTCCGCCTCGACCGAAGGGAAGATATCCACCCCCCTGGGACCGCATGACGGTGATCTTGCCTTCAGGACGATCCCGTCCAGCAGATCGAGTGCATCCACAAATGAAGCGGTGAAGCGAATCATCTCCTCTGTGAGATCTCTCCCTGTTGCAGGCTGGATCAGCCGGATTTCACCACCGGATGCGACCAGCCGGAGTGGGTCGCGAGGGACTCCCAGACCAATCTCCATCTCGGGGCAGACAGGTATCATCTCCACATGCGGTCTCAGCGCGGCTATCAATGGAGAATCGATCTTCACCCCGTTGTACCGGCAGGGCTCGACCTCGATGCACCTGCTCAGCAGAATTCTTGGTCTCGGAAATTCCCTCATCTAATCTCCTCCTCGAATCAGTCACCGGTTTCCCATTCTATCTGGGGATGCAGGCAAAATAGGTTTCTCCACCCCACCATAATGACCAGCATCCTGGTGCGTGGTCACAGGTTCCCCATCACATACAATTTTCACGCGCCACCCTGCGGCGACGGTAAAAGTACAGCGCCAGCAAGGAGGCGAAGACAAGCATGATGACAGTGATCCCCTGGATTGCTGGCCAGAATGGGAACCAGCGCCTTCCGAGGATCGCGTACATGCCGCTATGATGGCGATCGATCCCCGCAGTCACCCTCACCTCCCTCCCCAGCGCATATGTGGTGGATAGGGGGACCACCCTGTCACCTTCAATCCGATAGAAGCCGATGGAGAGAGGATCCAGAACTCCCACCTCTTCGGAGGGGATGGTGGTCTGCATAAGAAGTTCCCCTTCTGCCGTCGGATCCATTGAGACGACGAGCCCATAGCTCAGATAATGGTAGTCCGGAATCGGTCTCTGCTTCACCAGCGTGAGGTTGTAACCCCCTCCGGTGATGTTGAACACGGTCAGCGGCCTGCCGATTCCCGCGATCGTAACATTGGCCCTGACATCGAGGGTCTCCGTGTAATAACCCGGACCAATGAGGATCAGGTCGCCCTCAGTTGCATTCTTCAGTGCCGCTTCAAGGGTGGACTCATCCTCCGGGACCTGAATCACCTTCCCGCACGCGGCACATGCGAGGGTAATGACAAGGAGTGCACAGGCAATGGCCAGGAAAATATTCATTCCTCTGCGATTCGTCTCCGACGGAGATCGCAACTTCCGCATGATGCATGATCATCTGATGGAGGGGTATTATAAATTATCCAGAATACGCTCCATCTTCGGAGCGATTGAAATCTCCACGAGGCAAAGAGGAAAAGCATTTGATAAAACGGCTCAAATAAATCGTTTAAATGCACTACGACAGGGAGATAACTCCGGAGGGCAATGGATGAACTGGCCGGTATTCAGACGCAGTGAGGAGAGTGCCCTGGTCAGCAAGGGCTTCGACCTTCTCAGACTCAACAGGCTCGAAGAGGCACTGGAGGCATTCGGCAGAGCGCTCGAGCTGGAACCAAAAGATGTGAACGGCTGGCTCGGGAAGGGCATCGCACTCGAACGGCTGGGTCAGGTCAGGGAGGCACTCGCCTGTTACGAATATCTGCTCAGGATCAATCCCGATCATGCAGAGACCTGGTTCTACCGCGCGATCGCGCTGGCAAAGATGGGGAGACATGAACAGGCGATCCTCTGTTACGACAGGAGCCTCCGGTACATGCCTGACGATCCGATGATCCTCTTCCGCAAAGGACAGAGCCTGGAGTTCCTGGAGAACTATCGAGAGGCGGTGGACTGTTACGACAGGGCCCTTTCGAAGGAGAAGAGCCGGGAGATGAGGGAGCGGAGGGAAGAAGCCATGCGGCGGATCAGAGAGATGGAAGCCTGAAGCCCCAGTGCATCCAGGTTCTGCACATCGCGGAACTATACCCCCCCATCGTACCATTCACGACCATGATGCAATCAGGGCCGATAGACAGGATCATCAGGAGATTCGGAGGTGGATGCCTCAGGAAGTATTCTCTAAATCACCAGTCATAACGGCCTCTGAGTCCCCGGGCAACATAAAGGGAGCCATCGGCTTGAAGAGGATGGCACAATCACATGCCCCTCTAATAAAAGAGGAATCGAACCGATCTCTGGGGATGATGTATGTTATGCCCCTTCCAGGAAAAATCCTAAATGAACTTCTCTACCGATCCGGGTCGAATGA
>JARYLJ010000069.1 GCA_029907705.1 Methanomicrobiales archaeon
TCGGAGACAAGGCGGGCAAGGCGACGTTCGTCGAGGTCTGCAGTGAGAAGGGGGCCGATCTCCTCTCCAGGGCGGTAGGGGCAAAGGCGATCGCAACGGAGGAGCCCAATCCGAAAGGTGTGGAGATCCGAGGGAAGACCGAGAACGCGATGCTCAAGCTGGGGGAGAAGTGGCGGAAGAAGGACTTCATGCCTCTGAAGAACAAACTCTGGGAGACGGTGGCAAAGGAGACATCCCGTTGCATCAAGTGCTATTCATGCATCGAGAACTGTCCGGTCTGTTTCACGGGTGCCGAGGCATCGAAGAAGGGATCCATGCTGGTCACGGCAGGCGAGGTGCCACCGGAACCGATGTTCCACATGCGGCGGCTCGCTCACATATCGGACAGCTGCATCAACTGCGGCCAGTGCGAGGAGCTCTGTCCCATGGACATACCGCTTGCGCTCTTCTCGCACGCAATCAGGGCAGAGCTGGACTCCGCCTTCACTCCGAAGCTGGGGCCGGTACCCTATCAAAACTGAATTTTTTTCAGGAAAGAAAAATTTCCAATCTGGCCTTTTGGTATTCATATCCATGTATCGATTGCTCATCGAGATCGGTTTGATGGGGATAGACAGGAAGGGATGGGGTGCGGCAGCATAATTCCTCTTCGGTGTGTCTGGTGCGATCCTTTTACGGCGGTATGCGTTCCGGCGTCGCTCGAGTGCCTCACGCCATCTTCACGTGATCCCCTCGGGTGCTTTACCCACATTATCACCCAACTTATGATTCCATGATAGCGGCATGTGAATGGGATGGGGTGGGCAATAAAAACAGAGTTAGGTTTAAACTTAACTATATGAAAAAAGTCAGGATTTATTATTTATTTTAAAAAATATCTGTTTTATTTGCTTGGCGTTATCGCTTGGCTCTTTTGCTTGGCAAATTATTATTTTAACGAGAATGTTATTGTTCCATGCCAGTGTTGAATCGTCGGTTCATCCTGGAGGAGGTGAAAAGGTATGCAGCAGAGTGTTAGAAGATATTCGAATGGAAGGGGGGTACAGATGACTCAGCCCAGCAATATGGGCATGTATCTCTTCAGGCTCGGACTGAATGCCCAGATGGGGGGAGATCTCAACAAAGCCCTGGAATTATATGAAAAAGTTATTGAGATTGACCCGGAGTATTCGCCAGCCTGGATGGAGAAGGGAAACTGTCTGGATGGACTCTGTAAGTACGAAGAGGCGATCAAAAGCTACGACGCGGTCATCGAGCGGGACCCGTGCAACGCAGAGGCGTGGTTCGACAAGGGATTCACTCTGAAAAAGATGGGGCGAACGGAACAGGCCTGTGAATGCATGGACAAATCGATGATGCTCTCTCTGGGCAGATAATTTATCCTTTTTTTAACCTTCAAAGATCCAGCGTTTCATGTTAGCGAGACCCGATATGGGAATTTTTTTCTGCTGCTTCTTCTGATCTTGGCCATCTCTTCGCGTTTATATGACTAAAGAAAAATGAA
>JARYLJ010000008.1 GCA_029907705.1 Methanomicrobiales archaeon
ATAAGTGGATACAAAAAATTTGGTTTATCGTGATCAAAGGAATTCTACGGAGCCCCATATTGAATCCTGTAATATCTACAGTTGCCACTTCGGGATATGGAGACTGTTTTCCCGTTATCGGTCGGTAGACTTCAATATTTCTCGCCGGTGATCGAAATTTTTCTGGTATGGGTTGAACCGATCAGTTCCATCGTTGGACCGCTTTCATCATTCCAATATATGTCTCCGCCGATCGATCATTCGATCATGAAGAAGAGTTGCGTTTTTCATCTAAAAGCGCTGGTCATACTTCTGCTTCTCTTCGCAGGAGTGAATGCAGTCAGTGCAGCAGTTGACCTATCCATGAGCAAGACGCCGGCCGGCGGCCCATGTTATGTTGGTGACGGATGCGTCTGGCGTATCAGTGTATACAACGAAGGCCCAGATGATGCATTCAATATCACCGTGCTGGACGAAATCGACGAAAAAGGCATCTTCGGGAGCTGGAGCGGCGACGGCGAATTCAACGTGAGCAACGGGGAATGGTTCATCGAAACGCTGGGTAACCGGTCGTATGCGAACCTGTCCATCGATGTCATGTATGAAACGAATGGAACCCACTGCAATAGCGTCATGATCACCTCCATCAACGACTCCGCGCCAGAGGAGACGGATTCCGATCCCTCGAATAACTATGACACCGCCTGCGTGGATCTCGCCCGAACTGTGAGCGTAAACCTCGTCATCAAGCCCGAGACGCTGAACCTGAATAGCAGGGGCGTCTTTTCCGTCTTCATCGATGTCGAGGGGATCGGGGATTCCGGTACTGTCGATCTCAATGACATCAACATCACCTGCGGTGAGGCAATACTCAGGAAGCTGATGCCCGCCGGTGCGGTTGATGGGGATGAGGAGAATGGAGATGCGGTGAAGAGCAACAGACAGAGGATCATCGCGAAGTTCGAACGGACCCATCTGAATACCACAGCAGGAGATGCCGTGGAGATCAACTGCACAGGATATGTGACTGTCGGGGGAGAGAGGATCAAAGTGGAAGGAAGCGATACAATCAGGGTGATACATGAGAAGAGGCTGTCGATTCCATTCCTGAACAGGCTCCTCGCATTCTTCGGAATATCCACAGGTAGTGATGAGGAAGTTGGCGGAGAGACAGCGTATGAGGACGAGGCTGTGCCCGACATCCCCTACAGGAATCTCGGACAGGCAAAGAAGTCGATGAAGGAAGTAAGAGAGGATAAGGGGGGCAGCGGAGAGGAGGTCGGACAGGAGACTTTCGGATCGGAGAAGGGCAGGAGCGATGAAGAGAGAGGCGGGGGCATGGCGGAAGAGAAGGGCAAGAAGCGGCCTGATTGGGCAGGGAGTGCCGTTCAACCTCAATCGGAAAGGAACAGAGGAAATGCGAAAAATAACTAATTTAACCATTCTTCAATTTTTACTGCGATCGCGTGTCACTGTCTTTGCCATATGTCGCGGAGAGAGAAGAACTTCGCCTGGCGGAGCCGGTTTGTATCATCAGATCCATCAGAACCCTTCAATCGCGTCATTTTGGCCGTATACAGATATCGTCATCTGATATCTTCGTTCCAGAGGAAATTTTGAACGATTCGGTTGATAAATCGGCATGTTGAGGCTATCCACAGATCGAATCCTTCACATATCGAAGGGAGGATGGAAGGCAGAGGGAGGGATGACATGTTTTAATAGGATGGACTGTCTATTTTATTGGAACCATTACAGGCGATATTGCGGTTAAATCGTCCATGACCCCCTGTATCCACCTGTTACACTGTATGGTTGACCATCAGATGCCTTCGTGGCTCAGTCGGTAGAGCGCTTCCTTGGTAAGGAAGAGGTCGCGGGTTCGATTCCCGCCGAAGGCTTGATTGACATTCCTGTTCAGATCATATCGGGTTAAGGTAAATTTCCTGAATAAAAAAGGACAGGGGACGTTTTTCAGACTCGGAAATCTCTCTGACTTGAATATGATCCCTCTGAGATAGTAGTGGTTTTTTTCCGGCGCATTTATTTAGGGCCATTTCATTCTCTTACACATGAAAGGGCCGTCTTCTTTCTTTTTGATGAAAAATCAGGGGCAACTCCTGGAGAGCTGGAAGATGACAGGCTGGATGAAACTGATCCGGGTCGTTCTTCTCTCAACCATACTCGTTCTGATACCGATATCTGCTTCTGCCATTATATTGCCGGAAACTGGATGCCGCTGTCCCCCATCGGCCTCGATTTCAATGGTTCATCCACCCGCACCAATCCCGATCTTCCGTATTACGGGTACCTCCAGTGCATGTACGGGAATTATCCAATGACGCCGTATCTCGTGTCAGGCATCGGGGCAGAGTTCGACGTTAAAGTAGGCTCGAATCTCTACCCGGAGTTCCAGAGCCGGTATGGAGGGATAAATGAATTCGGCACGTTCAGCAAGGGGGCAGTCGCAGGAGGGTGATCCAGTTCAAAGTGGAGCCGAACCGCATCTCCCCGATATACTACGAGAACCCAATGTACGGAAAGCCGTTCACCAATGCCTACCTCTATCATTTTTACAAGAATTCACTCATCTCCACCTTCATCATGAGTTTCGAAGAGAACGATGCAAAGATGATCGCGATGCTCGATAACCTTGAATCCTGCGGCATGGGCATCGTGGAAGGAGGCACGGAGGTGAAGAACTGCACCGACGAGTGCACTTCGAAGGCGCCTCATCTCGTGTGGGATAGGGAGAGCGAATATCCCGAATGCAGCTGCATCTACGAGAAAGGGTACGAGATACAGGACCTCGGAACGACTGTCCGCTGCATCGCATGCACCGACATCTGCAGGCAGAAGGATCCATACTCCGTTTACAACGAGGAGGATAGCGCCCCAAACGCCTGCGAATGCGTCTGCGAAAGGGGGTTTGAACCGGCGGGTTCGGGTCTGTGCAAAAAGGTGAAATGCCCGTCCAATGCGACCAATACTGCCGATATGACCGTCTCCTGCCCCCAGGGAAGGATCATCAGCCGTAACTGCTGCTGCGACGAGGGGTTTCTTCTGTACAATGGCGAGTGTGCCGCCGCTGGATCGGCAGAATCCGATTATTTCATCCAGCCGGTGACAGCTGAGATCGCCATCGGTGAAACTGCACAATTCTCCGTCGTGGAAAAGAAGCTTGGGCGCTACAACCCGCTGGGTAACGACAGGATTCGGTGGAGCATTGCCCAGGCGAAATCCGTCAACCCCTACCTCCAGACGGCGGAGATCGGAACAATCGATGGATCGGGCCACTTCGCGGCGAAGAGTGCAGGAACGTGCACGGTCATCGCGACCCTGAGGGATCAGATCAAATTAAAGGCAGATGTGACGGTCAGGTGCCCCGATGAGAAGAAGGGAGATCTCAATCAGATTTTCCGGCTCTATATGGCAAGAATTCCCACGGGACCCATCATCCGGGATCTCGCCGCCAAGAACGTCTCCTGACCATTCTCATCGATGAATCCCGGTCATGCGACAAATCTGATCTCCCTGAACAATAAGGAATACGAGGGTTATGCGTGTGGTGGCTATCAGGGTATGGTGCTCAAATTCCTCCACGATATTCAGTCGAATCCAGCTGAGTGCACCCTCCTCAACGGGTATGAATTCGGCCCCATCGAGGGCTCCTATGGGGGGCATCATGCCATCGTGATATATCCCGAGGGCACCAGCTGGAAGGAGACCGGAACTGTGCTCGATCCCTGGTACCACCAGAGGCCCGAGTATATGGCCATCGGCACCTGGGAGAAGGTCTTCTCTCCAGTTACCGGTGATACGAGTTCCAGTTATCGTCACATCTACCCTACCACCCGGGACTCCAGCGATTTTAAGAAATCCGCGTGGACGGCCGCAGAAGCCTATACGAAAGAGCTCTCCACGCTGGGGGGGCTCATTAAGTGTCCGGTCGATCTGAGCATCGACGATGCCTCCGGAAAGAGGAAGGAGATTCGGGGCGATGGCACACCGGTGAATGAGATCGCAGGTGGGTATCTCCTGCGTCAGGCAGATGGGGAAGGGGGGTACGAGTATTATTTCCATATCGATCAGGCCCGACCATCATCCTTCACCCTGCATATGACGGGCCAGTCGACCGGTTCATTCGAGGTGTTGCTGTATAACCGTGGAACGAACACCTTCTCGCTTTTCGGGGCACACACGATTCGCAGAGGAGAGACCGCCACGATCTCGTTCACCCCGTCGAACCCTGCCCCTGTCCTGCAGCTTCCCGATAGAACCAGCCTCCGACCCATCCAGTTCAGCGGGTCGAATGACTTTTCCGCCCTGGTTTTCGAATCCCGGAGCCGCCCTCCCGGCACAACTGTCCAGGTTCCGCTCACCCTCGTCGATGGGAGGTAAAGGATCGGGAATATGGATCTCGTGCTCCGCTACAATCCGGCGGTCCTGAAGGCAAGGGAGGTTCGCAGGGGAGAACTGACGGAGAACTCCCTATTCGACTTCAATATCCAGGGAGACCGCATACGAATCGGAATTGCCAGCAGGGATGGATTCCAGGGGGAGGGTTCTCTTGCCGAGATAAGGTTCGACGTGGTGGGAGCCGCAGGATCCATCTCTCCGCTGCGCATCGAGAGCGTGAGTGCGAACCGTGCGATTGACAGTGCAACCCTCGTCATTCCCACAGAGGGTGGTGTGCTCACTGTCATCAGCCCTGCTCAGGCCACCCGTGGCGATGCCAGTGGTGACAGGAGAGTGCGGGCTCTCGACGCACTCATCGCGCTGCAGATGGCGGTTGGAAAGCGGGCGGAGGATCTGACGCTGGATATGGATGATAACGGAAAAATCACCTCGCTGGATGCACGCCAGATCCTTAAAATGGCGGTGGAATGATGCAGATGTATGGAGCTCTGAACATGCAGGCAAAGGGAATGGTACTGGTGGTGCTCGCCATACTCCTGCTCGCAGGAGGCGCGACCGCCCTGAAGGTGAATGCGGCCGATGCCGCAGGCGCAGAGGGGAGCACGGTGAAACTCGATCTCATGTTCGCAGGAGCGGTGAACGTGGGGAGTATGGATCTGATCCTTGCATATGATGCCGGTGTTGCGAAGGCGACCGGCGTCGAGGTCGGTCCTCTCGCGAAGAATGCATACCTCGAATACAATATCGAAAGACCAGGGGGGGTGAGGGTCGCGATCGCCGATTCGAATGGCATTGCGGGAGACGGAGCGGTGCTCACTGTCTCATTCCTTCTCACCGGCTCCATGGGTTCGCAGTCCGGCGTATCCATTCGGGAAGCGACGGTCCATTCGCTGGAACTCGTCGAGATCGGCACGCAAACCGAAGACGGAACATTGAAGGTGTCAGCCGGTCCCGAGCCCACGAGAGCCGGTGAAGGGCTCGTAGTCCCGACGATCGCAACCGGGGCATTCTTCGCAGGCCTTCTTCTCTTCCAATGGAGGCATCGAAGATCGGGATGATGCATCTCGGAGTAATTTGAGGGTATCCCTTCGAATACCCCCCTTTTCCTATTTTAGACGGCACCCTTCCTATGACGATGTGACACGAGAGATCACGTTAAAGATCTGCTGCCGGGCGCTGACCTGCATCCCCTTCAGAAACGAACTGTTTCGTTCCCCCAGAAATCGATCCGATTCGTTCCATTCCTCGTATCAGCGAATGCCTTTCAATGTTGCCTGATCGATGGTATGCATATTGAAGCGAACTCATGCCGAACCGTATGATTAAGTAGGATGATTGGAGATACTTCCTTCGTTCGAGGAACGGGTGGTGCGATAAGTGAGGATCGAGGAACTGACCGTCAAACAATTCAAGACCTTCAGGGAATTGAAACTTGAACTGGACCCTTACAATGTGATCATCGGCATCAATGCAGCAGGAAAATCCAATTTCATCGATATCTTTAGATTCCTGAGGGATATCGCGGCAAGGGGCATTGCGGATGCAATCTCCCTGCAGGGAGGTGTCGATTGCCTTCGGAATCTCTGCATCGCCTCCGATGAACCGCTCTGCATCGAGATGAAGGTCGAATGCAGATCGAAGCCGCTGAGGTTCCAGCTGTGTGTAGAAGAAGCCCGCTTCATGGAGATCGAGGTGGATTCGTGGTCCTATGGCCTGAGGATACCCGTCATCCACTCGATACCGCCCCTCGAGGAGCGGGTAAGTGCGTCCTGCCGTTTCAGGAGGATACCACTGCCAGGGAAGGAGATCTCCACGGTCGAAGGCGAGATCAGCATCTCGAGGAATTCGGAAGGCGAATTGGAGTATCGGATCCTCCCGCCGGAGGCAGACGCCATTGTCAGGAGCCTTTCAGGTCAGCCGGAGCGCATATCCACGGAGAGATCCATACTGGAAGAACCCTTCTGCATCCCTTTCTTCTCGCCCCTCATTTACACCATCAGAATCTTCTTTGCAAATATGGGGATATACGATATCGACCCGAACCTCTCGAAGAGACTTTCGCTGACGGGGCCGGTCACTCTCGAACCGGATGGCAGCAATCTTGCCATCTCGCTGCAGCACCTTCTGATGGACGAGAGAAAGAAGGAGGAGTTGCTCGTTCTCCTGAACGACATTCTTCCCTTCGTGGAGGATGTCGAGGTGAGTACGTTCCAGGGACTTTCACCCGTCGCCAGTCTCAGAGAGAGCTACTGCGGGGGGAGGTTCACACCGGCAAACCTTCTCTCGACCGGCACCGTTCATCTCACTGCGCTTCTCCTCATCCTGTACTTCGAGGACAGAGTCCCCATCGTCCTCGAAGAACCTGTTAGGAATCTCCATCCATTCCTCGCCTCCCGTATCATGGAGATGATCAGGGATGTCTCCATCCGCCTGGAGAGGCAGGTCATTCTCACCACCCATCACCCCACCATCGTCAAGCATGCAGGCGAGCGTATACTCCTGGTCAAGAGGGATGCCCTGGGTTACTCCTGCATCATCAGACCCCACGAGCGCGATGAGGTAAGGGCTTTTCTGCAGGATCTGGGAATCGAAGATCTGTTTGTACAGAATCTCCTGTGAGGTATCCGGATGCCTCCACTCTATATACTCCTCGAGGGAAACGATGATGAACGCTTCTTCAACAGGGTCCTCCTTCCGTACTTCGAGGCACATGGTCACTCCGTTCACATCTGGAAGTACGCATGCGAAAAGCGAAAAACTACGATACAGTTCCTCAAATCCCTGAAATCTCAGGGGCTCGGATTCATATTCGTGCGTGATATCGATAGCGCCCCCTCGGTCAGGGCTAAGAAGGAAGAACTCATCCGTACCTATGAGGGGCTCACGGAGGAGAGAATTGCGGTGGTCGTGATGGAGATCGAGAGCTGGTACCTGGCAGGCGCCGACAGAGAGCTGCTGAAGAGATACTGTATAAATCCTGCGTTCTTCACAAGCACCGATGCCCTGACGAAGGAGGGGTTCAACCGGCTGATCCCGCGGCGCATTCCGAGGGTCGTGTTCATGCAGGAGATACTCCGACAGTTTCATATCGGGCAGGCAAGGGAGAGGAACAGATCATTCCAGTATTTCACCGAACGGTGGATGGAATGGCGGGAGGGGCATAATCCCTGTACAACGATCTCACGCCGAGAAAAGGGGTGACAAATGTACGTGAAAGTTCGATCCTCTCCTGCACCTTGATATTCATGGATGACGGGGGATGCCACACTCATCGATATGGATGGCGATGTGTGTGATGGAGGGCTGATCCCCGATCATGGGTTCGATCGGGCAGGGCTGTACGGAATGCGTCGACGATATTCAGAAGAGGATTCAGATGATGATATCATAATATATATGTTATTTAAAAATTAATTGTCAAGAAAAATTAATGAGAATATCATAATTATAAAATTTATCAAAATTTAAATTATTATTACCTAAAATTAAATTAAATTATAATTTTTCAATTATAGAAAGGTATATATTTTAATTTTACTTATAATTTTTCATGGACGATTACTGGGACACATTGAACGCGAGAGTGAAATCCGCCGAGGCGTTCATCCTCGGAAAGGACCTCAGGCCCGGTTCATTCCCGAGCCAGCATGCATACAGCGATGCGAAGGAGACAAAACCAATCAAGTCTCTCGAGGATAACCACCGAATCAACGATGAAGGATTACTGCCGAATCTCACGGTATATTCTCCTGCCTATACCACTTTCGATCAGCTCAAGAACACGATCGAGGATGGCAGAAATGCATTCAACAATCTCATCCTCATGACAACCATTGCGTTCTTTGCAGGTCTTCTCCTTCTCCTCCTCGCCGGGGTCGCCGGTCTCTTCCTCCAGAAGGATGTCGCAGCGGCGATTCTGGGGATCTTCGGCATCTCTGTCCTGCTGGCCATGTTCATCATGAACCCGAAGGAGAAGATCCAAGTGGCGCTGATGAATATGATACAGGCTCAGGCGATCTATCTGGATTATTACAACCAGATGCAGATCTGGATGCTCTCGTCCAGAAAAGCCACCACGTCGGATGAGCGTAGACAGGCGAGCGAGGCGCTCCATACCGCGACCACCTTCACCCTCAGGGCGCTGCAGGAGTACATAGGTCCCACAGATCAGCGATGAAGGCATGAGGAGATACCCGGGTCGCAGGGAAGGGATTCGTAAAAAAACCGTAGAATGTTCGACCAGGTAACCTCTATAAATATTTTTATAATAATTGCGCAATAAGGGCCATCGGGACATCCAGCGGCATTCCTCCCCAACAATACGCGGGACAACGCATCATCATCACGGACACGAGAGCGATTCCTCGTTCCTTTTCCGGATGAACTTTTCAGCGATCGGGAACTGCATGCATATGGCGGCATCGGTCCTTCTGATCACGATAACACGAGCGCTATTGTATACCCTGAACTCCCTGGTATATTTTTAATTCGAAGTCCTGACAGAAAGTCTGCTGGAAAGAGGAGGAGACAGGCGGATCCCGATATACCGTCGAAGGCGGAGGGCCCATCTCCACCGATGGCGCATTATGAGATTTCTCTTTCCAAAAAAACGATCGCCTGCAGGTGCGATCCATCACCTATCCGTGCCCAAGATTGGATTCGTAACATCGGGGGGGCCCTGCACCCCGTACCGGATATTGAAAACCCTTCGTTTCAGGACACCTTAATATTATATCCTAGAAGCAGTTTTCAATGCCTCAATAATTACCATCGAGGTGCGCCCCCCCCATGTTTCTTGCATGGATAAGGATGGGGACAAAACAGAAGGAAAGATAATATTTTTCCAAAATCTCGAAAAATAAAGTTATTAACCCTCCTATTATCTGATATGTGATCGATAACAACCCGCTACGCTTATGGACACAACCTTCAAACCTGAAGACGATGGACTCCAGCCTTAAACGCATTAAAAGAGAACTCTTTCCACATGTCCCCGAGAGGATATCGGGCCTCGTCGACCTCTCCTACAACCTCTGGTGGACGTGGACGACCGAAGCGAAGATGCTCTTCAAGCAGCTGAACCGCCACGCCTGGATCGAGAGCATCCATAATCCTGTGAGGATGCTCCGTGATCTCCCGGAAGAACTGCTGAACGCGAAGGCTGAGAGTCCTCAGTACCTCCGACACTACGACAGTGTGATAGAGAGGTTCACGCGATACCTCCATTCCGGAGGCACCTGGTTCTCGGAGGAGTACAAAGGTGGAAAAAAATACCATATCGCATACTTCTCAGCCGAATATGGGTTGCACCACTCGCTTCCGTTCTATGCAGGCGGCCTCGGGTTTCTGGCAGGGGACCACCTGAAGGAGAGCAGCGATCTCGGCGTCCCAATGATGGCGGCCGGCTTCATGTACGGACAGGGATATCTGCATCAGCATATCCGGGCAGATGGGTGGCAGGAGGATGTGACGGAGACGCTCGATCGTGAAGCAGCACCGGTGACCAGGGTACCCGTGGATGGTACCGAGCAGGTGATCTTCAAAATACCTTTTATCAATCCGCCGATTCATGTGGCGGTGTGGAAGGTGGCAGTCGGCAGGGTCCCTCTATATCTGATGGACACGGATATCGCGCAGAACGATCCCTCCAACCGTTCAATATTCCTCCGCCTCTACACAGGCGATACCGAATGGCGCCTTAAGCAGGAATTTGTGCTCGGTGCGGGGGGTTGCATGATGCTCCACCGTCTCGGGCTGGAGCCTTCGATCCTCCACCTGAACGAAGGGCACACGGCATTTGCGCTCCTCGAGCGGATCAGGAGGCAGGTTGGAGAGGGAGAACCGCCGGAGAAGGTGCTCCAGGAGGTGAGGAGGACGAGTATCTTCACCACGCATACACCCGTTCAGGCAGGACATGACCGGTTCCCTTCATCGCTGGTCGAGAGGTTTTTCTCCGATTATTACCCCCAGCTCGGCCTGGATCGTCAGGATTTTCTGAAGCTCGGCGCGGATCCGATGAACAGGGATGTGTTCAATATGACCGCACTGGCGATGAGACTCTGCGATTTCAGGAATGCGGTCAGCAGGGAGCATGCACACGTAACCAGGAGGATGTGGAGGCCCCTCTTTTCGGTAAATTCAGAGGCCGATGTGCCGATAGGCCATGTGGACAATGGTGTCCACCTCCCCACGTGGCTTGCGTCCCATATCGAATACCTGCTGGAGGGTTATATCGGCCGGTTCCATCCATGCTGGATCGAATACCACGACAGCCCCCTCATGTGGGAGCTCGTGAAGGAGATACCGGAGAAGGATCTCTGGCTGATCCATCAGTCTCTGAAGAGGCAGCTGTTCAATAGAATCAGGGAATACAAACGCTGGAGGTGGACCGAGAGAAGGGCGGATCCGATGAACATCGTGGCAGGCGGAATCCTTCTCGACCCGAACGCACTCACCATCGGATTCGCAAGGCGCTTCACCTCCTACAAGAGGGCCGATCTCATCTTCAGCGACCTCGAACGACTGAAGCGGATGCTGAACAGCAGGTGGAGACCGATACAGATCATCTTTGCCGGCAAGGCGCACCCGGACGACCAGGAGGGCAAGAGGATCATCCAGAGGATCTACCAGTATGCAGAGCGACCGGATTTCGGCGGGCGGATTGCATTCGTCGAGGATTACGGAGAACAGATCGCGCAGTACCTTGTTCACGGCGTCGATGTCTGGCTGAATACCCCCGTCCGCGAACTGGAGGCATCCGGGACGAGCGGGATGAAAGCAGGAATGAATGGGGTGCTGCATTTGAGCGTCCCCACCGGCTGGTGGCTGGAGGGGTATGACGGAGAGAATGGTTGGGTGATTGCGGATGGAGAGAAGGAGAGGGGTGGAAAGAGCGAGGCGGAATCTCTGTACGACCTGCTCGAAAGAGAGATCATCCCTCTGTACTATAATGTGTCAGAGGACGGGATCCCTCACCTCTGGATAAAGAAGATGAAGCAGGCGATGGCGAGCATCTCCCCCAGGTTCTCTGCGAGGCGGATGATGAAGGATTATGTGAGAAACTACTATATTCCTGCACTTTCGAGCATTAAGCTGCGGTGAACATCGAAATGCGCATCGTGAGCTGAATCCTCGGGCCCTCGCTTTGAGGCGATGGAAAACGGCATCATCTTTTTACATTTTATATGCAGGCCATCCAGGTAAATGGCGATTTCCTTATTTGGAGTGGAAGTACATCCGAGAGTTCGGGATTTACCGTATCGCTCACGATATCGCGACCGGATCGAACGCCATGGCCTTATGTATGCAGTATAAGGATAACGAACGCGTTTCACTCCATATCATATTCTCAATGTATGCAGGGGATCGCACGAAGTTCCATCCGAATAGAACGGAGAATCGCATGTGAGGGCGAAAGAGGAGTCTTTGGAGCGTTTGAAAAATTAAGAACCATCAGTGTGCGGCTGATCCTGAGAACGAAGGATCGATCGGTGCACTTTAGAAACCGGCATTTTCGGCAAAACCATCGTGTCCTGGCGTATTGATACCCGTATATCCCAGAAGTTCATCCAGGATTGATACGTGAAGGCGGCCACATCGATTTTAATGCCGGTTCTCTCTACATGATATGCCACCACGCCTTCTGTCGTTGAACGAGGAAATTTCACTTTCTATCCACAAGAGATGGCAGATGCTGCACCCCGAAAGTCTGCCATATAGAACGATCTCCTGCGAGGATTCGTGGCGATTATTGGATGGGCCATAAAAACGAGATGAACCACAGATCGCCTCTGCTGCTCTTATGCCCTTCGCAGGTTCTTTTCTGCTCGATAAAGGAAAAAAGATGTATGACGGTATCACTTCTTAGGCTTCAGCAGGTCCCTGATCTCAGTGAGGAGCTGCTCCTCCTTGCTCGGAGCCGGCGGAGGTGCAGGTTTCTTCACCTCCTCCTTCTTCATCTTGTTCATCTGCCTGATGACGAGGAATATGACGAATGCAACAATGAGGAAGTCGATGATCGTGTTGATGAATGCACCGTATGCGATGACGGGGGCGCCCGCCGCCCTCGCTTCAGACAGACTGGTAAAACCGCCTTTTCCTGTCAGATCGATGAACAGATTTGCGAAATCGATATCCCCGAGCAGCAGCCCGATCGGGGGCATGATCACATCGTTCACGAGGGATGTCACGATCTTTCCGAAGGCGGCACCGATGATGATACCGATCGCCAGATCGACGACATTGCCCCTCATGGCAAATTCCTTGAACTCCTGCATAATTCCCATAGTCACTCCTCCTTACAGAGAAGAGACTGAATCACAAAGTATTTAAATCGGTCTAATTTGTTTTATCCGGGATGGGGAGTCGAAGGATATGGAGCAGGTCTTCGGACTGGTCGGATGATCGTTGATCCCTCGATTTTACATCGATACGAAATCCATCTCCTGGTCATCTCCCATATCCAGTCATTTTTATTGGCCCTGTCTTGAAAGGTATAAATACTCCCCTGACCTATATAGACACAATGCAGGGTGGATGCCTTTTCCCCGGTGAGGGGCTTTATCAGAAGTAGCGGGCAGCATGCACCCATAGCAGAAGAGCGGCCGGTACCATTTTTCGAGGGCTTTATCGGAACTTCAGGTTCTATTCTGGCCCCCTATTGCATGTTTTTTGGCTATTGGTATTAGACGCTCTCTCACGCAGGGGAGTGAGTGAGAACTGTGAGAGGAAAAGAAATCAGACTGGAACGGATCATCGATCGGAACACGAGAAAGACGATCATTGTACCCATGGATCATGGGGTGACGAACGGCCCCATCGCGGGATTGATTGATCTGAGTACCGCGGTGAATGCGGTTGCAGATGGAGGGGCGAATGCGGTCATCGGGCATATGGGGCTGGCCCTTCATGGTCACAGGAAGAGCGGACGCGACATTGGCCTGATCCTCCATCTCTCGGCCAGCACATCCATGGGCCCCGATCCGAACGAGAAGGTGATCGTGAATACGGTGACGAATGCACTGAAGATGGGTGCCGACGGCGTATCCATCCATGTGAACCTCGGTGCCGAGTCTGAGGCACAAATGCTCTCGGATCTGGGCAGAATCGCGATAGAATGCATGGAATGGGGGATGCCGCTCCTCGCAATGATGTACCCGAGGGGTAGGAAGATCGCGGACGAACGGAATGTGGACCACGTGAAGCATGCGGCGAGGGTCGCATCTGAAATCGGTGCTGATATCGTGAAGACGGTCTATACCGGGGATCCCGACAGCTTCCGCGAGGTGACCAGGGGCTGCCAGGTGCCCGTGGTCGTGGCAGGGGGGAGCAAGACGGACGACAGGGCAACCTTCGAGCTGATCGAGGGGGCGATGCAGGGAGGTGCAGCTGGCATCTCCATCGGAAGGAACGCCTTCCAGCACAGGAACCCCACCCGGTTCGTGCAGGCGGCGTCCCTGATCGTGCATGACGGAAAGACCGCAGAAGATGCATTGAGGTTTCTCAGGGAGTGATGGATATGATTGGAAAGGAGATCAGGCTTGAGCGTATCATCGACAGAAATACGAAGAGGACTGTGATCATCCCGATGGACCATGGGTTCACACTCGGTCAGATCCAGGGGCTGACGAACATGACGGAGATCATCTCAGAGGTGAGCGAGGGCGGTGCGAATGCGATCATCCTTCACAAGGGGATGGTGAAGAGCGGACACAGGAAGTCCGGACGGGATATCGGGCTGATCGTGCACCTCTCGGGGAGTACGTCCCTGAATCCCGACCCCAATGATAAGGTGATCGTCTGCTCGGTGGAGGAGGCGGTGGCGATAGGTGCCGATGCGGTCTCCATCCATGTGAACCTGGGAGCTCCGAACGAATCGAAGATGATCGAATCGGCCGGTGCGATCGTGAGGGACTGCAACCGGTGGGGTATGCCGCTGCTCATCATGATCTACCCGAAGGGAAAGGATATCAGTGGAACCTCGCCACAGGCGGTCGGGCACTGCGTCCGGGTCGCCGAGGAGCTGGGCGCCGATCTCATAAAGACCAATTACACCGGCAATAAGGAGAGTTTTGCGAAGATCGTGAAGGCCTGCTCGGTCCCTGTGCTCATCGCCGGGGGCGAGAAGGCCGGTGACGAGGAGACGCTCGTCGCCATAAGGGACGCGATCGATGCAGGTGCAGCGGGGGTCTGCATGGGGCGGAATGCATTCCAGAGAGATAACCCCCGGCAGTTCGTCCGTTCCATCTGCCATGTGGTGCATTACGGGGTCGATCCCGAACACGCACTGGGGATGAAGTGATGAAATCCTTCTGGGTGGATATCCGGCCCTGGGACAAGAGGCTCGTCACCGCCGCGATCGAGAGCGGTGCGGATGCGATCATCGCCGAGGACGCGGCAAAAGTGCACGAGCTGGGCAGGGTGATGGTGATATCGCCTGATGGGGATCTGGTGCCGGGCAGGGATATATTCGAGGTCGAGGTCATGGACGGGGAGAGCGAGGCCCGGGCGGTTGCACTCTCGGAGAGGGGCCCGGTGATCGTCTCCACCTCCAACTGGAAGATCATCCCGCTGGAGAATCTCGTCGCCAGATCTGACAGGATCGTCGCAAGAGTGAGGGATGCAGATGAGGCGAGGGTCGTCCTCTCGGTGCTCGAGAAAGGCGTACATGGCGTCCTGCTCGAGACGAAGGATCCCTCGGAGATCCGTAGGACTGCCTCCCTGCTGCAGGAGGAGTCGCTTCATGTGGATCTGGAGGAGTTCGAGATAAAAGAGATAAAGAATGTGGGTATGGGGGATCGGGTCTGCGTGGATACCTGCCATATGATGGCCGATGGAGAGGGGATGCTGGTGGGGGATACCTCATCCGGTTTCCTCCTCGTGCACGCGGAGACGCTCGTGAACCCCTACGTGGAGCCGAGGCCCTTCCGTGTAAATGCGGGGGGCGTCCATGCATACTGCCTGACACCCTCGGGTCGGACCTCGTATCTATCAGAGCTGAAGGCAGGCAGCGATGTGCTGGTGGTCGACAGGGAGGGCCGAGGCAGAGAGGCGATCGTCGGACGGGTGAAGATAGAGCGCAGACCGCTCATCCATATAAAGGCGGACGGCATTCATGGATCAGCGAGCCTTATCGTCCAGAATGCAGAGACCATTCGCCTCGTATCTGCGGAAGGAGTGCCTGTCTCTGTCGTTGCGCTGAAGGCGGGAGATCGTATCCTCGGCTGCAGCTCGAGTCCGGGAAGGCATTTCGGTATACAGGTGAGAGAGAGCATCATCGAGAAGTGATAGAGTGCAGGTCTGCATCATCGGCGGAACCGGCAGAATGGGGAGGCTCTTTTCAAGGGTCTTTGATTGTGCCGGCTGGGATGTCGTCCCTGCGGGGAGGACGACAAAGACGAGGAAGGAGGAATGTATTGGAGAGAGCGAGATCGTCATGATATCGGTTCCGATAAGGGAGACGGTGGTTGTGATTAGGGAGATCGCGCCCCTCCTCGGGAGCGATCAGCTCCTGTGCGACCTCACCTCCCTGAAGACGGAACCGGTCAGGGCCATGCTGGAATCGAAGGCGCAGGTGCTGGGACTCCACCCCATGTTCGGCCCCACGGTTGAATCGCTGAAAGGGCAGACGATCGCCGCAACGCCGGCGAGGTGCGCAGGCGATCTCTGTAATCGACTGCTCCGCGTCTTCACCGACCAGGGAGCCCGGATCACCTTCGCCACCCCCGAGGAGCACGACCGGATGATGGCGGTGGTGCAGGTGCTGACCCATGCGGCCACTCTTTCGCTCGCTGAATCCATGCGCCTCTTCGGCACCGATCTCTCCAGAGCCAGAAACTTCATGAGTCCGGTATACCGCCTCGAGCTCGGGTTGATCGGCAGACTGCTGGGTCAGGACCCGGCGCTCTACTGCGATATCATGAGGATGAACCCGCATGGCAGAAACGCCATCGAAACGTTCAGGCGGGCGGCAGAACGGCTGGAGGAGGCGGTGAAGAGCGAGGAGAGCGGGCGATTCATGCGCCTCTTCGGAGAGAATGCGGAGGTATTTTCTGAATTCGTTCCAGAGGCCTCGAAAGAGACCGATCGGATCATTCGGTTCATGGTGGAGTATGAGGATTGCGACACTTGGGCCTGAGGGGACCTTCAGTCACGAGCTTGCGCAGGAGTTCGGCGAGAATGAGATCCTTCTGCTCCCCACGATCCGTGCGGTCTTTGCACGGGTGGAGCAGGAGGGCTGCATCGGCCTCGTGCCACTGGAGAACAGCGAGGCGGGAGGCGTAGGCGCCACGATGGACGCGCTCCAGATGTTCGACGTATATATCGTGGGTGAGCTCTTCAGGAAGATTCGTCACCACCTCGGGTCCCGTCTTCCCTTCGGGGAGATCCGGATGATCTATGCACACCCCCAGACACACGAACAGTGCAGTGAATTTCTCGATGCATCCGGCGTGGAGGTGGTGCATACGAGGAGCAATGCGGAGAGCGCCATCGCCGCCCTGCGCACACCCTTCGCAGGTGCAGTCCTCTCATCGGTGGCCGCAGAGCGCTACAGCATCCCCATACAGCGTTACGAGATACAGAACAGCCCGAACAATATCACCAGATTCATCCTGATATCCCGAAATCCGGAAATAGAGGGAAAGAAGGCGAAGTGCAGCGTGATCATCGATCCAAAGATCGACAGGGTCGGTCTCCTCCACGACCTCCTTGGCGTCTACGCGAAGCGGGGTATCAACCTGACCAGGATCGAATCGCGACCCTCGAAGAGGGGTATGGGCAGTTACATCTTCTTCGTGGACTTCAACATTGGTGAAGGGATGGAGGAGGCGATGAAGGAGCTGAGATCACTCGCGGTCATGAAGGAGCTGGGCTGCTACGCGGAGGTGAACCCGCAGGAATGGAGATCGAGATAAAGAAGAAGGAGGGGATCGATGCGGAGTTCATCGCCCCCCCCTCGAAGAGCCACACGCACCGGGCGCTCATCGCATCATCCCTCGCGGACGGTGATTCCCTCATTCATGGACCCCTCCTTTCAGACGACATCATGGTGACGGTGGCTTCCCTGAAGGAGATGGGTGTCGTGATCGAAAGGAATAGCGAGGGGTTCGCCATCGATGGGTGCGGAGGTGCCCTGAACTGCGAAAGGGGCTGCGTACTGGACATGAGGGATTCGGGCACGAGCATGAGATTCTTCTCCGCCCTCGCGCTGCTCGGCCGCGGTCATGTGACCATCACCGGCAGCCGCAGGTTGAGGGAGAGGCCTCTGGGACCTCTCGCGAAGGCGCTCGGGATGCTCGGCGGGGAGGTGGTATGGCTGGAGAGGGAGGGGTATGCCCCATTGAGGATTTCAGGCTCCCTCGAAGGCGGCACGGCGGTGATTTCTGCGTCTGAGAGCAGCCAGTACATCTCTGCGATTCTCCTCGTCGCGCCGTGCGCGAGAAGGGATGTGACACTCACCTGCGAGGGGAGGATCGTCTCCCGCCCCTACATCGATGTCACCCTCGAGATCATGCGCCTCTTCGGTGCCGATGTGCAGCGGGAGGGCTACTCTGTATTTGGCGTGAGGTCGGGGAGGAACTACAGGGGGAGAGAATACAGGGTCGAAGGAGATTACTCCTCTGCCGGTTATTTCCTCGCCATCGGAGCGGTCTGTGGCGGCCGGGTAAGGGTGAGGAACCTGCTCCCCGAATCGAGACAGGCAGATGCGATCCTGCTCGGCGCATTCGAACGGATGGGCTGCCGAATCTCGAGTGGGCCGGAGGGAGTGGTCCTCGAGAGTTCGGGTACTCTGGATGGGATAGAGATCGATATGTCAGATGCGCCTGATGCGGTACAGACGCTCAGTATGGTGGCGGCGTTCGCCACTACCCCCTCCACCATCAGGGGCATCAGGCACCTCAGGTGGAAGGAGAGCGACCGGGTCGAGGCGATAACGGATGTGCTCGTGCGTGCCGGAGCTTCTGTGAAGGCAGACGAGGATTCGCTCACTATATGGCCCTCGAAGCTCCATGGCGCCGAGATCGACCCGAAAGGAGATCACCGGACGGCGATGAGTGCCACAATTCTGGGTCTGGGTACAGGAGGATTCATGATCAGAAATGCGGAATGCGTCAGCAAGTCATTTCCCGGTTTCTGGAGGGTGCTGGAGGGGGCGGGGCTTCTGTGAAGATCGTGCTGACCGGGTACCGTGGCACCGGGAAGTCATCCGTCGGAAGGGCGCTCGCCTCCTTGCTTCGCCTGCCATTCATCGACACCGATGAGGAGATCGAAGAGCGAGAGCACAGGAGCATCGGAGAGATATTCCGAAACGAGGGGGAGGCATACTTCAGGAGGCGGGAGAGAGAGGTGATACGCGCTCTCAGGGATAAGGAAGGGGTGATTGCCACAGGCGGGGGTGTGGTGCTGGACCCCGAGAACGTAGAGCATCTCCGTGCACATGGAGATATCTTTCTTCTGTATGCGAGCGAAAGGACGATCAGAGAACGGATAATGAACAGCGACCGGCCCCCGCTCACCGATCTCGGGTTCGAGGGGGAGGTGAGTGCATTGCTGGAGAGGAGGAAGATCCATTACCTCTCGGCAGCGGACTTCTGCATAAACACGGACGAAGGGACGGTGGAGGAGATCTGCCATGGTATCCGAAGGATAACGATGGAAGGCTCCACAGGGATCTCCGAGAGGGAGAGGGCACTCCGTTTCAGGGTGTTTCAGGGCCTGCCGCCGGCAGAGATGGACGCGCTCGAAACCGCGTTGCTCCGGCCGCCACGCCAGACGGTGAGACTCTGCGCCATCGCAGGATATCCGGTGAGGCACAGCAAGAGCCCCCATCTCTATATGCATCTTTTCCAGCGGTACTCATTGAACTACCACTACACCAGACTGGAGGACCCGGAGATTTCGAGGATCATGCAATGCTTCGGGGAGCTCGACATGCGGGGTCTCTCCGTCACGATCCCGTTCAAGAAGGCGGTGATCGGGTATCTGGACGAGGTGAGCAGGGAGGCGGAGGAGATCGGAGCGGTGAATACGGTCATCCAGTGCGGCGGCAGGCGATACGGTTTCAACACCGACTGGGTGGGGGTGAGAGAGCCCCTGCGTGGTCACAGCGGCGAGCGCGCTGTCGTCATCGGTGCAGGGGGAGCAGCGGCCGCTGCGGCATATGCCGCCCTCTCTCTGGGGATGGATGTGCATATCCTGAACCGGACGATCGGAAGGGCAAAGGAGCTCGCTGCACGTCTCGGCTGTTCCTCAGGTTCCCTGGACGATCTCGAGTCGATTTCGGCCGGCGTCATCGTGAACGCGACACCGGTCGGAATGAACGGGGAGGATCGAACGCCTGTGAAACCCGATTGCCTGAGGAAGGGGATGACCATCTTCGACCTCGTCTATACCCCTCCCGATACCCATCTGATCAGGATCGCGCGAAAAAAAGGTTGTGAAACGATCGCAGGTACAGAGATGTTCGTGCACCAGGCGGTGGAGCAGTTCCGCCTGTTCACCGGCATCAGAGTGACACCCGATTCGGTAAGGGAGTATCTTACATGAACACATTCGGTAAACGTTTCAGGTGTACCACTTTCGGCGAGAGCCACGGCAGGGCTTTAGGTGTGGTGATCGACGGCTGCCCCCCGAAAATACCGCTGGACGAATCCGATATTCAGCCAATCCTCGACCGGAGGCGACCCGGTACGAGCGATCTGGTCTCGCTCAGAAGGGAGGCGGACAGGGTCGAGATCCTTTCAGGCGTATTCGAAGGGCGCACCACGGGAGCGCCGATTGCGATGATCGTATGGAATGAAGATATCCGACCCTCGGATTACGAGGATCTCAGGGAAGTATTCCGTCCGGGCCATGCGGATTACACCTATCTGGCGAGATACGGGTGGAGGGATCACCGGGGCGGAGGAAGAAGTTCGGGGAGGGAGACGGTCGCCAGGGTCGCGGCAGGTGCGGTGGCGATGAAATGCCTCGGAATCAGGGGGATTACCATCCAGGCAAGGGTCTCGGGCATCCATGGAGCCAGCTCGCGGGATGCGATGGAGATGGAGATCGTCAGGGCGCGCGACCGCGGGGATTCGGTCGGCGGGGTGGTGGAGATCCGGGTGAAGGGCTGTCCGGCTGGTCTGGGAGACCCGGTCTTCGATAAACTCGATGCAAGGCTCGCGTACGCGCTCATGGGGATCGGGGCGGTGAAGGGAGTGGAGATAGGGGAGGGTTTCAGGGCCGCTCTTCTGTACGGCAGCGAGAACAACGACCAGATGGGTAAAGACGGCTTCACGAGCAATCACGCAGGCGGCATTCTCGGAGGAATAAGCAACGGGAATGAGATCACCATCAGGATCGCGGTGAAGCCCACCCCTTCCATATCCCTCCCTCAGCAGACGATCGATATCCATGGAGCAGAGCGCGAGATCCGCATCGAGGGCCGTCACGATCCCTGCATCGTTCCTCGCGTGCTCCCGGTGGCGGAGGCGATGACCGCTCTCGTGATACTGGATGCGCTGCTTGAAAGGGATGCATACGAGGCCTTCAGAGCGCATGCATCCGGATGACGGTGCCAGCCCTCATCCACAATGACCTTTCTTCAATCCGGTTTCTCTGCCGCATCGATGACCAAGCGGCTGCATTCCATCGGTATCAAGATGCGTCTGCCGTATCGCGCCGGAGAGCCGGGGAATTATTGCGATGGCCTCCCCCTGCCAGGGTGGGATCGATCACGGGGCAGGGAGGATTCTACCGATCGCCCCGATAGCGTTTTGCCTCGCGCCCCTTCCCCCGATGGGCGGTGGTTATATGAATCCCGCAGGATACCATATAACCGTATGGAAGAGATCGTTGCCAGTATAAAAAAGGAGGATGGGATCCAGGTCGCCTGGCAGAAGCACAACCAGACGAAGGGGACGTTCTTCACCTACGCGGAGCTGATCGACATGAAGATCAACGCCCTCGATCTGCTGGAGAACCCGAAGAACTACCTCCTCGATCTGGAGAGGCGCCTGATCGTCTTCAGGCGCTGACCCGCTCCTTCGTACTTTTTACGATCTTCGCCCCCCTCTGCAGCGCGATCTTCCCTGTCCTGATCAGCTCCTTGATGCCGTACTGCCTGAGGAGTTTCTCCAGCGCATCGATCTTCGTTGTATCCCCGGTCACCTCCATGATGACGGTCTTTGCACCCACATCGACGATCTGAGCCCTGAAGATATTCGCCAGCTGCATCACCTCTGCCCTCGTGGATCCCGGTTCCGCGCTGACCTTGATGAGCGCGAGCTCCCTCTCCACGGTCTCTGTTTCCGTGATGTCCGATACCTTCACCACATCGATAAGCTTGTTCAGCTGCTTCTGCACCTGTTCGAGCTGGGATTCGTCTCCGATGACGACGATGGTCATGCGGCTCATGTTCGGCTCCTCGCAGGTACCGACCGCGAGGCTCTCTATGTTGAACCCCCTCCTCCTGAAGAGGCCGGCGACCCTCGCGAGCACGCCCGGTTTGTTCTCGACGAGGACTGAGAGGGTGTGCGCCCTCATCTCCGCTGCCCCCTGAGCATCTCGTTGATCGCTGCTCCCGCAGGAACCATCGGGAAGACATTCTCCTCCCTCTCGATCCTGAAATCGATGATAAAAGGCCCCTCCGTCTCTATCGCCGCCTTCAAGGCCGGGACGACTTCCTCCCTGCTCTCCACGCACATGCCATCGATGCCATAGGCGGCCGCGATCTTCGCGAAATCAATGGGCGGGAGCTCGGTGTATGAATAACGCCTGTTATAGAAGAGCTCCTGCCACTGCCGGACCATCCCCAGGTACATATTGTTCAGGATGGCGACCTTCACCGGGATGCGGTACTGTGCCACGGTGCCGAGCTCCTGGATGTTCATCTGGAAGGAGCCGTCACCGGCGATATCGAATACGATCTCCTCCGGCCTTGCGAAGTGGGCGCCGATGGAGGCAGGGAAACCGTAGCCCATCGTTCCCAGACCACCGGAGGTAAGCCATGAACGGGGTCTCCTGAAGCAGTAGTACTGCGCGGTCCACATCTGGTTCTGGCCCACCTCGCTAACGATGATCCCCTCGCCCTTCAAGAGACTGGAGAGCTGCTGGATGATGTACTGCGGTTTCAACCCATCGCCCTCCTCATATCGGAGCGAATGCCTCTCCTTCCATTCGCGGATCTTCGAGAGCCACGCATCCTTCGGGGCCCCCTTCTTCACCTGGTTGATGATCACCCTCAGCACCGTCTTTGCGTCACCCACGATCGGGACGTCCACCTTCCTGTTCTTCCCGATCTCCGCCGGGTCGATGTCGATATGAATGATGCTCGCATGGGGGGCGAAGGACTGGACCTTTCCGGTGACCCTGTCGTCGAATCTGACACCGACGGCGAGGAGGAGGTCGCTCTCCGTCACGGCGTAATTTGCATATTCAGTCCCGTGCATCCCGAGCATACCCAGGTTCAGCGGATGGTCGCAGGGTATCGCGCCGAGGCCCATCAGCGTGGTGGTCACCGGCATCCCCGTGAGCTCCGCCAGCTCCAGAAGCTCCGCCGATGCCTCCGAGAAGATGATGCCCCCCCCTGCATAGATTACAGGCCTCTCTGCCTCCTCGATCAGCTCCACGGCCTTTGCAATCTGTTTCGCATGGCCCTTGAAGGTCGGCTGAAACCCGCGCAGCGTGATCTCCTCAGGTATCGCACCCTCCTCCCTGACCTGGTTGGTCGAGACATCCTTGGGTATGTCGATCAGAACCGGTCCAGGCCTCCCTGTCCTCGCGATGTAGAATGCCTCCCTCACGATTCTGCCCAGTTCCGATGTCCTCTTCACCAGGTAGTTGTGCTTCGTGATCGGCATCGTGATGCCGGTGATATCAGATTCCTGGAAGGCATCGTTGCCCAGAAGGGAGGTGGGCACCTGGCCCGTGATTGCCACGATCGGTACCGAGTCCATGTAGGCATTGGCAATACCTGTGACGAGGTTGCATGCGCCGGGGCCCGATGTGGCGAGACATACGCCTACCCTGCCGCTTGCCCTTGCATATCCGTCTGCCGCATGTGCGGCTGCCTGTTCGTGCCTCACCAGTATATGACGGATCGGAGAGTCGTAGAGTTCGTCATAGATGGGGAGGACCACACCCCCGGGATACCCGAATATGGTATCCACGCCTTCGCGCTGAAGGCTCTCAACAACGATCCTTGCGCCTGATTTCATCCTCTTCCCTCAGCAAGCGGTTCATGCCCGTGATCACAGCCTCAACACTCGCCTTTATGATGTCCGTGCTGGCACCACGCGAGGTTAATATCTTTCCATCTTTACTTAATTTTACCGTTACATCGACCAGTGCATCGGTGCCACCCGTGATGGCATCCACATGGTACTCCTCGAGCCTGATATCTGCCACGTCGGCGACAGACCTTCGCAGCGCCTCGATCGCCGCGTCCACCGGCCCTGTACCGATGGATGCACCGGTCACCTCGTCTCCCTTCATCTGGAGGGTGACAGACGCTGTCGGTGTCACACTGTTCCCGCTCACCACCGTGAACTGCCTGAGCTTCAGGATCGGTTCTGTCTCCATCTGAAGCACGGTCTCCGTGATGGCGAGGAGATCTTCGTCCGTCACTCTCTTTCCCTCGTCACCGAGCTGTTTGATCCTCTGCACGATCTCCTTCAGCTGGGGGTCGGTCGGATGATATCCACGCTCGGAGAGTGCGGCTGCGACGGAGGCGGCCCCTGAATGCTTCCCGAGCACGATGCGCCGCCTCCTCCCCACCACCTCGGGTTTGACCGGCTCGTAGGTGCTCGCGTCCCGCAGTACGCCGTGAGCGTGGATACCGCTCTCGTGGGTGAACGCCATCTCACCCACGATCGCCTTGTTCACGGGCAATGGCACTCCTGAGAGGCGCGAGACGAGGCTGGAGAGCGAGTAGAGTTCACCCGTCGCGATCCCGGTCTTTATGCCATAAAGGATCTCGAGGTTCATCACCAGTTCTTCGAAGGGGGTGTTGCCCGCCCTCTCACCGAGACCGTTCACCGTCGTATGCGCACATGTGGCGCCCGCCCTCAGGGCGGCAATCGTGTTCGCGAGCGCAAAGCCCAGATCGTCGTGGCAGTGTATCGAGAGGGGGGCGAGTACCAGCGGGGGGATGATCTCCAGCGCCCGCTCGGGTGTGAGGAGTCCCACGGTATCGCAGAAACAGAGCCGGTCCGCACCGGCGAGCACCCCTTCCCTGAAGACATGCCTCACAAAACCCTGATCTGCCCTGGAGGCATCCTCGCCCGAGAGTTCCACGATCAGACCCCTCTCCTTGGCGTGGGTAACTGCTTCCATCGCCATGGAGAAGACCTCTCCCCTCGTCTTCCTCATCTTCTTCTCGATGTGCAGATCGCTCACAGGAATGACCAGATGCACAGAATCGGCACCGGCATCCGCTGCATAATCGATGTCCTGCCTCACCGCCCTGACATAGGTGCAGATCTCCACCCCGATGTCTGCGCCCGAGATCAATCGAAGCGCCTGCCTCTCGCCTTCTGATGCCGCAGCGGAACCCACCTCCACGACATCGACGCCTACCTCTGCAAGTTTTCTGGCAATACTCAGTTTCTCTTCGGGTGAGAGTGACACACCGGGTGTCTGCTCCCCATCTCTGAGGGTGGTGTCAAAAAATCGAATCTTATCGGCAAATAAAGCCATCACTCATGGTTTTCCACCTAAATAGAATTGAATGCTGCGTATAAATAGATTTGCCAGATTTTTTCCGCTGCAATACCCCTTTTGATCGATATGAAAAAAAATCGCCACACGGTCACCGGCCGATGGGCATGACCGGGGGAGCGAATGGTCACCGATCACCCCCCATATCGCAATCCCGAATAAAAATATTCGATACAGCATCTGACCGATTGAACCTCGAATATTCTCTATGGCAGCAGTCTTGCATACACGGAAATATAACATCACAAGCAGGGGGATGCCCTGATCCGCCACCGCCGATCCGGCGCATCTGCGTGCGGTTTCCGTTCTCCTTCGGATCGAAATCCGGATGATCCCTGAATGCACTTGATAATTTGACTGAGGTGCGCTGCGTTCGTTATCCGGACACTACCTGCATTGCATCCGACCACAACGTTCGATCTGGTCGCATTGGCATGTCCGATGTCGTGACGCCAGAATTCCCGGATATGCCTCCGTTCGAACTTGTATTAGAAAAAGTGTGCCCGAAAAAAAGTGAGATATGCGGACCCCGATGGATCTTTGGATCTGGGGGGTTATTCCCGGATGATATCTTACTGACGATGGCCATATTTCAGGTACTCGTGAGCGTTCGCGTTGGGCGGCTTCAAGTCGCTCATTACAATGCCCCGGAGACCGCATCCGATCAGAAAAAAAGAATGGATGCCATCCCTGGGAATGGCTGCGGCATCACTGCAGATCCCCGACGTTGCATGCGCCGCCGCGCCTGTAGAGCTCCATGACGCTCTCTGCCTTCTCGTGCGATACCAGCTCGTCGAGTGCAGATGCAAAACTCTCCATGTCCTCCTCTGGAAGACACCCGAGGTGTTCGGAGCCATCGAGGATCCGATCGGCGATGTATTCGAGCTCCTGGGGATCGAGCCTCCCGATCCTCCTCCTGAAGTCCTCTCCGTCCTCGGCGACATGGTTCGAGACGGGAGGGAGTATCGAGTGAAACTCGTGCCCGGATTCAGCGCAGATCATCTCCTTCAGTTCGGGCGCGAGCTTCAGAAGGATCCGCTGGTCCCTCTCGTCAAGCGTTCTCGTCAATCCGCTTTCCCTCCGTGTTCAACCGCCGCTCATCCCCTCCAGTGATGCGATCGATGGCGCGGCCGAGCATCGAGGCAATCACCTTTCCATCCACCCTCCCCCTCGCCTCTGCCATCACCACGCCCATCAGTGGACCGAGGGCCCTCCTTCCGCGTTCACGCACGAAACTCTCCCTCTCCCTCACGATTCGATCGATGAGTGCTTCAAGACCCTCCTCCGTCATCGGCGGCGCGACCTCCTGAATCGCATCCTCCAGACTCTTTCCTCCTGCCATGGACTTCAGGACGGAGGGTATCGCCTCCTTCGCCAATCTGCCTGACTCGACCATGCGGAATAATTCGAGGATCTCGCGATCTCCGATCCCGTCGACCTTTATGCCGTCTCTCTTCAGCTCCCGTAGGGTCGAGGCGAGAGTCCGTGCGGCCACGGATGGCCGGATACCTTCTGAGACCGCTGCCTCGAAGAGCCCGATCCTATCCGAGTATGCGATCTGCCTGGCGACTGCCGGATCGAGGCCCAGATCGCGGACAAAACGTTCGGCTCTGACTGACAGGAGTTCCGGAACTTCGATGGCCTCCCATTCCGGAGGGGTCAACCGCACCGGAAAGACATCGGTCTCTGGGTACATTCGCGCGGCTCCCGGCAGCGGACGTAGGTACGCGGTGCTCTCCCCCTCGCCGAGCATCCTCCGCGTCTCCTCCGGAATCCCAACGAGTGCGAGCTTCGCCCTCTTCATCACCTGCCGGGCGGCGCACTCCGCACGCTCCCTCTCCCCTGCCACGAGGACGATGCAGTCTCCTTCGGAGGCTCTCAGCTCCACCCTCAACCTCGAGATCTCGCCCTCGCTGATCCCATAGGCGGGTAGCTCATCGGTATGGAATATTCCGCCGACGCCGCATTTTTTTGCATAATCTGCCAGCTCGCTTCCCAGGCGCCTGCCGGGCTGTATCTCTCTGCCCACGAGCCCTCCGAACTCCTGCAGGAAGACAGCGAGTATGCATGGGGCCTTCTTCAGTATCTTCGAGCCCGTCTCTGAAAAAAGCGGCGTCACATCCCTGAATTCTTCCATCACCGCAGCGCGCCGCGAGAGCAGTTCGTCCTTTATCGCAAGGAGCGCGAGCTGACGCTTCACCTCGCCCTTCACCGCGTCCGCGATCAGATCGAGCTCCTGTACGCCCTTGATCTCCACCCTCGCCCCTCCCCTGATGGAGATGTTGATGTCCTGTCTGATCGTGCCTATCCCTCTCTTCACCCTGCCGGTGGAGCGTAGCACCATGCCGATATACTCCGCCACCTCCTGCACCTCTTCCGGTGTGCGGAGACAGGGCGCCGTGGAGATCTCCACGAGAGGGATGCCGAGCCTGTCGAGAGAGAATGTCCGATCGTCGACGCGCTGGGCGGCCTCCTCTTCCAGGCAGATCGAGTCGAGCCTGCACCCCCCGGGTAGCCGGCCATGCAACGCGACCAGCGCGGTCCTCTGGAAGCCGGTGGTATTGGAGCCGTCGATCACCAGCTTCCTCATCGTATGGACCTCCTCCACCGGGGTCATGCCGAAGAGCTTCGCGATGGTGAGGGCGATCTCCAGCGCCTCGTTGTTCAGGGGTGCAGGTGGCTCCTCGTCATCCTCGACGAGGCAAGTGGTGTCGTAGGCATAGTAGGTGAAGCGCCGCTGCGCCATCATCTCCTCCTCGGCGGCACGATCCATCTCCCCCAGTTCCGAGACGGTCGCACGCAGAAAACGATGGAACTCCGAGTTTCTCTCCTTTATGTCCCGCAGGACCGTCGGACAATGGCAGAAGAGCTTCTCCTCAGTGTCCAGCTGCTGGTGTATCTCCAGCCCGGCCTTCAGACCGATCGCCTCATAGTCCATGGATCGACCTCCGGCAGATCTCTCCACGGAGACTCTGCTGCATCAGGCGGCTGACCTCTTCGGGGCCCTCTTCCCTCCCCAGGATCCAGGAGAGCTTCACAAGGGCGACCTCCGGCAGCAGATCCTCCCCCTCGATCACCCCCGCGGCGAGTAGGTCCCTTCCCGTGTCATAGACCCGGTCGCATACGCGCCCATGCAGGCACTGGGAGGTCATCACCACGTGGGTCCCACCATCGATCAGTTCCCTGATCACCGGCACCCAGTCGCTCCCCACATGACCAAGACCTGTGCCGCTGATGACCAGGCCCTTCATCCCATGGTAGCCCTCCAGTATATCCGGAGGCATCCCGGGGGCGAAGAGCAGAAGGGCGCATCGAGGCTCCATTTCGGTTTGGAGCGAGAGTGCCCTCTCCCCCCTCCTCACCACCCCGCTGGAGAGCGTCATCTTCAGCGAGGGGTACTCGACATATCCGAGTGGCGGGATCCCGATGCTCTGAAATGCATCCCGTCGGGACGTGTGCATCTTCCTCACCCTCGTCGCCCTGTGTATCGCACACCGGTCATCGCTGGTGGTATCGTGCATCACCACGGACACTTCGCCCAGTCCGCTCACGGCGGCGACGGCGCTGCATATGGCATTCATCGCGCTGTCACTGCTCGGTCTGTCGGCAGATCTCTGCGCACCGACGAATACGATGGGGACAGGGGCAGGGACCATGAATGAGATCGCACTGGCGGTGAACGCCATCGTATCCGTCCCGTGCATCACGATCACACCCCTCACTCCCCTTTCAATCTCATCGTGGATGGCATGCGCAAGCCGCTGCCATATCGCGATATTCATGTTCTCCGAGAGGATGGTGCTCACCTGTATGGCGTTGTACCGTGCGATGGAGGTGAGCTCGGGGATCGCACGCAGAATATCCTCGGCAGAGAACTGGCTCGTCACCGCACCCGTCCTGTAGTCGATCCTGCTCGCGATCGTTCCGCCCGTGGAGATGATGGAGCATTCGGGCAAATCTGGATCCTGCTCGATTCTGGCCAATGGCAGCACGGTTTCGGGGGATGGACCGATCACCTCCAACCGTGCGATATCGATGCCGATGTTGTAGCCGCTCGAGAGCTTCACCACCGCTCTGCCCTCCCTCTCCGTGATGTACACGCCCTCGAGGTCCTGATCCCCGACACGACACCGAACGCGGGACCCCGATAACGCCCTCATCATGACAGCATCTCCTTCGCCTTTCTCAAAAGAGATGCTTTCGTTTCGGAGAGAGAGTGTCTGATGCCCTCGAGCCACGCCATATCCCTTCTGACCAGCCGTCTCCTCTCCTTCACCGATGAACGGACTGCCTCCGGCGAAGGTCCGCCCGGACCCCTCCTCATTGCCACCGCGTGCACCGGGTCGAGTGCGTTTCTGATCATATCCTCCGTGAGGCCCATATCCACGAGCGAGATCCCTTTGACCTCCAGCGCTGCGCGTTCGAGCATCATCAGATTGATCCCCCCTTTCTTCACGGCACGACCCACGATCGTGTGCGCAGTCCTGAAGGGAATACGGTACTCCCGGACGAGGAAATCCGCCAGATCCGTCGCGGTGGAGTAGCCCCTCCCCGACTCCTCCCGCATGCGCTCCCGGTTGAACCTAGCACCGGCATACATCCCTGAAAGGAGCCTGATGGAACTCCGTGCCTCACTGATCGCCTTCCAGAGGTTCGGCGTCACCTCCTGCAGATCGCGGTTGTAACTCATCGGCAGCCCCTTCATCGTGGCGAGGGCAGCGACGAGTGATCCGTACACCGTCCCTGCCTTTCCGCGCATGATCTCGGCCGTGTCCGGATTCTTCTTCTGAGGCATGATGGAGCTCGTTGAACAGAATGCATCCGGGAGTTCCACGAACTGGACAAGACCGGAAGACCAGACGATGAGCTCCTCGCAGCATCTGCTCGCATGCGTCATCAGAATGCTGCAGTCCGCAATCGCCTCGAGCAGGAAGTCCCTGGCGGAGACTGCATCCATCGTATTCCCCTCCACCCCGGCGAAACCGAGAAGTTTTGCCGTCATCTCCCGATCGATCGGAAAACCCGTGGAGGCGAAGGCCGCCGCACCGAGTGGCGACTGGTTGATCCGGCTGAATGCATGCCTCAGACGCTCGAAATCCCTGGTGAATGCGGCCTCGAAGGCGAGGAGGTGATGCGAGAGCGTGGTCGGCTGTGCATGCTGCATATGCGTGAAACCGGGCATGATCGTCTCCTGATGAACGGCCGCCAGATCGAGCAGGACGTCCCTCAGCCCGGCCAGCTCGCCCATCAGCCCGATCACCTCCTCCCTCAGGCGCATTCTGATGCAGGTGGCCACTTCGTCGTTCCGCGATCTGCCCATATGGAGCCTCCCGCCACTCTCTTCGCCTGCCGCCCTGATCAGGCAGGCCTCTATGCCTGCATGGATATCCTCGTAGCGGATATCGAAGGCCTCGGCCGGAACCCCCTTCTCGACAAAATCGAGCAGAATACGCATCATTCCCTGTGCCTCCTCTTTATCCAGGATCTCCCGTTCCACGAGCATCGTTACGTGCGCGATATCCACCAGCAGATCCGCCTCGGCGATCCATCTGTCTGCATCCATGGAGGACAGGAAAGACGCGATATCTGCCGATCGATCCTCCGAAAGCCGTCCCGCCCTGATATGGTCCCTCTCCAAGCTCTCACCCTCCCGGAATACTCATCCCTATGAATTGATTAATGCCATCCTTTTCTGGCAGCGAGTTCAATCGCCCTGACGAGGCTCTCTCTGGGCACGATCGTTGCGACCGGCACGGAGACAAGCCGCTCCACCGTTCCGCTCACGATGGGGGCGCAGACGATACCGATAGCCCCCTCGCGTTCCGCCCTGACAGACGAGACTATGGCATCTTCCAGCGTCTGGACCGGGTACTCGCGCACCTTCACCTGCCGGCCGTCCACCTCTGTCACCCGCTCCACAATGCCCTCGAGGACTGGCCGTGCGGCGATGATCGCAATGAACTCCCCCTCCTCTGCCCTCGTGAACTCCCTGATCGCCCGGCAGATCGCTCTGAGCGTCACGATATTGGGTGAGCGGCTTCCCTTGAGGATCTTGTAGAGCGTAGATTGGGCGATCCCACTCCTCCTGGAGAGCTCGCTCATGCTCATGCGCAGTTCTTTCCGGAGCATCTCGCTCAGGGTAACCACGAATGCCTCGTCGCTGAGCATCGCCGCCCGCAGCAGGCGATCGATCGGATCGAGTCTTCCCATAGAGAGTACAGAAGGGATGAATCAGACGATAAAATTTTACATCTGTATACACAAAAATGGACAATAATAACAATATATTATACAATAAGATAATTTTAAGCCTATTATTATACAAATGAACACATTTTTGATTATAATCGTATAATTTTTATAATAGCGCCACAGAGATTCACTGATGAAAAGAGAGGTTGTGTTCTTACTCATGGCAGGGGCGGTCATTGCCCTGCTTGCGGTGAGCGGCTGTATGGAAGAGAGGGAACAGGCGCAGGTGAACCTGATATACACCAGAGGAACCGGACCCATGCCGATGATGCTGGCGACGAACCAGATCGATGGCTATATCGCATGGCAACCCTTCGTCGAGGTCGGACCTGTGGCAGGGATCGGGAAGGTCCTCGTCTATTCGCAGGACATGCCGCCGAAGGGGAGATGGACGAGCCATCCGTGCTGCGTTCTCACGGCGAACAATGACATGATACAGAAGAGCCCTGAACTGGTGGACGCACTGGGTGCGCTGACGATCCTCGCGACCCAGTATGTGCGCGAACACCCCGCAGAGGCGGCCGATGTCGTGGCGGACTGGCTCGCGGGCAAGGGCAATTTCACCTACGGAGAGGTGAGCGTCTCCTCTGTCGAGGTGATGAACAGGGCGCTTCCGACCATCGGGTTCGTAAACGAACCCAGCGAGAAGTGGATCGCAGGGAATCTCGATTTCCTTCATGCACTGAGGGATCTGGGCACCATCAAGGGCCGGCTCTCGAACACCACGGACAATGAGTCGAGGGCGATCCTCTTCAACAGCGGGCCCTACCACCGTGCGATGGAGATGATTGCGAACGGGACCATCCCCACTCCGCCAAAGGCAGAGAGACAGCTCGGCATCGGGTATCTCATGTCCGATCATCACGCCGCACTCTTCGTTGCGGTCAAGAAATGGGATCTCTTCGAGTCCAGCTACAATATCTCCCTCAGGCCCAGAGATCCGGCGCAGACCCGCCCCGAGATCGTCGATCTCTATGTGAACGGGGAGAAGGTCGCTGAATTCCGTCTCGTCGCCGGGGATGCCGGGCCTCAGCTGATGCAACTCTCCGCCACCGATCAGATCCAGTTCGCCTTCGTGGGCAACCCGCCTGCGATCAGTGCGATAGACAGCAAAGTGCCCGTGAGCATACTGATGGCCGTGAATACCGAGGGTTCCGGGGTCGTGATCGCAAAGGATGCACCTGCTTCTGACTGGACCGGGTTCATCCGCTGGGCAGAGGAGAGAACGCAGAAGAACGAACCCCTTCGGATTGCGGCACCCGGCAAAGGCTCCATCCAGGATGTGATGATCAGGTACTCCCTCGAGTCGAGCGGTGTGAAGGTGGTGGAGGTCTCCTGAGGGGTCAAAGGAACGAATATTTTTAATTTTTGGGCCTCTCCTGAAGAGATGTGCAGGCATCACGACGGCGCCTTTGCACGCGCGTCTTCGGAGAGGGCATGGATGTATGCCTCCCATGAAATCAAAAAGGCGGATGGGGAGCCATGCTTCCTTCATCGTCAACGTTACCGTGTGCATCGCGGATAGGAACGGAAGAACTGACCCATGCATCCCCCTGAACCCGAATAAACTAACTTATCTACCATTGCCCACAAAATTGTGCGGAAGGCTGATACAGAGATGAAGAGATGGACTGGCATCGTTGTCCCGCTGATGATCATGGCAGGATGGGAGGTGGCCGCCATCCTCATCTCGAATCCGTTCATCCTCCCCAGACTCGGCACCATCGTGGAGGTGCTCATGCGCCCGGCAGACGACCTGCTCGGGACTGGGAGCCTTCTGTACAATGCCTGGAGGAGTGTTCAGAGGGTCGGGCTCGGTTTTCTCGTTGCAGCACTCATAGGCATTCCCTGCGGCATCGCGATGGGACGGTACCGCTGGCTGAATCAGCTGATGGACACGACGCTCCAGGCGCTGCGCCCCATCCCACCCCTCGCATGGGTGCCGCTTGCCCTCGCATGGTTCCGCATCGGGCTCACCTCCATCGTCTTTATCATATTCATCGGTGCCTTCTTCCCCATACTGATCAACACCATCGATGGTGTGAAGTCCGTGAAGAAGACATGGATGGAGGTCGCGCTGACGCTCGGGACGAGCGAATTCAGACTCCTCACGAAGGTAATACTTCCGGGTGCCGCACCCATCGTATGGACCGGCCTCCGCCTGGGATTCGGGATCGCGTGGATGACCGTGGTCGCAGCAGAGATGCTCCCGGGGACCATCTCGGGCCTCGGGTACCTGATCATGTATGCCTACAACTTCGGTCAGGTAAATGTGATCATCGCAGGCATGGTGGTGATCGGTCTGATCGGGATCGCGATCGACCTGATATTCAAGCAGGGCGAGAAGGTCTGGTTTGGATGGAGGAGCCTGGAGAGGTGAGCCAATGAAGCTGCGGATCACCGACCTGACCAAGAGCTTCACCCTCGAGGACGGGAACACCATCGAGGCACTGGGACCTCTGAACCTCGAGGTCTCCGATGGGGAGTTCGTCTGCATTCTCGGCCCTTCAGGCTGCGGAAAGACGACACTGCTCAGAATCATCGGCGGTCTGGAGAGGCCCACTTCAGGGACGATAAGCCTGAATAGTGCCACCATCGAAGGTCCCAATCCCTCTATGGCGATGATATTCCAGGAGTACTCACTCTTTCCATGGCGATCGGTCCTCGATAATGTCGCATTCGGTCTCGAGGTGAGGGGGCTTCCGAAGGAGGAGCGTCACAGGATTGCACGAAAATACATCGAGCTCGTGGGACTGAGCGGCTTCGAGGCGAACAAACCGTACGAACTATCCGGAGGCATGCGCCAGCGTGTGGCGGTCGCGAGGGCGCTCGCCATAGAGCCGAAGGTGCTCCTGATGGACGAACCATTCGGCGCCATCGATGCGCAGGCGAGGAACAAAATGCAGCGGGAGCTCCTTCAGATATGGGAAAAGACGAGGAAGACCGTGCTGTTCGTCACCCACAGCGTGGACGAGGCCGTGTACCTGGCGGACAGGATCGTCATTCTCACCCGGAGGCCCGGCCGGATAAAAGAGATCGTCCCCGTGCCACATCACCATCCGAGGGAACGAACGGAACCATCTTTCGTCGAGATCCGGAGATACGTGCTCAGGCAGATCACCGAGGAGTCGGAGATAGGAACTCCCCATTAATGTTAAATAATGCCGCTTTCCATTAATTATGGCATGTAAGCCGGCAGCTTCGCCGGCGGAGCAGAGGAGGATTCAGCGATGGTCAGAAAACCCGGTAGAATGTATCGGAATCTCTCTAAGAAGGCCTATACAAGGAGAGAGTACATGGGAGGGGTTCCGGGAAGCAAGGTGGTTCAGTTCGATATCGGCAATCTCACGGCACAGTTTCCCACGGAGATCTCACTCTTGGTTCTGGAGGACTGCCAGATCAGGCACAGTGCACTGGAGGCGGCCCGTATATCGATCAACCGGTGGCTGATGAAGGACGTGGGAAGATCGAACTTCTACTTGAAGATCAGAACCTACCCGCACCATGTCCTGAGGGAGCATAAGCAGGCGACAGGTGCAGGTGCAGACCGTGTCTCCGAGGGGATGCGACTTGCGTTCGGGAAACCTGTAGGTACCGCGGCCAGAGTAAAGTCCCACCAGAAGGTGATCTCTGTCTTCACTACCCCCCAGTATGTCGACAGGGTGAAGAATGCTCTGGAGCACGGTTCACACAAGCTGCCCTCTCCCTGCAGAATCGTCGTCAGCTGAATCCAAAGGCTATACTCATTTTTCCGCTCGACAGGTGCCTCCGGCACCAGATTACGGTAAACGATAATAGAGACGGTGGACCATTCTGTACCATGTATCACCCTCACCTCGCCGAGATATGCGATGCATTAAAAAAAGCGACAATTTCGGCGTTCACCGAGGCAGAGTGTGTCCTCCCCCCCGATGTGAGAGAAGCGATCAGGCGGTCGGCGGAATGCGAACGAGATCCTGTGGCACAGCAGGAGCTGAAGAACATACTGGATAACGTGGAGATCGCCGCGAGCAATCGAGTCCCGATCTGTCAGGATACGGGCGTTCCCGTCTGTTACCTCACCCTGCCTCCGCAGATCCCCTTCTGCAACGAGATCCTCGAAGCCATCGGAAAGGGTGTCGAGGAGGCGACCGAGCTCGTACCCCTCCGCCCCAACGTGGTCGATCCGTGCACGAGAGAGAACAGGGGAAAGAATGTGGGTGCGGGGATGCCGCTGATCCATGTGAGCACCGCGGACTGCCTCTCCATCACTGCATTCCCGAAGGGAGCGGGTTCGGAGAACCTATCGCGGATCGCGATGCTCCTGCCTGCGGAGAGAGAGAGGATTGTGGATTTCGTCGTGGAGACGATGCTGATCGCAGGCGGAAGACCGTGCCCGCCCGTCATACTGGGCGTGGGCATCGGAAGCACGTTCGAGGGGGTCGCAGCACTGGCGAAGTTGGCACTCCTGGAACCCGTGACAGATATGGATCCGTTTGAAAGGGCGCTCTGCGATGCAGTGAACAGGTTGGGGATCGGTCCGATGGGTCTGGGCGGGGAGACGACGGCACTCGCCGTGAAGGTGAAGAGGGCGGACTGTCATACGGCGTCTCTGCCAGTGGCGGTGAACGTTCAGTGCTGGGCCTGCAGGAGGGCACGAGTCGTGGTGGAGGGTCCGTTTTGATCCTGCACACCCCTCTGGACGAACGAGTGCTCGGGCTCCATGCGGGGGATCGCATACTGCTCTCCGGCACGATCTTCACGGCGCGTGACAGGGCGCACGAGAGGATGCTCTCCGAAGGCATCCCATTCGATCCGCGTGGTGCCGTCATCTACCATTCCGGTCCTTTGGTGAAGGAGGGCAGGATCGTCGCCGCAGGGCCGACGACCAGTGCGAGGCTGGACCCGTTCACTCCCCCCCTGATCGAGGCGGGAGTAAGGGGCGTCATCGGGAAGGGCGGTATGGGTGCTGATGTCGCACAGGCACTCGTGGGAAGGGGTATTTATCTGGCGTTCACCGGCGGATGTGCGGCACTGGCGGCATCCAGGATGCGTCTGAAGGGAGTGATCTGGGAGGACCTGGGAATGGCGGAGGCGATATGGATCATCGAATTGAACGAGCTGCCGCTCGTCGTCGGCATCGATGCACATGGGAGGAGCCTCTATGCCGAGGTTCATCGAACGGCGGAGAGGGCCTTTGCAGAGAGAGAGTATGGAAAGGATGCGATCTGCTGAATTTCCCTCCCGGAATCTTCCTGGAGCGCCGTAACGCTCTATTCGGCGATCTTTCTGCCACCGCATCGATGTGGGCGGCGGAAGCAATGAGCGTCAAGGGCTGTTCGATCGGTGTTAAGTACACATAATTAAATTCATCCGGGGTCGAATAATGGTGAAGGACGTTCCCTGCATGAGGCTTGTAATCGACGAGAATCGATGCAAAGGATGCAATCTCTGTGTGCTTGTCTGCCCTTACAAGATCTTCAGGGAGGGGAAAAAACCAAATAGAAAGGGGATCGTGGTCCCGGAACTGGATCGACCGGAGAGATGCCCGAACTGCCGGCTCAGGCAGCTGTATGGCAGAACGATCTGCGGACTCTGCCAGCTGATATGTCCGGATCAGGCGATCGACTGGATCGGGGAGGAGCCGTACGAGCACATGAAGGTGGCGATCGAATATTGACGATGCGCAGATTCCTCCAGGGTAATATCGCCTGTGCAGAAGGGGCGATCGCGGCGGGATGCCGGTTCTTCGCCGGTTACCCGATCACACCTTCGACGGAAGTGGCGGAGCACATGGCCGAACGCCTGCCGAAGATGGGCGGGACATTCATCCAGATGGAGGACGAGATTGCCAGCATCGCCGCCGTCATAGGGGCCTCCTGGACAGGAAAGCGGGCGATGACCGCTACGAGCGGTCCTGGATTGTCCCTGATGATGGAAAATATCGGGTATGCAGCGATGACGGAGACGCCGTGTGTCATCGTCGATATCCAGAGGGGTGGGCCGAGCACGGGCCAGCCCACGATGGCATCGCAGGGGGATATGCTCCAGGCGAGATTCGGCTCCCATGGCGATTACAGCATCATCGCACTCTCTCCATCGGGCGTTCAGGAGATGTACGAGATGACGGTGCACGCCTTCAATATGGCAGACCGTTACCGCATCCCCGTATTTCTCATGGCCGACGAGATCGTGGGGCACATGAGGGAGCCGATGGAGGTGCCTGACAGCGTTTTGATCATTCAGAGGAGGCTACTCGAGGAAGAGGGGAGAAAGCCCTTCGAACCCCGCGAAGACCTCGTCCCCGACTTCCCCCTCTTCGGACATGGGCACTTCGTTCATGTCACGGGGCTTACCCACGACGAGAGGGGATATCCCTCCACCTCGAACCCCGAGGTGCACGAGAGGCTCGTGAAGAGGCTCGTGCAGAAGGTCGAGGGGGCGAGGAGGGAGATCGCCATGTTCGATGTCGTCAACCCGGACGCGGAGGTGGTCTTCGTGTCGTACGGTGCACCGTCGAGATCCGTACAGCAGGTGCTCCATGACTTCCCAGGGGAAGGCTTCGGACACCTCCGCCTGAAGACGCCATGGCCATTTCCCGAATGGGCGCCTGGACGCTTCGAGAACGCCAAAACCTTCATATTTCCAGAACTGAACATGGGCCAGATGGCGAGGGAGCTGGAGAGGCATGTAGATCAGCCGGTAATCAGCGTCCCGAAACTCGGGGGAGCCCTCCATTCGCCCGAAGAACTGGCAAAGGTCGCAATGGAGGAGAGATGAACTTCCTCGAATGGTACAGGGTCGACCGTCTACCCTCGATATTCTGCGCCGGGTGCGGGATCGGGACGGTCATCAACTGCACACTCAGCGCGGTGACGAGCATGGGCTGGAGGAGGAATGACGTGGTATTCCTCTCGGGCATAGGGTGCTCCTCGCGGGCGCCCGGATATATCCGCACCGATTCGCTTCACACCACCCATGGAAGGGCGCTCGCCTTCGCCACAGGCGTGAAACTGGCCGAACCGAGGCTGAACGTGATACTCTTCACAGGCGATGGTGATCTCGCCGCGATCGGGGGCAACCACTTCATCCACGCCTGCAGGAGGAATATCGATCTGACGGTGGTATGCGTCAACAACTATATCTACGGGATGACCGGCGGGCAGGGGAGCCCCACGACGCCGGTGGGGGCGAGGAGCTCCACCACGCCCTATGGCTCGACGGAGACGCCTTTCGACCTGAGCGAACTGGCCATGGCGGCCGGCGCCAATTATGTCTCCCGGTGGACTCCCTACCATACGAAGGAGCTGACGGCGGCGGTGAAGGCAGGCCTCGAGACACCCGGCCTCTCCTTCATCGAGGTGATGACCCAGTGCCCGACGGGTTATGGTCGCGCGAACCGATTGCGGGACGTGAAGGAGTTCATGGAGATATTCAGGATGAGGAGCATGCTGAAGCAGAAGGCCGACAGGCTCCTGAAGGAGGGCAAACCAGTCCCACCGGATGCGATCGTGATCGGGGAATTCGTCAGGCGGAGCAGGCCGGTGATGGGGAGGAGAGGATGAGGCACGAGATCCTGCTGAGCGGATTCGGGGGGCAGGGGATCATCCTCTCCTCTGTCATTCTGGGAAGGGCCGCCGCCATATACGACCTGAAGCATGTGATTCAGACACAGGTGTATGGCCCAGAGGCGAGGGGCGGCGCCTCCATGGGTGGCGTGATCATCGATGACGAGCCGATCCATTATCCGAAGCTCAGGCGGCCGGATATCTACCTCATCATGTCGCAGGAGGGCTTCGAGAGGTACGGTGCAAAGGCGGAGGCCGGTGCGGTCATGGTGCTCGACTCCGACCTCGTGCAGAGCCGACCGGGTTGCAGATACTTCGAGGTTCCGGCCACATCGGTGGCGAAGAAGGAGCTGGGAAAGGTGATCGTGGCGAACATCGTGATGCTCGGGGCGCTCGTGAGGGCGACCGGCGTTGTGAGCGAAGGGGCGATCGAGAGGGCAACCCTCGAAAGCGTTCCAAAGGGGACGGAAGAACTCAATCTGAAGGCGTTAAAGAGGGGCAGAGAACTGATCATCATGGGAGGTGAAGGATGAGGCTGCTGGAATGGGAGGCCAAGGATATCTTCCGAAGTTACGGGATTCCGGTCCCGGAGGGCAGGGTGATTACAGACCCGAAGAAGGCGGAGGAGATCTGTTCCGCACTCGAAGGCGATGTGGTGCTGAAGGCACAGGTGGACGTGGGCGGCCGAGGAAAGGAGGGGGGCGTGCTCTTTGCCGACCCTCTTTCCGTGGCGGATACGGCAGAAACGCTGTTCCACAGAACAATAAAGGGGGTGCCGGTGGAGAGAGTCCTGATCGAAGAGAGACTCGAGATCCTCCATGAATATTACCTGAGCATCACGATCGACCGTTCGAGCAGGGAGATACTCCTGCTCTTCTCCAGCGAGGGAGGGGTGGATATCGAAACGCTCGCATCGGAGAGGCCGGATGAAATCAGGAGGATTGCCATACCACCGATTCTTTCGGAGGTCCCTGCCTTCGCAATCAGGGAGCTGGCAAGAGGAGCGCCCAGGGAGATCGGGTCCATCGTCTCGCGCCTCTACCGGCTCTTCAGGGAGAAGGACGCCGTGCTGGCAGAGATCAATCCCCTCGTTCTCACGCCTCGGGGCCTCTGTGCGGCCGATGCAAAGTTGATTGTGGACGACAATGCCCTCCAGCGGCAGGGTATCAGCGTGAACCGGTCACTCACGCGGAGGGAACAGGAGGCAGAGCGCCATGGGTTCTCCTATGTGGAGCTGGAGGGGGATATCGGCGTGATCGGGAACGGGGCCGGCCTCACGATGGCGACACTCGATCTCATCGCACAGGCAGGAGGAAGGGCGGCCAACTTTCTCGATGTGGGGGGAGGGGCCGAGAGGGAGCGGGTGATGCATGCGGTCCGCCTGGTCGCAGGGATGCCCTCGGTCAGGGTGATTCTGGTCAACCTGCTGGGCGGCATCACGCGTTGCGACGAGGTGGCGCATGGCATCCTGGATGCGAATGTGCCTCAGAAAATATTTGTACGCCTGGCCGGCACGAACGAGGAAGAGGGGAGGAGGATACTCGCAGAGAAAGGGTACCGGATGTTCGACACGATGGAGCAGGCGGTCTACGCCGCCGTGGGGGTGAGGTAATGATCTATGCGGGCAGATACGACGGTGTCATCGTTCAGAACGCGACAGGAAGACAGGGCACCTTCCACATCGGCCTCATGAACGCCTATGCAAAAGAGATCGGGGGTGTTGGTGTGGTGGCAGGAGTCGCACCCGGGAAAGGCGGGCAGCAGGTGCACGGCGTACCCGTCTACGAGAGCGTGAGGGATGCGGTGAGAGAGCACGATGCAAACGTGAGTGTCTGCTTCGTTCCAGCCCCTGCAGCAGGCGATGCGATCATGGAGGCGGCACATGCAGGCATGGAGCTGTGCGTCGTGATCACCGAGCACATACCAGTGCACGACACGATGAGGGCGCTCTCCTATGCGAGACTCAAAGATTGCACCGTGGTCGGTCCGAACTGCCCGGGCATCCTTTCGCCGGGAGAGTGCAAACTGGGGATCATACCGGCACATCTCGCCATGCGCGGGCATGTGGGAGTGGTCTCCAGGAGCGGCACACTCACCTACGAGGTGGTGCACGAACTGACCAGAGCAGGCATCGGCCAGTCCACCATCGTGGGCATCGGCGGAGATCCTGTCATCGGGCAGACCTTCGTCGATGTCCTCGGCCGTTTCGAGGCCGACGGCGAGACCGAGGCAGTGGTTCTGATCGGTGAGGTGGGCGGTGCGCTGGAGGAGGAGGGGGCGGCAAGCACCGATATTCCTCTGGTCGCCTATATCGCCGGTCGGACGGCACCGCCCGAGAAGAGGATGGGGCATGCCGGTGCGATTGTGGAGGGCGGTACAGGAGATGCGGCGTCGAAGATGAAAAACCTGGAGAAGATGGGTGTACCGGTCGCATCGAAACCATCCGAGATTCCCCTGCTGATCCGTGAAATCGTATGAACGATGAACTGATGATGCGTACCGCCATCCAGGTTGCCACCGAACTGAAGGCAGCGGCGATCGTTTCCTTCACCAGACCGGTGGAGATCAGTTCCACCACACCCATCGTCTGGGTCCAGGAACTTCAGCTGGACATACTCAAGGATCTCACGATGGCCGATATCCTGGAGGTATGCGAGCAGCACATGCTGGATGCGGCGATCCAGCTCTATCTCTCGCGAAGACTGGAGGACGGCCTCGTGGTGGGTGTCTTCCCCTATGCGATTCTCATCTACGATATGGCGGAGGGAAAGAACTTCATCAATATGAAGGAGTACGAGGATATCGTTCCACGCGATGTGATGTATGCCGTACTCCGTCTCGCACAGGAGATCGCGATCGAGGGGCGCGAGGGGAGGAGCATCGGGACCGCGTTCATCATAGGGGACAGGGATCAGATCTTCTCCCGGTCCAGGCAGTCGGTGCTCAACCCATTCGAAGGGCACGATCTCTCCTCCCGCGACATCAGGAACAGGGAGAACTGGGAGAGCATCAAGGAGTTCGCCCAGCTGGACGGTGTGTTTGTCATCAGCCGGGATGGCTATGTGCTTGCCGCAGGCCGCTACCTCGACCTGAAGACCCAGCAGGCGATGCTGCCGGCAGGTCTCGGAGGCAGGCACCGTGCGATCGCGTCCATCACGAAGGAGATACCGTCGGTCGGGGTCACCGTGTCAGAGAGCGGTGGTGTGGTCAGGGTATTCAGGGATGGCATATGCACCCTCTCGATGAGGTCCGACATCAGGGTGAAGAAATAATCAGGCGCATCCCGCCAGGGACTTCATCGTTTTTCTTCCATGCGGAAAAGCAAATTGTTAAATTTTGACTGTTCCTTCTGTACCTGACAGCAGAGCAGATGAGTGAAAGAGTGACAGCATGAAAAGGGTAATCAATGTCGAGGCGATAAAACAGACCCCTGTCGAGAGACAGGATGTCGAGCTCGTGGAGAGGAAGGGGATCGGTCATCCCGACAGTCTTGCCGATGGCATCGCCGAATCGGTCAGTCGCGCCCTCTGCCGTGTGTATATCGAGGAATGCGGGGGGGTCCTGCATCACAACACAGATCAGGGAGAGGTGGTGGGGGGAGAGACACATCCTGCCTTCGGAGGAGGCAAGTTCACAAAGCCGATTTATGTCCTCGTGGTCGGCAGGGTGACGAAGGAATTCAACGGGATAGACATCCCGACGGATTCCGTTGCACTGAGGGCAGCGAGGAACTATCTGAAGCAGGCGCTGCCGGAGATCGATCTGGAGGAGCACGTGGTCGTGGACGTCCGTCTGGGCAGGGGGTCCACCGACCTCAGAGAGGTGTTCACGTCCTGCGGGAAGAACATCCCGAATGCGAACGATACCTCCTTCGGCGTGGGCCATGCGCCCTTCAGCGAGACCGAGCTGATCGTGAAGAACGCGAGCGATTACATCGACGGGGTGCTGAGGAAGAAGTATCCGATCTTCGGTTCCGATGTGAAGATTATGGGTCTGCGGAACAGGGACCGCATCACGCTGACCGTTGCATGCGCGATGGTGGACCGGTACTGCGAGAGCCTGCGGGAGTACCTGGAGATGAAGTCTCTCCTCGCCGAAGAGATCGGGCGTGTGGCCGGGCGCTACACGAGCCGGAAGGTGGAGGTGGCGATAAATACCGCCGATCTGATCGATAAGGGCTGTGTATATCTCACGGTGATCGGCTCATCCGCAGAGATGGGGGACGATGGTTCCGTAGGACGTGGAAACAGGTGCAACGGCCTCATCACCCCGAACAGGCCGATGAGCATGGAGGCGACCAGCGGTAAGAATCCGATCAACCACATCGGCAAGATATACAACCTCCTCTCCACGAAGGTGGCGCAGGACTGCGTGAGCAGGGTCGACGGGATCGAGGAGATATATATCAGATTCCTCTCGAGGATCGGCTACCCCATCGACAAACCCCTCATCGCGAGTGCACAGGTGATCCCGAAGGAGGGTGTAGTGATAGACGAGATCAGGAACGATATCGAGGAGATCATCGACGAATCCCTCGAGAACGTAACGCAGATTACGAGAATGGTCATAAATGGAGAACTCAGGACGTTCTGATATCGTCAGACTTGCGATCCCCAGCAAGGGGAGGATATCCCAGCCGGTCAGGGAGCTGGTGGAGAGGAGCGGTCTGCACATCTCCAATGGTGACTCAAGAAGGCTCGTCGCAAGGACGCTCGACCCGCATGTGGAGATCCTCTTTGCAAGGCCGATCGACATCCCCTCCTATGTGGAGAACGGGGCTGCAGATCTGGGCATCACAGGTCGGGATATGATCGCGGAGAGGAAGGCGCGGGTGATCGAGCTCCTCGAACTGGGGCTCGGGGAGGCACACATCGTCGTCGCTGTTCCGGAGAACGCACCGTACAGGGGAGTGAAAGACCTTCAGCATGCGAGGGTGGCAACCGAATTTCCTGCGATAGCCTCGTCATATTTCAGTTCGCAGCATGTGGAGACCACACTGGTCCCGGTGAGCGGTGCATGCGAGGTGACGCCGCAGCTGGGAATTGCGGACGCGATCGTGGATCTGACCAGTTCCGGGACCACCCTGAAGACCCACAATCTCAGAGTGCTGGCGCATATTCTGCATACGGTGACCGTTCTTATCGGTAACGAGGGGTCCTTACTCCACAAGAAGGATAAGATGGAGGAGATAAGGCTCGCACTCGAGAGCGTGGTGAGGGCGAGGGGCCAGTGCTACCTGATGATGAATGCCCGGAGGGATCAGGTGGAGGAGATCAAGAGTATACTCCCCGGCCTCTCCGGTCCGACCGTTATGCCGGTCGCTTCATCCGAGGATCTGGTGGCGGTGCATGTGGTGGTGGAGGAGGAGAGGATATATCAGTTGATCGGGCAGCTGAAGCGTGCCGGGGCGCGAGATATACTCGTGATGCCCATCGAGAGGATGATCAGGTGAGACGCTTCAGGATATATCCTGCTGTGGACATCATGAATGGCAGGTGTGTCCAGCTGGTGCAGGGGCAGAGGGAGACGGCAAGCACCTTCGGGGATCCGCTCGAGTGGGCACAGAGGTGGATCGAGGAAGGTGCGACGGGTCTCCATATCGTCAACCTCGATGGGGCATTCGGTCAGTCGAAGGCGAATATTGAACTGATCCACCGCCTGATTCAGGAGTCGGGGGTGGAGATCCAGCTGGGCGGGGGCATCAGGAGCATGGAGGATGCGCATGGATGGCTGGATACAGGGGTGAGCCGCATCATCCTTGGTACACTGGCCAGGAGAGAGCCTGATGTGATAGCCACTCTGTCACGAGATTACGGCCCGGAACGTATCATGGCCGGTGTGGATGCAAAGGGGGACATGATCGTAGTGGAAGGATGGCAGAGAGAAGCGGGGGATTATATATACTGGGCCCGCAGATACGAAGCGCTGGGGGCAGGAGCACTGCTCTATACGAATGTGGACGTGGAAGGGCTCCAGAAAGGGATAAGGAAGGAGCCGGTGGAGAGGATCGTGAGGGCGGTACGGATACCTGTCATAGCGGCGGGAGGCATTTCGAGTACCGAAGACCTCCTCCTCCTCAGGGAGGTGGGGGCGGGGGGTGCCATCCTCGGATCGGCGCTCTACAGCGGTAAGATCCTCCTTTCTGAAGCGATCAGGGTGGCGTCATGAGTATGCGGAAAGCGGAGATCTCGAGGAAGACCCGCGAAACAGAGGTCAGGGTGAGGATCAACCTCGACCGCGCGGGTGTGTGCGACGCGAGGAGCGGCATACCGTTCATGGATCACATGCTCTCGTCCATGGCTGTGCATGGGCATCTGAACCTTCAGATCGAGGCGAGCGGGGATTTGATATCGGACCGACACCACCTCGTAGAGGATGTGGGCATCGTCCTTGGGCTTGCATTGAAGCAGGCACTGGGAGACGCAGAGGGTATTGCACGGTTTGGACATGCAATCGTGCCCATGGATGAGTCATGTGCCCTCGTGGCGCTCGATCTTGGCGGAAGGGGCTTTTTGGTCTTCAAAGGCGCCCCTGCAGGCCCATCGATCGATGGGATTCCGAGGGAGATGATCGAGCACTTCTTCTATAGCCTCTGCATCAACGCCGGAATTACCGCGCACATCAGGAGCCGCGGGGTGAACGATCACCACCGGTGCGAAGCGATCTTCAAGGCGTTCGGTATCGCTCTCTCCCTGGCGGTCTCAAAGAGCAGAGTCAGGGGCATACCCAGCACCAAAGGCAGTATCGGCTGAATCTCCAGCATGGAGTGAGTGGCCAGGGGATCGATGGAGAAGGGCGTTTATATCCATTTTTTCCGATGGATAAAAATGTTCAAGTACACCGGAATGCCGGAGCGGCATCTCCTTGCGCGTTCGACGCCATGAAAACCATTGATATACGGTTGATCTTAACTCGAAAATCGAGATACGGCTCTTTCTGAACAAATTGAATCAATGGTCATATTTCCCTCGCAAAAAGAAAAAGTGCCCCTTCCAGTCGATTCTGTTCAATAAGGAGTTCATTTGGGAATGATTTTGAGGAGGACAGCGATTCCCCATCCCTCCTGAATCGAGCCCCGGGCGATCTCCGGGATTTGATGTGCATATGAAAGAGGTACGGTGCATTCTTTATCGAAAAAATGCATGCATCTAATTACCGCGCTTGTTCCGATCGCTTATGACAGGAGATATGGTAATGCCAGGATTCTTGGTTGTACTATTTGTTCGAAATCGTGAAAAAAACGTGCTTTTGAGAAATATGAAAAAAATAGACCCTGATGGATCGTCGAATCTTGAAGGGATAAAATTCGAGGTCTTTGGAACTTTTCAGCGGCGTCTCGAAAAGACGGCCGTGTAACACAGGCGAGGTATGGATGTGCCGAGGGATCGGTGGCACAGATCAGTCAGAAGGAGTACGGAAAAAGGTTCCAACCACAAAGTGAAGAGGTTCAGGCGGACTTTGCCGCCAGGTCGACATCCTCTTCCTTGATCGTCTTGCGTCCCGCATGCTGTGCCAGTCTGTTCGCCTCCTTTGTCAGGTTGGCTATGTACTCCTCAGCCTTTGCCACGAGCGCAGCCGCAGCATCACTGCCCACGCGTTCAGCTCCATTCTTCTTTGCTATTCTTACAACAGCAGCAATAGGTAAGTCTGCCATTCAAATCCACCTCAAAAAAAGGTGTATCGGAGAGTATATAAACTTTCTCTATATATCTCGATTTTCTGGCTCTCTATTCCAGGTTGGAGCCCCATCTGACCTTCTAATTACATGAAAAACGAGATAATCCAGATAAAAATTATAAGGCAGGATTGACATTATTTTATAATTCAGTTCGATTTATTCCCTTTTTATGTTTTTTTGCAAGCGAATCAGCGAGTAAAATTGCATTGGAATAATCCGGAGAAGCGCGCGATGTATCCACAAATATTCTGTGGATATTCACCACAGGCGCACCATGACCCCTGCCACCCCCGAGGAGGACCAGGGTTCTGAAGATCAGGTTTCCTGCAATTCCATCGGGTGCGATGACCACACCGCAGGACTCGACCGCTTCCTCGATGAGAATCTCGCAATGCCGCCCTCCGATGAGGCGGGCAATCAATTCGGCATCACCGAGCGTCCTGTCCACCGCCGGATGCCTGCCGATATCACCGAGTCTTCCACCGGAGAGGATGCCCACCTCGGTCGGAAGTCCTATTACAGTCGCCAACGATCTCGCATTTTTGGCCAGGGAGATCCGCTCCGCTACCGTCCAGCCCTCGTCCACCCCCACCGGTGCGAGGAGGAACTTCCTGCCCTTCCCGGTCTCCAGGAGAGCGACCCTTTCGAGTCTTTCCACCTCCATCGCTGACTTCAGGGCCCTCAGGGCCTCGTTCGCAGGAAGAGAACCCCTCACCGCTGCATCTATCTGGCCCTCCGCGAGATCCAGCGCCAGCGCATGTTCGGGCTCCTTATGCACCGCCCTCTCGCACCTCGATGGTGCATCGGGCAGAGATTCCCTCCTGCCATAGAGGACAGGGACCAGATCTTCGGGGAGGGAGACGAGGCAGGAGATCAATCGTCGGGATTCCCTCCCGACACCGATTCCGATTCTCATACCACAGGAACGATGGGATCAATGAAGAGGCGCATGATGCCGTCGGAGCGAAGGTCGAAGACCGATGTCTGTTCTTCTCCATGCCGAATATCGAGATTGCCTGTGTCTGTCACATAACCGATCTCCGCAGCGGTCATGCCCACCTCTTCGAACGACTTTATCACCCTTTCCACATGCTCTTCTCTCGCAGTCAGTACAAAACCCATACCCGGGTACATCCTGACCCAGTGCTCGAACCGTATCCCCTGCCTCTCCAGATTCGGCCTGGGTATCCGATCCAGTTCGATCACCGCCCCCTTGCTGCTCGTTTCGAGGAGCATGCCGAGGGTCCCGATCACACCCGGATTGCTGATATCCTTCCCTGCGGTGACCAGGTGAGACTCTCCCAGATCCTGCATCAGCTGCACCTGCCTGCGCACCTCCTCTGCGGTTTTCATCGTCACCGAGTCCCAGTTCAGTATGCAGGATGGATGGACCCTGCCCTCCAGGTCAACTGCGGTCACGATGCGATCCCCCTCCCTCGCCGTATGGCTGAAAATCACCGAGTCGAGGCGTGCCACCCCCAGAATGGCGACATCGATGACACTGTATGGCGTATCGGGATGGAGGTGCCCCCCCACGACAGGAACTCCGAACTGCGCGGAGGCATGGGACATACCCTGGGTGACCTTCTCTCTGATCTCCTCGTTATTGAACGAGAGGACATCGACGCAGGCGACCGGCCTACCACCCATCGCGGCAATGTCATGGACATTCACGAGAACCGCACAATAACCGGCCCACCACGGGTCTGCCTCCATCAGGCGGCTCCAGATTCCGTCGGCAGCGAGCAGGAGCGCCTGGTCCCCATTTCTGATGACGGCCGCATCCTCTCCGAACGACGCGATCACATCAGGTGAGTCGATCTTGAGGGATCGTATCATCGCACCTATCGCGTGCTTTCTCGTCACCCCTTCGTACTCCCTTACTGCACGCGCCACGGAATCGACGGAGCAATTGTTCTTCACAACCCCACCGCTCTTGTAGAATCATCCGTTCTCATCCGAGATAATTTATTTGATTAAGGGCGGATCTCTCTCTGTGGATTGGGCAGAAAAATACAGGCCGGAACACCTGAAGGACGTGATCGGCAACACCCAGACCCTCGGCCAGATGCTCTCATGGGCCAGGAACTGGACTCCCCGAAGCAAACCGCTGCTGCTGTACGGGAAGCCCGGTACTGGCAAGACCTCGAGCGCCCATGCGCTGGCGAGGGATATGAAATGGGAGGTAGTGGAGCTGAATGCCTCGGATCAGCGCACGAAGGCCCTGCTCGAAAAGGTCGCCGGTTCATCCTCCACCACGGCTTCGATAAGCGGCGCGGCGAGGCATCTTATACTGCTTGACGAGGTCGACAATCTCCACGGAACCGCAGACAGGGGCGGTGCAAAGGCGTTGCTCGAAATCATCCGGCGAAGCGCACAGCCGATCATACTGATCGCAAACAATCTTCAAGGTGTCCCGTCGGAGCTTCGTATGCAATGCGAACCGATCGTCTTCAGGGCGGTGCAGTCCCGCTCGATACTGCCCCGCCTGAAGTTCATCTGTTCTTCAGAGGGTGTCAGGTGCAGCGAAAAGATCCTGAAGGAGATCTCCGAGGCGTCCGGAGGAGATGTGCGGGCCGCGATCTCCATGCTTTCGGCGGTCGCCATGGGCGAGAAGGAGGTGAGCGAAGCGGATCTGGAGATCTCCATGAAGGACGAACGTGCGACGATATTCGACCTCGTGAGCAGGGTATTCAGGAGCGAACCGGACGAAGAGCTGCTCAGGACCGCGATGGATATCGTAGAGAGCCCCGATGATATCCAGCAGTGGCTCGAAGGTTCAATTCCCCATCTTCAGGATGGGGAGGCGATCTCCGCCGGCTATCGTGCACTCTCGAAGGCGGACCTTTTTACAGGCCGGGTGCTGAGGAGACAGTACTATACATTATGGCGATATGCACAGGCAATTTCGCTCGTGGGAGTCTCGGCAGCCGCCGGAGGCAGAGTCATACACGAGAGGATCATGCCGCCCCCGCGCTGGCATCGCATGAGCACGCTGAGGCGTCAGAAGGCACTGAGAAATGCATTGCTGAAGAAGCTCTCCGAGAGGCTCCACATACCGCCCGACGAACTGAGGAACGAGTACCTCACCTCCCTCTCTCTCCTCGTGGAGGCGGATCCGGAACGATTCGTCCTCGAATTCGCCCTCGATACCGAGGAACTGAACCTGTTCATCCATGACAGGAAGAAGGCGACAGAGATCATGAAGCGCATGTCGGAGAGGGGGCCCGTCGTTGCAGGTGCAAAGGCAGGATCGGCTGTTGGTGATGCGGAGGAGGAGAAGCGAACGAGACGCGGGAAGCAGGCGAGACAGAAGCAGACGACCCTTTTTTAATCCCCTCTCAGGAGGACGCCCTCGAGCGGTACAGGTGCAGGGTAACACCACAGTCGATGATAGTGCCACCGTCCTCGAAGATCTCGTTTCCAAGGTGGTAAACAATCAGATCTGCATCCACCAGACTCGAGATCGCGATGAGGGGCGGGACCAGCTCCACACCGGGCCTTACCGCATATATGAGCTCGGCTCCACGGTAAATCTCCTCCCTCGGCTCGAAGATATCGTCCTCTATCAACTCGATGACACTGTGGCCTTCAGGCAAGGCTATATCGGTGCATCTGACATGCACTCCTGCCTCCATCAGCCTCCGTGCCACATCCATGTTTCTCCCGATCCCCACCTCCACCACTCTCGCATAGCGATTCGCGATATAACGAGCGATGCATTCTTCAATACGCTTATGGTAGGGCATCACAGAAGTTCTGTTAATGCTCGTCAAAATATTTTGGGATGTCGACGCAGCGGAAGGAATGGGGAGACCGGTGGCGAAGGAGATCGCAGACATCCTCCAGATGGATATCGAACTGGACGAGAGCCCGGTCATGCTCACCGGGTTCAACAGGCATCGAAAGCAGTTCGATGCCGGCCAGATACTGGAGCGGATCCAACTTTATAAGAAAGGGCATCGGATCCGTGAGCCCGTGCTTCTGGTCACAGGAAAGGACCTCTTCATAAAAGGTTCTGATTTCGTTTATGGCCTCGCGAAGGAGGCGTTCGGAGCAGCGGTCGTCTCGACTGCCCGTATGCAGGACGAGTTCTACCAGAGGAGGACGGATCTCCATGCGCTATGCATGAGGACTGCCACAGAAGGTGCGCACGAGATCGGACATCTCTTCGGGCTATCTCACTGCCCGGACATCTCGTGCGTCATGTTCGCCCCCGAGAACAGGGATCAGCTCGATCGAAAATCCATATTCCTCTGCAGAGAATGCCGATCGAAGCTCGAATCGGCCATCTCCTCCTCTCACCCGGAATAAACCAATCCAGACTGAACGATCCATCGGGTTTCTTTCACGAGCTGGAACAGAAGTACATTCGGAATTTTTAGATTCACGATATGGATCATGATATTGCGGCTGGATCGAATGATATCGCCATATCAATGCAGTTTCAGGATGACAAACGTCCAGCATATCAGTCATGTCTCGGTGCGTGCAGAGGATCGCCCGGGGTACGATCCGAAGGAGGACAGGGATTGCCCGCGGGGCGCCATGGGCATAGCCCCCTGAAGCGTTCATCGATCGAAAGCAAACAAAAAAAGAATAATCTCATCATCGAAGGTCGGTTCGTTTTACTCTCTGAAAAAACATGAAATCCCCGCTGTATTTTTACTCCACGACATGGGTTCTTTCGGTACGGATTCGGAAAGGATTTGAACCCGGACCCGGCCTGCTGATGCATTTCTGGCGTGTTATATAACGGTTCTGATGAGGTATGGCGATTGTGTCCGGTCCCGATTCATTGCCCAGGGGAATATGATCACAGAGGATCCGTACGGATCGCATCTCTGACCCAATCGACCGGATATCCTTCACTTTCTGGCGCTGCGATCGATTTCAATGGCGGAGGCGTGGTTCTCAACTTTCCTCACGCATGCGAAGTCGATGAATCCTTCTTCCGGCAATGTCCTGAGCAGCCTTACGAGTATCCTGTCCCCCACTCTGAGACCGCGTTCGTTCTCCACCACCCTGCCCTCCGCCGGAGGGTCCAGAATCCTTGTATATGTACCCTTTTCTGCCGCACCCGTGACGATCCCCTCGAAGGCATCACCGATGCGATCCTCAAGCAGGATGGCAGCAGCGACCTTTCTCGCGAACCTCGCTGCTTTTTCGGCAGATTTATCCCGATCGGTCAGGTGAGCCGCAAGTTCGTCGAGTTCCTCTGTGGAATACGTTAAGGGAGTACCGGCGAGGAGGGACTTTATGAGCCTCTGGTTCACGATATCGACATAGCGCCTGTTCGGTGCCGTGGAGTGGGTATATTCCCTCACCTGGAGTGCGAAGTGGCCGATCGGGATCTCTCCCGGAACGAATGGGACGTACTCCCCCGGTCCCATCAGTTTCACAATGGCGAGGGAGAGATCAGGGAACCGCTCGGGATCCGCCCTCCTTCTCTCATCCAGGAACCTGGCGAGCGCCTTTGCTTCCGGTCTCTCCGGCAAACCGAATCCATACCTGGCGGCGGTCTCCACTATGCCTGCCCAGTTCTTCGGGACCCTCACAATCCTCTGGAGCATGGGGATCCGTTCTTGACCAAGGAAATGCACCATCGTCCTGTTCGCGGCCACCATCAGCTCCTCGATGATGCGGCGTGCGGTGTTCTGCTCCTGAAGGACGAGCGAACGGACCTCACCTCCTTCGACCACAGGGACAGGTTCGAGTGTCTCCAGATCGAGCGCGCCCTGCGCCATTCTATGATGGCGCAGCATCTCTGCCACTTCTGCCTGGAGCCGGAGCTGCTCTTCCAGCCCATGGACGGTGCGGACCGCGTCGGGGATGCCTGATTTACCTTCCAGCCATTCCCCGATCTCCTCGTACACGAGTTTCGCTTTGTTTCTGACCAGCGCCGGGTATATTCCACCGAAGTTCAGCTCGCCATCCTGCATCACCGCAAACTCAATGACGATGGCATGCCGATCCTGCAGGGGTAGAAGTGAACTCACTCCCTTTGAGAGGCGGTCGGGAAGCATGGGGAAGGTCTCGAAGCCCAGATATACCGAGGTGCCATTCGCCAACGCATGCCGGTCGATGGCAGTGCCCTTTTTCACATAATGGTCCACATCCGCGATCGCTACGAGCACGCGAACTCCGCCGTTCTCCGACTGTTCGCAGTACTCGATCTGGTCGAGATCCTCGGAATCGATATTGTCGATGGACGACCAGAGCAGGGGGCGGAGGTCGCGGGTATCCCCACTGAACTCCTGTACATCCTCCCGCAGCAATTCGGCCTCGTGGAGCACCTCGGGCGGAAAGGCCGGCAGGAAACCGTACCTCTCCATCGCCCTGCGTGCAATGGCCTTCAGATCGATCCGGCGGCGACTCCCTCTCATCGGCTTCAGAAGGGATCTGCTTCCGTTGCATAAATACCCCATCAGCCTGCCCTCCGGTACGAACTTCCCCGGTGGGTGTATTTACCCACCGATGGGGTTCAGAGTGGCATTCCGCACCCCATACGTGATGACGATCGAAACGACGGCCCCGATACCTCTTCGACGAACCCATCTGCTCTGCCTGCTGGAAGAAGATTGGAGTCATATCGGTCTGGACGCTTCGAGCGCCTTTAAAACAATAAAAAGAATTCGATTCACCGACAGACCGATGGTGCGGAGCACGTTGTCCCTCCCAGTATAAATTTCATGGGTGATGTTGAGTTCAAGCTTGATCCGGGCGTGGTTATTCACTCGATATCGAATTAAACGTTAAGTATATCCCAATTCTTTTACAGTACGGACGGCCGCGACCCGGGCCTCCGGTCCCCCTGCCCCGGCGCTCTCCTGGCCCATGCACGATCCCATTTCCGATGTTTCGCGGAGGGCAACTGCTGAAGAAATTTTCCAGACTCTCTTACCAGCAGGATCCCCCCTCTGCATTGCAGGGGAACATCGCGAGATCCACTGCCAGGGCGATACCTTCGATCCTTCTCATTGACCGCGTCCATGATGACGAGGGTATTTCAGGAAAAGGGGATATTCAGATACCGATTGATAGCGAGAATGGAGGTCGAATCTTTCCGTCCTTTGATGCTTTATTCGCCCTCATTTTCCTTTCCTGAACGAGGAGACGATCTTCAGTGTCCTCTCCAGGATGCCGCGTTTCCTCACGGGGTACACGTTTTCTGAGACCTGCCTCACGTCCTCGACCGTGTAGAAGGCGTGGGGATTATGCTCCTTTATCATCCTGATGGTGTCCGGAAGAATCCTGCGGTCCACGATGGTGAAGACCATCTGAACGGGGCCTCTCGCACCGGATGCGTTCACAACGGTAAGGCCATAGGATGCCTCCTTGAGCCTGGATATGAGCCTGGAGGCATCCTCCTTCAGTATGACCCTCACCATCACATTGCCGATGGAGAGTTTGTCCTCCAGTGTGATGCCGACGAACGTCCCCATCGCGAAGCCGCCTGCGTATGCAAAATAGGTGGCGACGTTGTTCAGGTCCCTCATGATCTGGCCGATGGCTAGCAGCCAGATCGAGATCTCGAAGAAACCGAGCGCAGGTGCGAGGTAACGGTACCCCCTCGAGACGAAGATCACCCTGATGGTCCCCAGACTCACATCGCATATGCGTGCGAGAAATATGAGAACCGGGAGGAGGATCCAGCGGTAGATCTCTCCGATCCCGAGCTCGAGCATTGCACCTCCTCCTAAGTCAGAAATTTCGAATCTGCCGATAAAAGGCTATGCCCTCCCTTCGATGGGATCGTTTACTGCGGGATAAAGGAGATGATGGATGAATAAACGAGCGCGGAACCAGGGGAGGATCATCTGCTCTCCGCCGCCTCCACCAACCCCGTCTTCTTCTGTTCGAGGAGCGCAATCGCCCTGGATACCTCCTCCCTGACCACCGGCTCCTCGTCTTTGAGGGCTGCCTGGAGATGTTCTACCGCCCTGAAATCCCCGATCCGACCGAGTGCCCATGCTGCATTCTTTCGGACTTCCCTTTTTCTGTCCTTCAACGCCCGAACGAGCGGTTCGACTGCACGCACATCTCCGATCCTGCCCAGCGACCATGCGGCCCCCTGCCTGACCCACTTGCTCTCTGAACCGAGTGCTTCGATCAGTGCATCCACCGCCGAGGGTTCACCGATCCTGCCGAGCGCCTGCACCGCCATCCACTGGACATCCTCGAAGGGATCCTTCAATGCCTGAATGAGGAATGGTACAGCGCGGGGATCTCTCAGCTCGCCCAGCGCTTCTGCTGCCCGCCATCGGCTGTTCAGATCCCCTTTTCTCAGATACCTGACGAGCAATCTGAAGTACTTATCCTTCTCGTCCTCTCTGTCGATCGCATCCCTTTCACCAGCGATATCGGGATCCTTCCTCTCTCCTCCATCCTTCCCGCTCATTTCCTTTGAGGTGACATTATCCTCCAACTGCAATAATTCTTTGGGCTCTCTCTCCATTCCGGGGACATATCATAAAAAATGAAAACAAGCTCCTAAAGGGGTATTTTCTCGATTCAATACGTTCTGATGCAGCGAGGGCGGGATCTCCTCGCAACAGGTCCTTCGCATGCAGGGTTCAATCCGAATCAGAAGGGTATGACAGGAGCGTGGGTAATTAACACATAAAAGAGTGGAACGATGGCGATGGCGGCAGGAGATGCATCTCCCTCATATCCTTTATATCCGGCCTGTCACCTCCAGGTTCACATCGAAATTTTTCACCGAATGTGTCAGGGCGCCGATGCTGATCATATCGATATCGAGGGAGGCGTAATCGAGCAGGTTCTCCTCCGTCACACCTCCGGATACCTCTATCAAGACCTTCTTCCGTAATTCGGAGGCTTCGAGCTGCTCGAGAGTTCTCTTCACCTCGATCGGATTCATATTGTCGAGCATCACGATATCCGCGCCGGCCTCGGCTGCTCTCAGAGCCTCCTCCGCGGAGCTAACCTCCACCTCGACGATGTGGAAGTGGCCGAACCGCCGCGCCCGGCGAATTGCCTCCTCGAGTGGCACGAGTGCGAGATGGTTGTCCTTTATCAGGAACATATCACTCAGGGAGAATCTGTGCGGCAGACCACCGCCGAGCATGACTGCCTTCTTGTCGAGGTAACGCAGGCCCGGGCAGGTCTTTCTCGTGGAGGCGATCTGACACCGGGAGTCGATCGAGGCGATCTTCTCCACCATCGACCTCGTCGCCGTGGCGATGCCGCTCATCCTTCCAATCAGGTTCAGCACGGTCCGTTCCACGCTCAGCACCCCCTCTGCCATCCCCTCGATCTCGATCAGCCTCGCTCCCTCCGGTACTCTGGTTCCATCCGTGACCATCAACCTTGCATGCAGGCCCGACAGGGAGAGGATCGTCTTCGATTCCTCCAGCCCTGCGACCACCCCCTCGTTCCTCGCGATGATCACCGCCCGGCATTCGATGCCCCTGACCAGCATCTCCGAGGTGATATCACCCGCAGGGAGATCCTCCTCGAGAAATCTCATCAGATCTTTCACCGGAATCATACTGACCTCACAGATGTTTCAGATTGAACCTGTTATCCCTTTAATGGCTTCTTCGAGAAGTACCTTCAAACCATTCGATCTCCTCTCATCATTGGAGTCCAAGGGCGCCTGGCAGATCACCCTTCCAAATGAGGGAGTCGATCCATATCCCGGAGTATATATTTTTTTGCCAGCAGTCCTCCGCATCTGCCATTGCCTGGTATCCACACCCTGCTCACCTGCATGAAAGTCCTTTTCCTCTTACGCGAAGAATCCCTCCTGCCGCCGCTATGATAGCGGCGGTTTTTAAAAAGGACGAAAAAACGCTCTTTCCGATCATGTTCCCACGACCAGGGGGTTCTCGAGGTTCTTGAGCAGGGTCAGTATGGAGAGCGCAGCGAGGTAACTCGTCGCCGGATTTTCAGGACTGGGTACGTTCTCCACCCTGATCTCCATCCTTCCGAACTCACCCTCGGCGAAGATCTCGTGGATATTTCTGTCCACTCCGGGATCTGCCCAAATCTCGACGTCGGCATCCTGCCCTGCGGCGAGGCTCAGCGCGACTGCGACATTGATGTTCTTCGGGAACTGTCTGATGCAGTCCTGTGCCTTCCCGCTGAAGAGCAGCACCCTTCTGTCCGTCTCCATTCTGAGCGAGGATGGGTTCTTGGTGGTTCTGAGCAGGAGCCGGTCGAAACCGGTGATCTGCCCCACCTTCAGGTTGTCGAGCCCCAGCACTGCACCGCTCGGGACATAGATCTTCTTCTTCTGCTTGCGTGCGAGATCGACCAGCCTCTCCCTGAATTCAGAGAAGGAGAGAGCCCCGGCGCTGAGCACCAGGAGATCCTTCCCCTCGGTCAGAATTCTCTCTCCATAGGTGAATACTGCCTCCACAGAGGCCGCTTCCACCACAAGGTCGAAGTCTCCCCTTATGAAAGAATCGAAATCGGGATAGACCCTTGCATGGCAGATGGAGCTCAGCAATTCTGCTCTCTCTCGGACCACATCGAAGAGGCCCTCGATCTCTATTCCGATCCCCTTCATGACGAGAAGTCGTCCTACATTGCCACAGCCCAGAAGCCCGATTCTGACCATCGATCATTTGTTGGCGAGTGCAGGGATAAAGCATTTCGTGATTCTGGCTATCGCTGCCTTTCACAGGCATTTATTCCAACCCATCGTACAGGGCGGCATGACAACCCTCCTTCTTCACAGGCAGCCGGCCGACGGATATAACAACGAGCTCCTTCGAAGAGGACACATAATTCCGGGAGAGGGGGCCTCCTCGGGCATGCGGTGTGGCAAGCGTAAATAAAACACAGTGCCACACCATAAAAAAGATCCAGTTAATTATGATCGGATATCGAAAGATCCCTGGGTTCCGGGATGTGTGAATCAGGGCCTAGCAGCCAGATAGAGATCGATAATGACCGTGGAGATCTGACCGGACTGAAACATCTCCTCGAAGGGCTGAAGGGAAAGAAGTTCCATATCCGTACCTTCGGATGCACCTTCAATCATGCAGATAGCGAAAGACTCGTGGCAGCCCTTCTGCGCATGGGGTCGACGCCTGCCTCCGAGGAGGAGGCCGAGGCCATCGTGGTGAACACCTGCACCGTCATCCAGAAGACCGAGCGAAAGGTGCTACGTACACTCGAAAAGTTCCGAACTAGAGACCTGTACATCATGGGCTGCATGCCGAAGGTGCAGATGGAGAAGATCAGACGGGTCTGCTCACCCGGGGTGATCGATTCCGAAGAACTGCACCTGTGCGCGCCTGAACTGGGCGTGCGGCTGCGCGGTGCAGTCGGTGCAGTGCAGATCGCGGAGGGGTGCAACGGAGGGTGCCGTTACTGCATCACACGCCTGGCGCGGGGGCCGCTCAGGAGTTATCCAGCTGAAGCTGTGATGAATGCGATTTCACAACTCTGCGAGAGCGGGATCCGCGAGGTGCAGCTGACAGCGCAGGACGTTGCAGCATGGGGAACAGAGAGGGGAGAGTCCCTGCCGGACCTCCTCGGAGATCTTCTCGAGCTGGAGGGAGATTTTGCGATCCGGCTCGGCATGATGAACCCGGCCAGCCTGCTCCCCATCTTCGATGAGATCAGACCCTTCTTCGGATCAGAACACCTTTTCAGCTTCGCACATCTGCCCCTGCAGTCTGGATCTGATCGCGTCCTGAAGGCAATGGGGAGAGGGTATACCTTCGATGATTATCTCGGTATGGCGAGGGAGCTCCGATCGAGGGTGCCAGACCTCTTCCTCGCAACGGACTTGATTGCGGGTTTTCCCGGTGAAACGGACGGGGATCACCGCCTCTCCCTGCGAGCGATGATAGAGATGGAGGCCGAAAAGGTCAACATCACCCGATACTCTCCGCGACCCGGCACAGAGGCTGCTTCGCGATGGGATCCTGTCGACAGGGTGAAGAAGGAGCGCTCCCGGCAACTCAACAGGATGGCGGAGGAGATCTATCACCGGAAAAACCAGAGGCTGCTCGGAAGTATCTTCCCTGCCACCACGGTGGAGGAGGTGAGACCGGGTTCGGTGGTTGCAAGGACGCCCGCGTACCGTACCGTGGTACTGAAGGGCCCGTTGCCTCTCGGAGCTGATGTTCTGGTCAGACTAACAGAGGAGCGGATGCACTATTTCCTGGGGGAGCGGGTGGCCTGACCATATTGCCCCTTTTTCCGGTCGCCTCTCTCCATGGCATACGCCCCTGGAAGGTGGTGTGCTCCTGCTGACGATCGTGCCAAAACCTTTCACCGATCCGAATCACGGAATGCCATCTTCATTTTAACGACATTTCAGAGATTTGTGCTGTGTTGTACAATTCCATTATCGGGCTCCGATTCCAGTTATAGTCCAATAT
>JARYLJ010000054.1 GCA_029907705.1 Methanomicrobiales archaeon
ACGATTCTGTTCAAAGAATTTCATCTACCCGGTGGTTCATCGACGCCTCTTCGAGTTCTTATAAGGGGATCGTTTTGATTGGAAGTACCATGGCACAGGTGGCCCATATCAGCGGAGACAGGAGAGCAGTCGATCCGATGTGGCGATTTTATGCACGTGCATGTACATCCTCATGTACGTGGAACACATGGATACACCGTTGATCATCGTGAATTGCAAGGTATACCGCGAGGGGATCGGCCGCAGGGCAGATATCATCGCGAGAGGTGCCGAGATGGTGAGCGAGGAGAGCGGGGTCGTCATCGGGATCTCACCCACATATACAGACCTTCATCGAATCTGTCATCATTACGCCATACCCGTTTATGCCCAGCACGTGGATGCGGTGGCGGAGGGGGCGTTCACAGGGCATATCACGGCGGAGACACTGAAGCTCGCGGGTGCGAGGGGGACCTTGATCAATCATTCGGAGAGGAGGCTTACACTTGCCGATATCGAGGGGGCGGTCAGGGACGCGAAGGGGAAGGGGCTGGAGACCGTGGTGTGCACCAACAATGATGCGACCACTGCCGCAGCGGCTGTATTCGAACCTGCATACGTGGCAGTGGAGCCTCCGGAACTCATCGGGGGCCGGATATCGGTCTCGGAAGCAGACCCGGAGATCATCACCCGTTCCGTGGAGGCGGCGAGACGGGTCGATGCGAGGGTAAAGGTGCTCGCCGGCGCGGGCATCCACTCCGGCCACTGTGTGAAGAAAGCACTCGAACTGGGTGCCGCCGGAGTCCTCCTCGCGTCCAGCGTGGTCAAGGCAGAGGATCCGGCAGCGGTGCTCCGGGATCTCGTATCGCTCCTCTGATCAGGCGATCAGGGGAATCAGGTCGTGTTTCGTGATCACGCCCCGAATCACCCCCTTCTCGATGACAAGTACGGCATGATTGCTCTGGAGGAGATGGACGACGGTGGGAAGATCTGCATCCGGGGGTACCATGGGGAACCCTGACTCCATACAGTCCTTCACGAGGGGGATCTGACCTCTGGAGGTCTTTCCCTCCTCGATTGCATTGATGATTGCAGACTCTGAGATGCATCCGACGGGTATCCCGTCTTCGACTACAGGGAGCTGCGAGATGTTCCTCTCCTCCATCAGCTCCACAGCCTTCATGATGGGATCCTCGCTCCTCACATAGTACACAGGGGTGCACATCACGTCCTTTGCGGTCCTCGTAGGACGTTCTGCGTTCTTCAGCACCTGAATCACTTTCTGAAGCGTGCTGACACGCGGATCCACAGTTCCGGTCTCGATCCTCGCCACCATCGACTGGCTGATACCGGCGAGGCGCGCCACCTCCACCTGCGTAAGCCCGAGTCTTTCCCGGGTCCTCTTCAGTTCGTCAGGGGTCGGGATCTGCATGGATCTCCCTGTAAAACAGTCCTATATGAAAACTACCTTAATAAGAATGATCGCGATTCAACATGACCATTCTGGGGGTGGGAGCGGGAGTAATAAGCCCCCTTCTGTTTAAAGCGGCATTCAGCTATGCGCCATACCTGGACAGGACCCGGACAGTCCGTCAGTCCCTTTCTGGCTTGCACCCGTGGGGATTCACCGTTTCAACGCCTCCTGCTGATGCGCTCAACGAATTTTCAGCACCTCTGTGCAGCTCTCTCCTGCATTCCTGCACGATCGAATCGTTTCATCGCTGGCAGCAGGCCGTTCCGTTTCTGTGCCATCGCCATGGCTCTCGCCATCTGCATTTGCATGCAGCCACGCGCCCGGATGGTGGGGGGACTTTCCTCAGCAGCGTTCACGCCACCGTCGGCCGCTCTCTCCCTCTCCCCCTTATATATTATCTCTGCTCATAATATTTACATCTGATGAGGACCCTGACGGAAGAGGAGAGGGCGCTGGCCCTTTCGATGGCCAGAAGAGCGATACAGAAAGCACTCAGTGGGGAGAGGTATGAACCTGAGGAACTCCCCCCCCTCTTCGGGGATAGAAGGGGGGTGTTCGTCACACTGAAGAGGTGCGGGGAACTCCGGGGTTGCATCGGCATTCCTTACCCGGTGATGCCGTTGGGGGAGGCAATCGTGGAGTCCGCCATCTCCGCAGCCCTCTGCGATCCGCGATTTCCACCAGTGAGGGAGCGTGAACTGGCTGAATTGAAGATCGAGATCACCATCCTCACCCCTCCGGAGAGGCTGGACTGCCCACCCCAGGAGAGGCCTTTGCATGTACGGGTGGGAAGGCATGGGATCATCGTCCGTAGGGGCAGAACCAGCGGTCTGCTTCTTCCGCAGGTGGCGGTGGAATACGGCTGGAAAGAGAGCGAATTTTTGGATCACACCTGTATGAAGGCCAGATTGGAGAGGGACTGCTGGAGATCCGAACAGGTGGAGATCCTCACCTTCGAAGGCGAGATCATCTCAGAGTGAAGCATGCCTGTACGTTTCGAGGTGGTCGAGAAGGATATCGCAGGCCGGATCGGCAGGCTCAAAATCGATGGAAGGGTCCTGACCACACCTGCACTGCTCCCTGTCATAAATCCGCACCTCCCGCTCGTCTCGCCTGCCGAGATGAAAGGGATGGGGATCAGGGGCATCATCACCAATGCATACATCCTTCACAGGAGCGCTCAGTTCAGAGAGAGGGTTCTTCGTGAGGGGCTGCACTCACTCTTCGATTTCGATGGTGTGATCATGACGGACTCCGGTGCATACCAGCAGTCTGTGTATGGCGATATCGAGATTACGAACGCGGAGATCGTGAACTTTCAGATGGCGATTGGCAGTGATATCATCGTTCCGCTGGATATTCCAACGCCTCCATCAGCATCCAGGGAGAAGGCGGAGAACGAACTCAGCGAAACGATGCGCCGTCTGAGTGAAGCGCTCGCACTGGTGGGGGACACGAGGTGTGCAGGCCCGGTACAGGGGGGCATTTACACTGATTTGAGGGAAAGGGCAGGCAGGGAGGTAGCCGAGATGGGTTTTTGTTTCTGTCCGATTGGGGCCGTTGTCCCCCTCATGGAGCAGTACCGGTACCAGGAGCTGGTCAGCCTCGTCCATGCCGCCAGGCGGGGGCTCTCGCCCTCCAGCTGTGTCCACCTCTTCGGGGCCGGCCATCCTTCGATGTTCGCGCTGGCAGTTGCGATGGGCTGTGATATCTTCGATTCAGCCGCGTATGCACTCTATGCACGGGAGGGGAGGTACCTGACGCCTCATGGCACATATATGCTCGGCGATCTACTCGAGCTCCCATGCACCTGTCCTGTGTGCAGCTCTCACCAGGCGAGGGAGATCGCGGAGAGCGATGATCGCGATCGCCTTCTCGCTCTTCACAATCTCAGAGTCACCGTGGCGGAGATCATCCGGATCAGAGAGGCGATCAGGGAAGGCACCCTCTGGGAGCTGGTGGACGAAAGGGCGAGAGTTCATCCGAGACTGCTGCAGGGCTACCGCCAGCTCTTGACGATCAGCGATGAGCTGGAGAAGTACGACCGGATCTCCAAGAGGAGATTCTTTTACAGGGGTGAGGAGAGCTGCCGCCGTTCCGAGGTGATATGGTATCATCGCCATCTGGAGCGTCTCTCTCTGGGCAGAGAGGCCCATATTTATATCGGGTGCCGCATTGAGGAGCGCGAAGGGGATGTACTCCTCTTCAAACCGCCATTCGGTCCCTACCCGAGGGAACTCGCTGAGACGTTCCCTATCGGCCAGTCCGAGCTTCCTGCATGGGACGAGGCGATGGTGAGGTCCGGATGCACAGGAATCATGGAGCTTGCCGCATCGCATCCAGAGACAGAGATCACGATCCACTGCAGTCAGGAGTGGTACGGACTTGTGAAAGGAATCCTTGCGGGTATGGAGGTGCTCTGTGGGCAGGTACCTGATTAAAAAAAGGGATGGACTCGCCCGTTCAGGCACCTGTACGCACGGCGATTTCGCTCTGGAACTGCCTGCGGCCCTCGATATGGAGGGGATGTTTCCATCACTCAGGGAAGTTCGGCATGCAAACGTCCCGCTCCATGCTGAAAGGGATTTCGTCGAACGCTATCACCTGCGCGGCGGAAGTCCCGCCTTCATCCATCCACACTCCTGCGAAGGCATGGAGAGCGGTACATTCGTCGCAGTTCCCAACTGGCATACCGCTCTCCGTCATCCACGCATGTATGTGGATTGGCTCCTCCACATGAAGGGGACTGTCCCGCCCGACACGATCTGGTACGCGCCCACCTCCGCGAACCCATCGAATGCGGCGCTCCTCATCTACTCGGGGTTCGATCTCTTCGACTTCAAATGCGTGGATCTGGCCACCTCGAAGGGTTTATTCTGTATCCCGGATGGTTGTTTTCCGAAAGAATGGATGGAATCGGGTATATGCACCTGCAGGGGCTGCGAGAGTGGAGATCTCTCGCTGCACAACCGGATTGCGCTCGTGTGCGAGATCAACCTGGCGAAGAGGATGATGGAGCGCTCCCAGCTCCGCGAACATCTGGAGGTGAGGTGCAGGGCGTCCGCCGATCAGGTCGCCGTGATGAGGTTCCTGGACATGGCGTACTCCTGCGTGGAGCGGTACACACCGATCGCCCGGAGTTCTGTACTGAAGGCGAACAGCGGAGACGCATTGAACCGTCCCGAGGTAAAGCGATTTGCAGAACGTGTGATAGAAAGGTTCATTGCACCATCGTGGAATACAGCGGTACTCCTTCCATGCTCTGCCAGAAAGCCCTATTCGACCTCGCAGAGCCACAGGAAGTTCAGAGGGGTGATAAGGCGCCGTGCGCATGAACTGATCGTTACATCCCCGCTCGGACTCGTCCCGAGGGAGCTGGAGGGGCTGTACCCCGCATCGCACTACGATGTGCCGGTCACAGGGATCTGGGACCGGGAGGAGCTCCACTTCGTCTCACGGGTCATTTCACGATATCTGGCGTCGCATCCGTACCAGCGTGTGATCGCCCATCTGGAGGGAGGGGCGCTTCAGGCAGCGAGAATGGCAGCAGGGGCATGCGGCATCGAACTCGAGGAGAGCTGCCGCACCAGCCCGCAGTCGGCCGAGTCCCTGGAGCGTCTCGAGGATCTTCTGGATGGCGAGACCCCTATGAAGAGGGACCACACAGTGCAGGGGATCATCTCCTGGCAGTTCGATACCCGTCTGGATATGGACGGGATGTCGATCAGGAGGAAGGGCCTGTACCGGGAGGTGTGGCGGAAGGGAAAGAGGCTCTTTGGCTTCAGCAGGGATACGGGCCTCCTGGTCCCGACATTCGAAGGATGGGCTCTCCTGGGCGAGGGTTATCGTGTGAGGATCGACGATTTCGTACCAAAAGGAGACGTGTTCGCGGCGGGTGTGCGGGATGCGGATGAACGCATCAGGGAGGGGGACGAGGTGCTGGTGACCGGTCCTCTCGCACTGGCTACAGGCAGAGCGGCGATGTGCGCAGACGAGATGAGGAGATCGAGGCACGGACTGGCGGTCCATGTGCGGAAGGTATTGAAATACGGATGACATAGTGTACAGGACAGTGCGTTAATTCCGGAGTGAGAACGCTTGTTCAGGATACAAAAAGCCGCAAGAGTCGCAGAGAACATCTTCGAGATCTGGGTTCGGGCACCCCATGTGGCAAGGAACGCAAAGGCAGGGCAGTTCGTTGTCATCAGGGTGGACGAGAGGGGGGAGCGCATACCCCTCACCATTTCGGCCGTGGAGCAGGATAGCGTCAGGCTCATATTCCAGGTCGTCGGGAAGACGACAGAGCAGCTCTCCAGGCTGGTGGAAGGGGACGAGATCAGGGACGTAGCCGGTCCGCTCGGAAGGCCGAGCGCGATCGAGAGGTACGGGACTGTGGCGGTGGTCGGCGGGGGTGTCGGCGTCGCGGGAGCCCCGATGATCGCGAAGGCGGCAATGGAGGCCGGAAACCATGTCATCGGGATCATCGGAGCTAGGAGCAGGGGATTCCTGATACTGAGAAACGAGATGGAGGGGTGCTGCCACGAACTCCATGTGGCGACGGACGATGGCAGTTACGGAGCGCACGGATTCGTTACCGACATCCTGAAGGGGGAACTGAACAGGAGGGAGATCGACTGTATATGGGCGATCGGGCCGACGATCATGATGAAGGCGGTGGCCAGTCTCACGAGGCCCTACGGGGTCAGGACCTTCGTGAGCCTGAATCCGATCATGGTGGACGGCACCGGGATGTGCGGTTCATGCAGGGTGACCGTCGGGGGTGAGACCAGGTTTGCCTGCGTCGATGGTCCTGAGTTCGACGCACACAGGGTGGATTTCGACGAACTGATGACGCGACTGCGCACATACCACAGGGAGGAGAAGGAGGCGCTTCTTCTCTTCCGCGAATGCGCTGCCAGGGAGGGGGGCCGTTGAGAGATCGACCGGTGGAGGAGCGGATAAAGGATTTCGACGAGGTCGACCGGGGCCTCTCACTCGAGGAGGCGATGGCCGAGGCAGAGCGTTGCCTCCAGTGCAAAAAGCCCATGTGCGTTTCGGGATGCCCGATCGGTATCGACATTCCGGAGTTCGTCCGGGCCGTCGCGGAAGGAGAGATCGACGAGGCAGCCCGGATCATCGAGGCGGCGAACATGCTTCCCGCCATCTGTGGAAGAGTCTGCCCCCAGGAGGTGCAGTGCGAAGGCGAATGCGTTCTTGGGCGCAAGGAGGCGCCTCTGGCGATAGGTCAGCTGGAACGATTCGTTGCCGATGAGATGCGCAGGAAGGCGCGCCCTGTTCCGAAATGCAAACCACCCACGGGAAAGAGCGTGGCGGTGATCGGGTCGGGTCCGGCCGGCATCGTCGCCGCTTCAGAGCTCGCACGTGCCGGCCACCACGTCACGATCTTTGAGTCCCTCCACGAGCCAGGCGGCGTGCTGATGTACGGCATCCCATCCTTTCGACTGCCAAAGGAGATCGTCAGGGAAGAGGTCTCAAGGGTGTTAGCGCTCGGTGTGGATCTCAGACTGAACCATCTCGCCGGAAGAAGCGTCACCCTGGAAGAACTGCGGCAGTTCGACGCGGTATTTATCGCCACCGGTGCGGGCCTGCCCAGGTTTCTGGGGATCGATGGGGAGAACCTCTGCGGCGTTTATTCCGCGAACGAATTCCTCACCCGGGTGAACCTGATGCATGCAGACCGGTTCCCGGAATATGATACCCCGGTGAAAAGGGGAGCGAGGGTGGCAGTGATCGGGGGAGGTAACGTCGCCATGGATGCGGCAAGGGTCTCGATAAGGCTCGGCTCAAAGGTGTACCTCATTTACAGGAGGCGCGAGGAGGACCTGCCTGCGCGAAAAGCGGAGATCGAACGCGCGAGGGAGGAGGGCGTCGAGTTCATCACGTGTGCAAACCCTGTGCGCATCATCGGAGACGAATGGGTAAACGGTATAGAGTGTGTCAGGATGGAGATGTGCGAACTGGATAAAAGCGGCCGTCCTGTGCCAAGAACCATCGAGGGGAGCAGATTTATGCTCGACGTGGATGCGGTGATCGTCGCCATCGGACAGGGTCCGAATCCTCTGTTCGCCGGGATGATACCGGACCTCAGAAGGGGAAAGGAAGGTACCATTGAAGTGGACGGGGATGGACAGAGCTCGGTGCCGAAATTCTTTGCCGCGGGCGATATCACGACCGGGGCGGCAACGGTGATTCTGGCCATGGGGGCCGCCAAAAAGGCAGCCGCCTCCCTCGACAGGATGCTCTCCGGTGATGAGGCGACCGCATAGGGACCAAAAGATTCGCTCGGTACCTGAAGACCTGCATTCGACCCAGCGTAATGGGGGTTCATGCTCATCCGCCACGGGCCAGCGTGGCAGGGAGCAGAGCAAAGCTCGGGAGAGGCATGAGTACCATGGGAAGGGTCCAGTGAGGATCAGGGCAGATGTGGAGAGACCATAAAAAATTTGGTGATTACTCAGTATAAGCCACGCGACTATATCCAACTAATACTTGGACGA
>JARYLJ010000009.1 GCA_029907705.1 Methanomicrobiales archaeon
TTTCTTTTTTTCGCACGATGAAAAATACCTTTCTTTTACTGTTAATCGCATGATGCATGTACTTCTTGATCCCGGATCATATTGTGGCAATTTTTCCATGCGGGGGAATTGCATACTGCCGTATTGTCCGGGAAGGTGCCATTGCCAGGGCTGGTGTCCCGCCCATCACTCCTTCTCCAGCACCATGATCCTCCTCGTGAGGCTCTTGTGGATGCGCTGTTCGTGGAACTGGAGGACCGTGGCCAATCCGACGACGAGTGGACGCGCATCCACGTGCGTCACCACCACGGCCCTCCGCCCCTTCTTCAGGACCCTCACGATCTCCCGGACGATGCCTGCGTAGAGGGAAGCCACTGAATTCCCATGGATCGATACGGACTGTCCGTACGGGAGGTCTGTCACCACCGCGTCGATCGTGGAATCCCTGATCGGGAGCGCGCTCGCATCGTGCCGGATCACGTCTGCCCCGGGGAGGTTCGCGAGCGTCCCGAGGATCATCGAGCGATCCGCATCCCCTCCAAGCACCCTCGCACCGACCAGATTCGCCTCGAGCAGAATTCCCCCCGTGCCGCAGCATGGATCGAGCAGGATCTCGTTCTCCTGCACGAGAGAGAGGTTCACCATCGCCCGCGCGTACTTCGGTCGCATCACACCCGGATGAAAGAAGGGCCTTCTCAGGGGATTGCGGTACTCGAAGGAGGAACGGTCGATGGCGGCGATCACCTTCCCCAGATAAAAACGGTCCCCGGAAACGAGCCCCCGGTACTCGGCTTCAGGCGCCTCCAGATCGACCCTCCCGTGGATCATGCTACCGATGAGCCTCTCCAGCGCGGTATTCGAGAGCTCGCATGGTGACCCCTGGATCCTTCTCACCCTGACGGAGAAGGTTCCCTTCGCCTCCTCTCCCAGTTCCCGAAGGAGTCCCATGATACCGGCCTTCGTCGCGGGAGCATCGCCCAGATGCACCATCACATGATGCACAAGCGAGAGCCTGCCGGTTCTGCCTGCATCCTCCACATCCGCCACGGCGACCTGAGGCGCGAACGCAACGATCCGCCCGACGCATTCGATTTCCGCGAACGGGAGCGTGGGGTGCTCACCGGAGAGCTCGAATAGGAGCCTCACCGCACCCCCTCATCGCGGCTTCCTTCTGAACAGGTCGTCTATCTCCATTATCGCAGGTTCTTCCTCCTGCCTTACATTCTTCGTCAGCTCCCTCCGCAGTTCTTCCAGCAGGCGGTGCTGTTCGGAGAGGTGGCCCTCCACCAGGTTCTTCTGCTCGTTCGTTGCCGCGGTGATCTTCTGGACCGCTGCCTCCAGCAGATCGAGACGCTCGCTGCCGGATGGTCGCGCCGGCTGCACCTGCTTCAGATCCATCACCATACCGCTGAGCCGGTTCACCGTCGTCTCCAGCGCGGAGAGCCTCCTGTCATGTTCCCTCTGAACTTCGTACAGGCGGGAGAGATCGGAGATCGCCTCGCCGATACTGCGAAGCCTCTCTTCCATGGAATTCATCCTCGTTTTAAGGTCCGTTTCTGTCTCAAGTGGGAGGAACGGGTCCATCGCCAATGACATTCCCTCCGGTCCACTGATCCTATGCGCTCAGCGATGATGAGAGTTTTGCGTACATATATGACAATGCACCATTCCCTCATGCCCTCATTTGAGGTCATTTATGAGTCGACCCTCCGACTCGGAACGGGCGAGGGACGATCGCAGGGATGCAGCGAATGTATCTGATCGGGTCGGGCGGAAGGTTCATCCAGCACCATCTGCCTGAGCCCGGGGCACGGGTGCGCATCATCGCATCCCTCATCTGCCACAGGCGATGAATCCATCTTCCTCGCCATCGGCAGGATCATGGCGAAGCGCATCCCTCCATAAATAAAGGAAAAAAGCGGTCGCACAGGCGCCTCATGAGAGACGGCTGATCTGCTTCATGGCAAGAGTCCTGCAGGATCGACGGGGGGCCGAGAGCTCGTGTTGATCCATGGATGCGTGCAGGGTGATATCTGGGAGTAAGGCGCACCTATCATATCATCGTGATCAGGTGTGATCCGGATGCAATTTTTCCGTGAGCGTTCTTCCGGGAGCAGGGAAAGGGTTCCTGAACCTGCGACCCGTCTCTTTCTCCTCATGCTATTGGCCGCGCTGCTGGGAGTATCTCTCTATCCGATCCTGACAGCAATCGACCAGCGGCGGGACCCGGACGGCGATGGCCTCCCCAGCTACCAGGATCCCCACCCTTTCGAGTTCGACGAAGAGCTGGACAGCGACGGGGACGGGTGGACGAACGGCTACGAACGCCTGATCGGGACCGCCCTCTGGAATGCCGATCAGGACGGCGATGGCCTCAGAGACGGTGGTGACGAGGACGGCGACGGGATGAGCAACTGGTTCGAGAGGAACATCGGGGGTCTGAATCCGCAGGAGAAGAACGAACGGTTCTATGTCCAGCTGATCTCTTTTCCCCTGCCATCCTCTGACGAGGAGTGGAACAGGCGCTACTGGCTCGATTACCAGGGTATCGGAGAGGATGACCTTATCGTGCGTTACTCGGTCACATACGAAGAGTTCATCGCCGTGATCCATGAACTCGAGCAGAGTGCAACCGACCAGAGCCTCATCTTTTTCTACCTGAAGACCCACGGGACCGGATCTGACGCATCAGAGCCGTCCCTCTGCTTCGCGAACGTCACGGATCCTTCCAGAGCAGACATCTGCGGTGAATTCATCACTTACCGCGAACTCGACTCGCTCCTCGATCGTATTCCATGCCACCGCATGATGATCGCGTACTCGTCCTGCGCCGGGGAGAGTGCCCTCGACATCCTCGAAGAAGGGCGATGCCCGCGGGTGACACTTTCGCTGATGGGTTCCACCGTGGGCATACCCGCGGACCATGCCCTCCAGGTGGCGATGCGGAATCCGGACGGATACTTTGCCGTCGCGGATCTGATCAACCTGCTCGAACAGAGCAGAGGAGAAAGGGGCGAAGGAGGCTTCAGGGACTCTCACCGCATCGCCGGTTCCTTCTATTTTGGAGATCAGTACAATAGATTGCTTCCCTCGTCTGACATGGGGTGAGGGGCCCTCCTGCAGTTATATCTTCCATGAGGTCGGATCTGATGAATATGAGATGGGCGCTGCTCTCTGTGTGGGACAAGAAGGGGATTGTGGAGCTGGCAAGAACGCTCGAAAGGCAAGGTTTCAGGATACTCGCATCCGGAGGTACCGCGAAGATGCTCGGAGAAGGCGGAGTTGAGATTCAGCCAATCGAGGACTATACCGGTTTTCCCGAGATGATGGATGGCCGAGTGAAGACGCTTCATCCCCGGATACATGGAGGCCTGCTGGGGAGGCGCGGGGTGGACGATGCGGTGATGGAGAGGCACGGTATCAGGCGCATCGAACTACTCGCGGTGAACCTGTACCCCTTCGAGGCGATGAGCGAGCAGGGCCTCACGCTCGAGGAGCTGGTGGAGTTCATCGATATCGGCGGCCCGGCGATGATCAGGGCAGCGGCGAAGAACTATCGCGATGTGGCCGTGCTGGTCGATCCCTCGGACTACACGATGGCGATGGAGGCGCTGGATCGGGGAGGATTCACTTTGGAAGAACGATTTTTGCTGGCGAAGAAGGCCTTTGCACGCACGGCCGGCTACGATGCGGCGATCAGCAATTACCTCCATTCGCTGGAGAGCGAATTCCCGCAGGATCTCTTCCTTCACTACCGTAACGGGAGGCCGCTACGCTACGGGGAGAACCCGCACCAGAAGGGGGCGGTGTACGGCGAGAAGGGGATCGCGGGCGCGGTGCCATTCCAGGGGAAGGAGATGTCGTACAACAACTACCTCGACCTCGACGCGGGTGTGAGACTGCTCCGGGAGTTCGGGGAGTGCTGCACCGCCGTGATCAAGCACAATAACCCCAGCGGTCTGGCGGTGGCGGAAGACCCCCTCTCGAGCTACATCGCGGCACGCGACGCAGATCCGGTGTCTGCCTATGGCTCCATCGTCGCCTTCAACAGGGGCATAGATGCGGCGGTGGCGAGGGAGCTCTGCCGCACCTTCGTCGAGGTGGTGATCGCCCCGTCGTTCACACAGGAGGCGTTTGTGGAGTTTGGAAAGAAACCGAACATACGCATCCTGCAGCTGCCGCCGGCCTCTCCCATGATCGAGGTGAGGAGCATCGATGGGGGCATACTCGCGCAGAAGACCCCTCCCCATCAGGAGGAGTGGAAGGTGGTGACAGATCGATCCCCCGATCAGGAGGAGGAGAGGGCACTGAAAATCGCCTGGAGGGTATGCAAACACACGAAGAGCAATGCGATCGTGATCGCAGGCAGGGACAGGACGTATGGTATAGGGGCAGGTCAGACGAGCCGGGTGGATGCGGCGAAGATCGCGATACAGAAGTCGCTCGTCCCATTGAAGGATGCGGCCGTCGCATCCGATGCGTTCCTCCCCTTCCCCGACACACTCGAACTGGTGGCGGAGGCGGGAGCTACTGCCCTGATTCAGCCCGGGGGCTCGATACGGGACGATCTGGTGATCCAGGCAGCAGACCGCCTGGGAGTCGCGATGGTCTTTACGGGCACGAGGTACTTCAGGCACTGACGCTGGATTGGGTTTTTTATCCAGAGACCCCACCCCTCAATCTCGCCGCCGCCTGATTGGTTACGGCCCTCTGTACCTGCAGCAGGGTTCGTTTGCAGGTGATCACCGATCACCGGGTGCAGAAGGGGTCTCGGGACCGCACCGGCCTCGTATGGCGGGTGATGGATATTGCGTCGCGGGATCGACGATCCGGATTCAATAAAAAACATAAGCTGTGAAGGAAAATATCGACGAAATGAGGCCAATTCAACGATTTTTCGAGATGCAAAAAGAATCGGCCATCGGCGGGTCTCGTGACATACTCGCATGCGGCCGTGACTGCCGGATCCTGCAGGAGATGCCAAGTATATCGTCTGAATGGTTTCTTCCTGCAAGATCATCCGCCGCGAGGAGGGATGGACGTACGTGATTTCAGGGCCAGCGGTAACCTCCCGGGCCAGTCGAGATCGATCAGAATTACCAATGTGACAGGGGGAGTGGATCGGGGCGTTCACGACTCAGCACAGCAGGATCCATCATGGCGGGTAATTTTTTCTATGGTGGCAGCAAAGGCACGATTGGGTGAGCACGTGAAGTGGACGAGGATTGAGGTCGGGACCGATACGAAAACCCAGCTCGTCGATATCACAGCGATCGTGTCGGACGAAACGGCGAAGACGGGAGTGAAAAATGGTACCTGTTTCGTGTACATGCCGCATACGACAGCCGGTCTGACCATAAACGAGAATGCTGATCCCGAGGTGGCGAGGGACATTCTCACCGGCCTCGCTCGCCTGGTGCCGGTGAATGGGGACTATCGTCATGCTGAAGGGAACTCCGATGCCCATATCAAGGCTTCCCTCGTGGGATCGTCCCTTATGGTGCCGATCATCGATGGCCGGCTGGCCCTCGGAACCTGGCAGGCCCTCTACTTCTGCGAGTTCGACGGCCCCCGGCACCGGCATCTGCTGATCGGAACTGCAGGCGAGTAGGTGGCTGATCTCTCTGCCTGAACCCATTCGTGGAGAAGGTGTGACCAAATGCGGCCGGATCCGCTGCAGCCAGGGCGGGGTGGCTTTTATGGGTCCGACGGGTTCTTCGTCGTCCACTCGAGATTGCCCTGTGAAGTGGATCTATCCAAAAGAGATGGGATGGAGATGGAGGGGAGAATCACACCCTTTCGCCTCTGCGTTCGGGAGCCTGGAGATCCTCCCTGCCGTACTGACGGGGCAGAATATGGCCGCCTGCACGGGGCAATCACCGTATGAACTCGCATCGCCCCTTCCTGAAATCCAGATATAGGCATTATATACCGCAATGGCAGAATTGATTCTGTGGCAGGAGTGTAATCATGCCGTACCGATGGAAGAAGAAGATCGATGTGGATGAAGCAATCGTGGTGATCATGAATTCGCTCGACAAGAGCGGGAGTCTGCCGAACTGGCTGGTGAGTACTGTCAAAGGGGCGATCGCGGATTCGGATCCCGCGATGGCGAGGTACTTCTTCGAACAGGTGAAGAAGCACGTCCCGAAGGCATTCCATCACTTCGAGGAGGACTCCACGAAGATCTGAAGAGAGGTAATAAAATTTAATTTCCCAATTTTCTTCCCCATTCACTTCAGATATACCTCGCCTTGAGAGAGAGCTTTACCGGCGTATAAAGGGGCCTTACCGGTTTTCCTGCGATCTCGTGCAGGACGACCTCGCAGAGCCTTTCAGGGCTCATATGTTCCCGATAGGGCCTGTTCTTCATGGATCTCCCCCGTATCGTCACGGTAAGCGAGTGGTTTTCCATCTCCTGATCGCCGATGACCGCCACATACGGTATCCAGTCGCTGCCCGCCATCCTGATCTTCTTGTTCATGCTCTCCTCCCGATCGTCGATATCCGCACGTATGCCGGCTTTTGCGAGCATGCGACAGACCTCCTCTGCGAAGACCATATGCCTCTCCGCGATCGGGACGATCCTCACCTGCGTGGGTGAGAGCCAGGTGGGGAGCTTCGGGAGTTCCTGCGTCGAGGTGTTCTCGAGCAGTGCGCAGATCACCCGTTCGATGCTCCCGGTGGGAGAGCAGTGCAGAATGGGCGGATGGATCCTCCTGCCCCCCTCCACGAAGGAGATGTCGAAACGCTCCGAGCTCTCCACGTCAATCTGGACGGTCGGGTTCTCGATCGGCCGCCCCTGCCCGTCGATGGCGGCGAGGTCGACCTTCGCGACCCAGTAGTGTACCCTCTCTCCCAGGATCTCGACGAGCATGGGGACGCCAGAGAGCTGCACGATCTTCTGGACCCATGCACTGTATTCTGCGTAAAAGTCCTTCGTACACCGAAAGACGCCCACCAGGGTGGTATCGAGATCCCTTCCGCTCTGCCATCCCATCGCCAGCTGCTCCTCGAAGCACTCCAATGCCTCCTCCATGTTTCGGCAGAGCGTATGCATATCCGGCATGGTGAAGGCCCGGAGCCTCTTTAACCCGATCACCTCCCCCTTCTGTTCGTGCCTGAAGGAGTAGGTGGAGAGCTCGTACATCTTCAGGGGCAGGTTATTCGGTGATATGTGCATGCTGTGCATGATCGAGAACATCCCGAAGCATGCGGCAAACCTGAGCATCATGTCCCTGTTACCGCTCCTGAACCGGTACTGCCTCTCCCCGAACTTTGCCGCATGCTCGTATATCGCCCGATCGTCGAGATCGTACATCACCGGCGTCTCCACAGGATACGCGCCATAGGCGAGGACCTTTGCCAGCACATAATCCGCGAGCAGGTCCCTGACCAGCTTCCCCTTCGGGAGCCACCGGAGGTGTCCTACATCGCTCCTGGGTTCGTAATCCACCAGCTCCTTGCCGCGCATCAGCTCTACATGGATCGGTTCGCCTCCTGCGGGCGCGGGGAGGCCGAGTTCCTTCTTAATCAGGGAGCCAAAGGAGGAATCGTCGATGAAGGCCTCCACTTCCTTCCTGCTGCCGTCCGGAGCAAGGACGAACCACTCGTGGGTCACCTCACGTTTTCCTGCCTTCGCCACACCCTCGCCGGGCACGATTCTTTTGGAGAGCTCCGAGAGCGGGTGACCCCTGCAGGAGAGGTTGAACGCTTTGTACCACCCGAAGGGGGCCCTCTTTACCTCGATCTTGGAGAGGCGGATCTCCTGCTCGAGCATGTTGAGAACGGCAACTGCCGTCTCCTGGTGCGCAAGATCGCTGCTCAGATGAGCGTACGGGTAGAGGACTACACGATCCGTGCCCAGCTTCCCTGCCGTCCCCGCAATCTCCTCTGCTGCTGCCTTCGCCACCCCCTCCGGATCCTCCTCGTCCGGACTCTCCACTGCACAGAATGCAACGAGTGCGTTCTCCACAGAGCCGGAGAGGTCCACCCCCTCTTCCGCGAACTCCGTCTTTTCCCTCGCCTGGTATGAGAAATGATCGGTGTGAATCAGAAGAATCTGCATGTCACTGCTCCGTCGTGATCCAGAACCGGATGTTCGTGCTACCCCCTAATAAAGGCAAAGGTGACTGTTCTGCACACCCCGGCAAGGGTGCACGCGGCGACTCGCCTGCATATTCCGTCTCAAGGAGGGCTCGCATACCTCACCCATACCGCGGGAATCCGTGGGTTTCATGGGTGGGTGGAGCGATCGGCGGATGGCAAGCGTGAGTTCCCGAAGGTGCGATCGATTTTTCCCTGATGCTACTGCCGAAGATGAAGAGGTGAGCGGGCCTTCGCCATCACCGATTGCTCCTGGAGGCGACGGCTAATATATTCCGCTTCACTCCGACAACGGAAAGGAGCGGCCCGCACACCATACAGCGCTCTGGCGGGGGATGGCATTTCATCTCCCATCAAGAGGGGCACGGCCCCCCCTTCCCGAGGGGGCCCTGAGATCTGGCAGGATCAAACAGGAGTTCCAGCATCGGATCTCGTCCTGAAAAAGGTTCGAATGCGGCAATCACAGGTCAAATGCGCGGGTTTTCGTAGTACCTGGAGAGGGTCGCCTGCCTCTGATTCATGTACTTCGCATCCGCCTTCAGGAAATACGGCCTCTCTGCCTTCTCGGTGGTGTAGAAGACCAGCTGACCGACCGGCATACCTGCATACACCCGCACCGGCCTCTGGTTCGCGTTGCACATCTCCAGCGTGATCGAACCCCTGAATCCAGCGTCGATCCACCCACCGGTCTGATGCAGTTCGATGCCGAGGCGCGCGATGCTGCTCTTTCCCTCTATGCTCGCGACGATGTCATCCGGTAGTTCAATCACCTCGAGCGTCTCGCTCAGCACAAACTGACCGGGCTGGAGAACCATGGATGTCGCCCTCAGTTCGTTTACATCCGCATCGATCGTCTCCCTCGCATAGGGATCTATCACCCGCTCGCCCGGAGTGTACCACACGAAGTGATCCCCGAGCCTTATGTCCAGCGAGTTCGGCTGTATCATCGCGGGGTCGAATGGATCGACCCTGATGAAACCCCTCCTGATGCGATCGTGGATCTGCCAGTCGACGAGTATCATGGTGCCATGCACTCCTCCGCCCTTTCCTCCCCCCTCGCGATGTGCCACTCCGTCCTCCTGAGCAGGCCATGGAGTGTGCTCACCTCCCGGGTGGTCAGCTTCGTCCTGCCGAGGATGCGCCTGAGCAGGAGCATCGTCCGCCTCCTCTTGAAGGATGGGTGCTCTATTCTGTCCAGGAAATCGTTCAGGTGCGCATAGAGGCAGTCCATCTCCTGATGGGAGGCGAGTGGATAGGTGCCCCTGGAGAGGTTTGCCAGTTCGTAGCAGACGATGGCGACCGCATGCGAGAGGTTGAGGATGGGGTATTCCGCTGCGGCGGGGATGGTGCAGACGATGTCGCATTGCTCCACCTCCTCGTTGTTCAGCCCCCAGTTCTCCCTGCCGAAGAGAATGGATACCCTGCCCCCCAGATCGGAGACGATCTCCCTCACCTCACGGGGGGTGTAGTACGGCATCCTCATCGGCTTGCAGACCGTCATGTTCACGGCACCCGTCGTCGCGATGGTGAGGGAGCTCTCACGGTGCACCTGCTCGAACGAGCACCTCCTCGCATGCTCCAGCACATCTGTTGCATGGGAGGCGGCAATCCGCGCTTCGTCCCCGATTTCGCAGGCGTCCACGAGTACAAGCCGTGTGAACCCGAAGTTCTTCATCGCCCTGGCCGTGTAACCCACATTCCCCTGATAGAGCGCACCGACGAGCACGATCTCAATTTCTGGCATCCCGATGGATCACCGCTTCACTGCACCGCTCTGACGGTCTCCCTCAGCACCTCGGCACCCGATTCGTACACTGCATTCCCGACCACGATGGTATCTGCCAGATTCGCCATCTCTGCTGCTCTTTCGGCCGAGTTGATACCACCGCCATAGAAGAGCTGCGCCTCCTCGATCGCCTCTCTCGCCGCGCGGACCATGGCGGGATCCCCGTACGTCCCGCTGTACTCGATGTACACAATGGGGAACCTGAAATACCTCTCGGCGCATCGGGTGTATGCGGCAACCTCCCTCGGTCCCAGGGTGCAGTCCGCCTTCGTGACGCTTGCGACAGAGGATTCGGGGTTCAAGACGATGTACGCCTCCGGCACCACCCTCTCCCAGTGAACCGTCTGGCCCTTCACCCACTCCACGTGCTTCCCGACGACCCATCCCACATCCCTCGCGTTCAGGACGCTCGGGACGAAGAGCAACAGCCTGCCGTCGAAGGCCGCCACTTCGGGCGATGCCGGTTCGATCACCACGGGGAGGTCGTAGCCGGCCACCTGCTTCAGCAGTTCCCCCATATTCTGCCTTGTCACGCCGAGCGTGCCCGAGAGCATCAGTGCATCGGTACCGCTCGTCGCAATCTCCTCTATCAGGCCTGGCTGATGCTCCCTCGCCGGATCGAGTTTCGTCACATGGACCCATTGCCTCCATCTATGCTGCAGCATACGGGCTGAACACGCTCCTTCTGTATTATGAGGGGTTCGCAGAAGAAATAAGCTCCCGAAGCCTCTCCACCGGAATTCCAGTGATTCCGGATACGACGGCGGGATCGGCATTCATCAGGCCCTCCATATCCCTGATCCCTGCGCATATCAGTCTCGCAAGATCAGGGTCGCTCAGGTTCAGCAACTTTTGAAGTCGTGCCTTCTCCCGCTCTGCCTCTGCGGCGCTCGCCCTCTTCGGCGGAGTACGCCCGAGATGGTGATACACCTTCTCCATGTGCCTGATGACGGTCGCGAGCGAGATCCCTGTCTTCAGCGATACGCAGAGGGGATCGTCCCTCGATATGCCTTCAGCGCTCGAATAACCTGCGGCAAAGTACTTCTTCAGGCTCGGCGCGGGAATTCCGATCTCGCGCAGGAGACGCTCATCGCAGACCCTCCTCCCCTCTTCGATCACCTGTGTGGCCTCATCAGCTGAGAGCCCAGCTCTTTTCAGACTATCCAGCCCTGCGCCTGCGAGGCGGCCGATATCCTCGATGCCCTCGGCGATGAGCCGCTCCATCATCGCAGACCAGGACCTCCCCTTCCTGAACGGGAGATGTGCCCTCAGGAATTTCCTCAGTTCGCTCCGCCTGCGGAGTCGCGCGAGTGCATCACCTGCCTCCGCGATCAGCCTCTCCGCCTCGCTTCGGGATACCCCCAGTACCTCCGCGATCCTCTCCGGTGCAGAGGGTGCGATCTCGTTCACGCTGTAGATGTGCGATTCCTGCAACCGAGCGATGACGCTGTCGTTCATCGAGGGCATCAGCTTCAGGGAGTTCCGCTGCGTCTCGATCTGCATGCAGAGCGGGCAGCCGAGATCCCAGGGTCGTTTGCCCTTCTTCACGAGCCGCACATGGTGCAGGCCGTGTTTCCCGCACACCGTCTCGGTCCGCACCGCACGCCCCCACACCGCAGGGGGGAGGTTGGTATTGAAACTGCACTGAGGGTATCCCGAGCAGCCGATGAACTGGTTCTTCTCCCGGGTCAGCTTTATGCTCAGCCGCCCGCCGCAGAGGGGGCAGACCCCGACCGACTGCTCCTCCGCGGTCTTCTCCACGATCTCCTTCCCTATCTCCCCCTCGTGCGCCTCCAGCTCGTCGAAGATCCGGTTGAGCATCGCTCTCGACTCGAGCACGACGTCCTCGCGTGTCCTCTTCCTCTCCTTGATCTGCTGCATGTACTCTTCCAGCACCCGTGTCATCTCCGGCTTCGTGATCGTATCCACATGGTCTTCCAGCGCCTCGATCACCGCCCTCGCCACCAGCGTGGGCCTGAGCGGGTTTCCGAAGATGTACCTCCTCGCGATCAGCTTCTGGATCACCTCGTGCCTCGTGCTCTTCGTCCCCAGCCCCAGCTCCTCCATCCGCTGTATGAGCCTGCTCTGCGTGAAGCGCGGCGGTGGCTGCGTCTCCTTCTCCTCCATCACCACATCCTTCAGCGGGAGCTCCTCACCTACCACGAGCGGGGGCAGGATCATCTCCCTCACCTCGCTGTAGCGGTAGACGCGCCGCCAGCCCTGCTCGATCAGCCGGCTGCCGGCGGCCGCGTAGGGCTCCTCCCCTGCCTTCAGTTGCGCGCGGATCGTGTGCCACCGCGCATCCGGACTGAGCGTAGCGAGGAACCTCCTGACCACGAGTTCATACAGTCTGAAACGCTCTTCGCCGAGAACTTCCCTGCTCCCTGCCCCGGTGGGATGGATGGGCGGGTGATCCGTGGACTCCTTCTTTCCCCTCGCCGGGGATGGTCGGGCGTGCGCTTCGACCCATCTCACCTCCTCGGCGAACGGCGTGGATTCGAGTGTCTTCAGGAGTGCCCCCAGGTTCAGTGTCTTCGGGTAGACGGTGTTGTCTGTCCTCGGATAGGAGATGTATCCATTCATGTACAGGTCTTCTGACACCTGCATCGCCCTCGCCGCGCTGAACCCCAGCTTCGCGGCCGCAACGATGAGTCCCGTGGTGTCCAGAGGTGCAGGCGGTTGTTCCTGCCTCTCGAATTCTTTGAGGCTCAGCACGCGGAGGGGCGGAGTGGTGGCATCCCTCGCTGCCTCTGCCTCCTTCAGGTCCTCGAACCTTCCATGCGCATGATCGGCCCTGAAGATGACACCCTCTTTCTCCGAGGTGCAGTAGAGCACCCAGTACTTCTCGGGGACGAAGGCCTCGATCTCCCTCTCCCGGTCCACGATCATCGCGAGCGTGGGGCTCTGGACCCTTCCGACGCTCAGGATGCTGCTGCCGCCCCTCCTGGCTGCGATGCTGATGAATCTCGTGAGGGACGCACCCCACACGAGGTCGATCATCTGCCTCGCCTCCCCGGCCGAGGCGAGCGCCATATCGAGGTCGGACGCATGCGAGAAGGCCTCCCTGATCTCCTGGGGGGTGATCGAGGAGAACCTCGCACGTCTGACCTGCACCGAGGGGTTCACCTCGCTGATCAGCTCCAGCGCCTCCTTTCCTATCAGCTCCCCCTCCGTATCGTAGTCGGTCGCAATCGTGACCAGGCTGGCCTTCCGTCCCAGCCGCTGGATGAGCTGGACGATCTTCCGCTCGGTCACCCTCTTCAGTGTCGGTGCATCGATGAGGGTCCTCGGGGTGTATCTTTCGCTTCTCCAGTCTGCATACTCCGGTGAGAAATCGATCTCGACCACGTGTCCCTTGAGGCCGGTGATGAAGGTATCGTCGAAGGAGAAGATAGGGAGACCGTTCTCCCTGCTCACCTTCAGACCGCGCTCACCGCCGAGGATCTGGGCGATTCTCTGTGCAGAGAGCTTTTTCTCGGCGATAATCAGGTGCACGATGCTCGTTCACCCCGTCAACCGCTCGTCAGGATACTCTCCAGCACACGGCGGAGCTCCCTCGGATCGGCCTTTCCCCTCGTCCTCTTCATCATCTGTCCGACGAGGAAGTTGAGTGCCTCTCGCTTTCCGGACCGATAATCACTGACTGCCGACGCGTTCGAGGAGACCACCTCCGCGGCCATCGCCATAAGATCGGTCGCGTTATCCCGCCCCAGATCGAGACTCTTCATGATCCTCTCCGGAGTCTCGATCGGCTCATGCCTCGCTGCCGCATCGAGCATCCGGCGGAGGATCTCCACCGCACCCCTGTCTGTAATCGCACCGCTCTTCAGCATCCTGAGCAGCGCCTCGAACCTCTCCGGTGGGAGGGCGGTGATGCTCTGGTCCCTGTAGTTCAGCTCGCCCAGAAGTGTATCCGCCACCCAGGTGGCGGCGAGGAGCGCATCCACATGGGCGACCTTTTCATAGAACTCTGCCAGCCGGAGCTCCCCTGTCAGGGTCCTCGCATGGGTGAGCGACACCCCGTACTGTACCATGAAGCGCTCCCTCCTCGCTGCCGGCATCTCCGGAAGCTGGATACGGTCGAGCCATGACCTCACGCGGAGCGGCCTAAGGTCGGGCTCCGGGAAGTAACGGTAATCGTGCTCCACCTCCTTGCTCCTGGAGGAGGTGGTGATACCCCTCGCCTCCATGAAGTGCCGGGTCTCGCGTTCGATGCCGAGACCGCGGCGCATCATCCCCCTCTGCCTCGTGATCTCGAAGGTGAGGGCCTTCTCCACCCCCTTGTAGGAGGAGATGTTCTTGATCTCCACCCGATTCTGCCCCTCGATGGAGATGTTCGCATCCACCCGGAGCGCCCCCTCCCGATCCCCTTCGAAGACCCCGAGGTACTCGAGGGTGGTCCTCAGCGCGTTCAGGAACCTCCTCGCCTCCTTCGGGGAACGGAGGTCGGGGTCGGTGACGATCTCGAGGAGTGGTATGCCGCTCCTGTTGTAGTCCACGAGGGTGTACTTCGGTCTGTCTCCCTCTCCCGCATGGACGAGCCTCCCTGGATCCTCCTCCAGATGAATCCGCGTAATCCCGATCCTCTTCTCCCCATCCTCACCTTCGATGTCCACATAGCCCTGAGTGCCGATGGGGCGGTCGTACATCGTGATCTGAAAACCCTTGGGTAGATCAGGATAGAAGTAGTTCTTCCTCGCGAACTCGCACTCCTCCGCCACGCGGCAGTTCAGCGCCTTCGCCACTTTGAGTGCATATTCGACCGCCCTCCGGTTGATCACCGGGAGCGAGCCGGGCAGACCCAGGCAGACCGGACAGACATGGGTATTCGGTTCGTCCTCGCGGTAATCCGTGGAGCATCCGCAGAAGAGCTTCGATGCGGTGCTGAGCTGGGTGTGGACCTCGAGTCCGATGATCACTCCCCTCTCTTCCGTCACCGTTCGCACCCCCGTGCCTGCTCGTACGCATATGCAGCATCCACGACCAGCTCGTCCTGGAAGTGCCTGCCCATCAGCTGTAGCCCCACAGGCATACCCTCCACCTCCCCACAGGGGATGGATATCGCAGGGATTCCCGCGAGATTCGCGGGCACCGTTAGTATATCCGCCAGATAGCTCGACAGCGGATCGCTCTTCTCCCCCAGCCTGAATGCGATGGTGGGCATCGTGGGACCGGCGATGAGATCCACCTCCCTGAAGAGCTGGGCGAAGTCCTCCCTCACCAGATCCCTCGCGATCTGCGCCTTCGCATAGTATCTGCCATAATAACCTGCCGAGAGGGCGAATGTTCCGAGCATCACCCTCCTCTTCACCTCGCTTCCGAAACCCCGCTTCCTCACCTCTCTGAAGGCCTCGTGCCACGACGGGCGGTGGTCGACGGGGAGTCCATACCTCACCCCATCGAACCTCGCCAGATTGGAGCTCGCCTCCGACATGCAGGTCGTGTAATAGGCAGCGAGGGCGTACTTCATGGAAGGCATCGAGCAGGCGATCACCTCGGCGCCCAACTCCTCCAGCCGTTCTATCGCCCGATAGACAACCGCGGCGACGCGGGGGTCCACACCGAAACCGAAGAACTCCTCGGGAATGCCGATCTTCACGCCCCTGATCTCGCCGGTCGGAACGAGGTCGAAGGGCCTGTTCCGGCAGGTGGAATCGCGTGGATCGTGCCGGCAGAGCACCTGCAGCAGGGTGGCGATCTCCTGGACGCTCCTCGCCAACGGGCCGATCTGCTCCAGCGAGTTCGCGTAGGCGACGAGACCGAACCTCGAGACCCTGCCATAGGTGGGCTTGTGCCCGGCGATGCCGCAGAAGGCGGCGGGACACCTGATGGATCCCCCGGTATCGCTGCCGAGTGCCAGATCGGCCATCCCGGCCGCGACCGCCGCACCGCTGCCCCCTGATGAGCCCCCGGACACCCGTCTAGGGTCGATCGGGTTCAGCGTCGGCCCGAACCCGCTGTTCTCTGTGGTGTTGCCCATCCCGAACTCGTCCATGTTCGTCTTCCCCACGATACGCGCCCCCTCTGCTCTGAGGAGCTCGACCACGAAGGCGTCGTACGGCGGCACGTACCCCTGCAGAATTCTGGAGCCGCATGTGGTCGGCACACCCGCGGTGCTGATATTGTCCTTCACCGCAATCCTCAAACCCGAGAGCCTCCCCTCCTTCAGCGGTGGCAGATCGCAGGCTGTGATGAAGGCATTCAGGGGATCCCCCATCACATCACCCGGGGTGCCTTGATGAAACCATCCTCACGGGCGGAGGCGTTCATGATCGCCTCGTGCTGAGGCAGGGATGGCACGACCAGATCCTCCCGCATCACGTTCAGATCCTCTGTGTCCGTGCGCGTCCATCCACCCTCTGCGGGCAGCTGATCGAGGATCTCGAAGTAGTCCAGTATCAAGTTGAACTGGTGCGTGAACTCCTCCACCTCCTCCGGTGCGAGACCGATGTCCGCCAGCTCTGCGATGTGCTCCACGTCCTTCCTTGAAATCATGCCTCCGGCCCTCCTGAAGTATTCTATCTTGAAGAGGTTTTTATAATCGTTTTCCTGACGCCTTCCATCGATCCTTCACGTTTTTCCCTGCGTCCGATGGAGAAAAACCCATTTTCGCAACCCGATCCACGCCCCTTTTCCCTTCGGCGCACTCTGGGAGGCCGTTGCGTGGATCACCCGCACGCACCCCTTGCGGAAGCGCGCCGCGCGGCCACACCCGTGCAGAACCCGTCATGCCTGACCGATGAAGTCGGAGAGGGTACGCTGCACGCCCTTCATCTCCTCCCTGAGCAGCGCCCCTTCCTCCAGGAACCTCCCCAGCGGCAGTGTCAGCCTGCTTCTCACATGGTCCATCGCCGAGAGTAGATCTTCGAATACCCGGGCCGGCTGCTGGAGTGCGTGCCTCACGTTCTCACGGACATTGAATACGCCCAGCGGGATATACCCGGGATATGCCTCTCTCAGCACGATCGCACCTGCCTGACGCCCCTCGCGGAGGAGACCCTCCAGCACCGCCATCTTGCAGGAGTAGTAGCAGCCACCGACGCTGGAGTACCCCTCCTTCGGTCTCGGGCCTTCCCTGTCCGAAAAGATCGCCGCCCCGCCTGCCTCCGTCCCCAGAAAGGCCTCTGTCCACTCGTACCTCCAGTGACCCGGCAGGAGTATGACATGATAGCTGTTCCGCAGACTCCTGAACTCGTGGACCCTCACCGCATCGATCGAGGGGAGGTTCCTCACCCTTCCGAGGAGATGATCCGCGATGCTCGTATCGCATGCGGTGATCGCCCACCTGGTGGGGACGAGCCGCCTTCCCTTCCCTGTTCCCAGGGCCCCCACGGAGAGTGCCTTTTGGATCAACGAAAATGGAATGCCCCTCCGATGGAGCTCCAGTATCGCCTCCACGGCCCTCAGATCCGTATCGGAGTACACCTCTTCGAGGGCCCGGTTCCACCTCCCGCTCTCTGCCTCGAAATGCTCCAGGATCGCACTCGGCCCGTGGGGTGCATGCTCCTCGCTGATCCCGAAGCCCGAGGGTTCCCTAGCAAAACGCGCCTCGCTGGCGAGTGACCTCTCGGAGAGGACGATCTCCCTGAGGCGGTCCGCAAGCCCCTCCTCCGGCCTCCTCGCGTCCAGGAGCTGCATCCCCCTGACCAGGCTCAGCCGGTAGGATGCGATCTCCTCCTGTGTCCTCCCCGATGGGATCCACTCCTCCGGCATGTCCATGAAGCGCGTATCCCCCTGCACCGGCGCGATCATCGGGCCCCCGTACACCTTCGGATAGTTCCAGCTCCCGATGAAGACCGAAGGTGGCGTGCTCCCCTGGAGCTCACGTGCCACACGGGGGATCTGCAGCCTCATCGAACCGGTCAGGCGCCTGAGATACTCTCCTTTCCCTGGACGCATTCAACCGGTATCTGCACCTCCCGCGTATAAGAGCTCCCCGGTGCGGCGAGAAAGTGAGATCCGGTGCCGGGTAAAGGTGCCGTTATCGATCGATTCCACCACTCCGGTGATACGCCTCCGGAAAGTGGTTCATGCCTCCACTGCTCCCGGCGGATGGTGACACATGGATGGCAGGGCATTTCCCCTGCCATGGCCGCGGGCAGATCAGGACGCCATCTTCGCTTTCAGATAACCCAGATAGCCGCCGATATTCCGGAACCCCTCCTGGCAGGCGATCCTCTTCAGACAGCCCCATATGCCACTCCCATACTGCATCGCCTTCTTCTCCCGATATGCAAATTCCCTCCCGAGATACCTCTCTGCCACCTGCCTGAGGGGTGACTTGCGCACCCCGGACACGATCTTTGCCTCCGCCGGGATGGAGCGCGCGGCAGCCACCACCCGGCAGTCCATGTACGGGAGCGAGAAATAAACACCGAAGTGCGCGGCGACCGCCTGATCCCTGGCGATCTGCGTTCTGAGCGATTCGAGGTCGTGTCGGAGATCACTCTCCAGGTCAGTGCTCCTGAGATGGCGTGCATACCCGGCGAAGAGCTCGTCCGCTCCCTGCCCTGTCAGCACCCTCGAATGACCGAGCGATGCCGACGCGCCTGCGACGAGATACAGCGTGGCCGCGATCCCTGCATCGAGAGCCGAGCAGCCCGGGAAGAGTGCCACCACCTCTTCCAGCGCCTCCCTCGCCCCGTCCACGGTCACCGTCATCACCTCCAGCCTCAGGTGCAATGCCTCTGCCACCCTCCTTGCAATGGCATGGTCCTGACAGCCCTCTGTGCCGACCACGAGCGCGGGGAGTCCTGCGATCGCTGCAATGAGCGCGGAATCCACCCCGCCGGAGAGGGCGACAATACCCTCATCCCTCCTGAGTTCGACCGCCTTTGCGATCGCCCTGTCGAGGGGCATGCCAGCGGCCATCGGTGCCACGTTGCAACGCCTCTCACCTGCACAGAAGAGGGTGCCCGGCGGGATGGGCCCGGGGATGATCCCGAAGTGATCCCTGACGGCGCACTCCCTCCACGTGATGCAGAACTCTCCTCCGAGCCGGCAGATCGCCGGATCTCCAGAGGAGAGGAGTCGCTCAAGCTCCTCTGCGATCAATCTGCGGCCATCGAGCTCCACCCACCCCCTCAGCTGCATAAGGGGGATAGCCTGGCGACGACCCTCTCCACCTGCCTCACTGCGGTGCCGATGTACCGCTCCGGGGTGAGAATTAACTCCAGCTCCTCTCTGGAGATGTGCTTCATGAGCTCCCTGTCCCTGCTCAGGACCTCGATGAGCGGTAATCCCTCCTCGTAGGCCTGCATGCTCGCACATCTGATCCTCTCGTGGGCGTCCTGCCTGTTCATCCCCCTGCCGGTGAGCTCGATCATCACCGCCTCGGCCATGTTGATCCCGCCGAGCAGCCCGAGGTTCGCCTTCACCTTCCCTTTCCTGATCACCAGTCCATGGAGCACCCGTGTCATCGTAGCGAGCAGATGGTCTGCGAGGATGGAGGCCTCCGGGAAGAGGATCCGTTCAGGCGAGGAGTTCGTCAGATCCCTCTCGTCCCAGAGTGTGTTGTTCAGGAGCGCGGGTTCCACCGCCGCCCTCACGATCCGAGCGAGGCCGGAGATCTGCTCGCTCTTCACCGGGTTCCTCTTGTGGGGCATCGTGCTCGAACCCACCTGCTTCTTACCGAAGGCCTCCTCCACCTCCCCGATCTCGGTCCTCTGGAGAGTCCTTATCGAGATCGCGATCTTGTCCAGCGTCGTGGCGATATTCGCGAGGAGGAAGAAATACTCCGCGTATCTGTCCCGCTGTATCACCTGGTTCGACACCTCCACAGAGCCGATTCTGAGCAGTTTCATCATGCTCTGCTGGACCTCCGCCCCCTTCTCCCCCAGAGCTGCCTGCGTCCCCACCGCACCCGTGAGCTTCCCGACCACCACCCTCGGACGCAACTCCCTCAGACGTTCGAGGTGTCTCGCCACCTCGGCCGCCCAGATCGCGAACCTGAGTCCATAGGTGGTGGGGACACCGATCTGCCCGTGCGTACGGCCGGCGCAGACCAGCTCCTTCGTCTCGTCCGCCCTCTCGAGGAGTATCCTCAGAAGTCCCAGGAGCTTCTCCTCGATTAGCTCGAGGCTCTCCCTGAGCTGCAGGGCTGTGGCCGTATCGAGCATGTCATTGGAGGTCGCTCCATAATGGAGGTAACTGCCCGCTTCCCCGCAGACCTCGCTGATCGCCTTCACGATCGCCATCACATCGTGCCCGATCTCTACCTCGATCTCCCGTGCACGCGCCATGCTCGCGAGGGGTGCACAACTCTCGATCTGCCTTGCCGCCTCCTCGGGTATGAGGCCGTGAATGGCGAGGGCCCTGGCCAGCGCCACTTCGACGGCCACGATACAGGAGAAGCGGTGCTCCTCGCTCCAGACCGCACGCATCTCCGGCGTCCCGTAGCGGTGTTCGATGGGATGAACTGCCATGAGGGGTAATTATTGATGCTGCGATGATAAATAGGCATATTCACCCACTTCCGGAGGCCCGGGGGGTCGATCCTCTGCCTTCGAGGGCAGAGACGATCGGGAGGGGGGTGACAAGGAGGAGAAGGCCGGTGGGTGCGCCGCTGTCCTGTCCACCCGCGGAACGGTTTGTCCCCCGCCTGCGACAGACCCCCCCTGCTCCTTCTCCCGCCCCGTCTTCTTCTGCCTCCCCCTTGGACGATCCGATATCGGGGGGAGGTAGGTCCGCGGAAGCAGTGTATCCGTGAACGGCGGGCGCGGAATCTTCTCGTCCCTCGTGGTGGTGATGAAATAGAGGTAATGACCTCCATTTTTTATCCTGTCGTTGATGTAAAATATCCTGTCCACGCCATGAGGGTTTCTGTAGTATTTCCTGAATAATCCGCCTATTGTACGCGAATCCCTCGTGCTTATCCTGTATCTCTCCCTTAACATTGGAACTGAGATCCAGAGTCCGGATCTGTTATTCTTCTTGAAGATCTTGAGGATGAGATCCGCCACCGCCTTCTTCCTGTTTGCCCTGTCCAGCTCCATGAAATATTCCTGATAAGTTATTATTTTATATTTAATAAAAACCTTTCGAAAATTTTTTTATTATTATTTCTATTGATTATTTAAATAATAACTTAATTTTGTAATAATTTTATAAATATTGAATTATTATGATTTATCATAAAACATCCAACTTATTGATAAAATTTTCTTTGCAACCTGGATTTTCGGTACAGGGGGCGGAATTCACCTTCCGGATGCAGTGACAGGAGACCTTTCGGTGACATCCGGCTGACTGCATCGAGGGCGGCGAAGAGAGAGCGAATGAAGGCAGTGATCGGGAGCGGAACCCAAAAGGCGATGACAACCTGTATGCCACGAGTGCATCGTCATCAAAAAGAGACGATATGCGAGGGGTGAGATTTGAACTCACGAACCCCTGCGGGAACAGACCCTGAATCTGTCGCCTTTGACCTGGCTTGGCAACCCTCGCGCACCGGAGATATGGATCGGACAAAGAAATAAAATATGAGCATCGACGGCGGAGAAGACGGAGCGTGGATTCACCGCCATCATGGAACCCACAGGGATTGAACATCTTTCGCCGGGGAGAATGGCCTCTGCCAGCGCTATCGGGAGTCTTCAGGAGAGATGCGGGCAGGAGGGGTTCTGCTCACTGATATGACCCGGATGGCGGATCGATGGATCTATTGGAGGGATGAATTCCCTTTTCGGGGAGGCGTATCCGATGCAGAAGACCCCAGAAACACGGGATTTTGCCGCAGCGAAGCGCGCTGCATGCACGATGAGAGAGCGCCACCGGCGATTCCTCAGACGGTGAGGACGATGGATGCACCATCCCGCTGCAATGAACGTCGTCGAGATTGCAGGGGGAGGGCATCAGTGGAAAAACGCACTCCGACGTCGTCGTTTCCAAAACCTCTCCCTTTCAGACTCCCCTGCTCCTGCGCCTGCGGTACACCCCTGGTTCGATTCCCCCTCCCCATCCGCCGCTCCTTCCCTATACATCCGATTCATCTCTATGGCGTTTCGCAGAGCTGCGGTTCATTTCCGATGGAAGGCTGCGATACTGGACAGTGTCCGAACCCGGTGATAATGCCCCGGCGCACCACAGATCGCTGCAACTGCAACCGGGCTGGAACGATCGAATCACTTTTCATTGCATTTACTGCTCCGCTTCGCCTGTCACCGAACAACCGTGTGGATGAGTTTTTCCAGAGTATTTGAATCGTGATATGGCAAGATCCGTTCCGAATCGCACATCTCCGGATGCACGTGAATGCACGTGAAATAAGATTCACGGGATCGGTGGGATCAAAAAAAGATCAAAGGGGTGGAACTGACGTGTACTCTCCGCCTGACGGTCGGTCTACCAGAACCTGTGCGTCCGCACATAGTTCCTCTCCGCCTTCATGATCTCCCGGTAGAACATATCACCCTCCGCGAGTGTGGCGAGTATACGGGCGGCGGTCTCAGGTCCGATCCCCCTCCCTGCGAGCGCGATCACCGCCTTCCTGCCATGCGAAAGGACCAGGTTCGCATTCCTCAGCACCCTCGTAAAGGCTGTCTTCTCCTCCTCCGTCCTCCCTCTCCCCTTACGGGGTATCGTCCCCTCCTCGAAGGGTTTTAGCGCGGCGATCAGGCGGGCGCCGCACTCCGGGCAGACGGGCCGTTCAGGCACCCGCTGGACGACCGTCCGGCTCTTCCATCGGCGGCAGTGCAGACACGACAGCACGATCTCCTCCTGTTCAATCCTTCTCTTCAGGGCCCCGAGTACCGCCTGATCGCCTGAAGGCGGAGGGATCAGATCCCTCGAAGAGAAGAGCCCCTCTCTTCCGAAGGGGCTCAGACGACCCCTCCTGATCTCCACCTCTCCCTGACCGATCGCCCCGAGCACCCGGGCGGCGCCCTCCACGTCCATGTACTCCGTGAAGAGCTCCCTGTACGCCTCGTGTGCGACGATGGTCCCCTCGAAACCCTCCATCAGGCGCGTCAGGCTCATCCTCTCCAGATCCGCGTTCTTCTCGATCGCGCCGAACTTCTTCGCGATCTGCACGAGCTTCCACCGGAAGAGCGCGGTGCGCTTCAGCGCCAGTTTCAGCACCCCCTCGATGTGCCCGGGTTGAAGCCCCCTGAGCACGTCCTCCACCTCCAGCGGACCGATGCTCGAGGGCAGGCGGAGCAGGATATGATAGGCACCCACCTCGATCCCCACGCTGGTGCCGAATCGCGCGGAGAGGAGTATGGAGAGTGCCCTGCCAATCGCTTCGTTCACCTTGTGGCCCGCGCAGATGTTGCAGATCACCCCCTCGGGGAGCGACTCCAGCGTGATCAGCCTGTCCGACGGGATCGCCACGGACTCTGACGCGGCGCGCGAGAGGAAGTCCCTTGCGAATTGGAGCGATGTATCATCGAGCAGATCGCACTCCATCGCCCCTGTACGTCTGAGGCGGCCCACCTCCTGCGCCACCATGAAGGGAACAGGGATCTGCTCACCCTCCCAGGAGGGGAGCTCCCCCTTCACCCGGCTCGCCGGTTCGACCGTGATCCTCTCCCCCTCCATGTCCAGGACGCGCCATAACTGCCCCTTCGTGATGAAGATCGCACCGGCCTGGATCCAGCCGATCACGAAGGACTCGTCGAGCGTGCCCACGGTGCGTCGTGACACGATGTCGAAGATGGACATCTTCCGCTCGTCATGGATCATGGAGAGGTTCTCGGTGAGGTACCGGCGGGTTCTGGAGGTGCGCCGTATCGTGTCCCCCTCCAGCCTCACCAGCCGATGGGAGACCATCTGCTCGCAGACCTCCTTCACCATCGCCCCGACCCCGGTGAAGCAGGAGGAGCGCCCAACGATCCTCTCCACATGCAGCCGGGATATCTCCCCGTATTCGACCGCCATGGCGGCGATCTGGTTCGCCAGCACGTCCGCCGCATTCGTGTGCGTCCTCACCTCCTCGCAGCGGTTCGAGAGGGCCATCCCTGCGATGACGAGCGACTCGAGGAGGTCGTCGAAGCCCGTAGTAAGTACCGTCCCCTTCGAGATCGTGTGAAGCCTGTGGCCGGCTCTACCCACCCTCTGTATCAGGCGCGCCACCTCCCTTGGAGAACCGAACTGGACGATGTGATCCACATGGCCGATGTCGATCCCGAGCTCCATCGAGGAGGTGCAGATGAGCGAGCGGATCAGGCCCTGCTTGAACCGGTCCTCCGCCTCTATCCTCACCTCCTTCGAGAGGGAGCCATGGTGCACCTCCACATCGCCGCGCTCGTAGAGCTGGTGGCCGAGCGCCTCCGCGGTCACCCTCGTGTTCACGAAGACGAGGGAGGAGGGGTGCCTCCCGATGCACTCCGACACCATGGCCGCCTGCTTCCTGAAGTCGTCCCCCGCATACCTCACCATGATGGAGAGATGAGGGGAGGCGGGGATCTCGATCACGGTCGCTTCGCGTCCTCCGCAGAGGAGGCGTGCGATACCTTCAGGATTCCCCACGGTCGCGGAGAGCCCGATCCGCTGGAACTCCCCTGCCCGCTCGACGAGCCGTTCGAGGGCGATTGAGAGCTGTGCCCCCCTCTTCGAACCCGCAAGCTCGTGTATCTCGTCCACGACGACGAATCTCACGTGCTCCAGCGACTTTTTCAGCCGCGATCCCATGAACATCGCCTGGAGCGTCTCCGGCGTGGTGATCAAAAGGTCGGGCGGGGAGAGCGCCTGCTTCCTCCTCTCCGCTGAGGGTGTATCTCCGTGCCTGACGCCGATCGCGAGGCCGAGCCGCCGGCACCACCACTCCATCCGGGCGAGTATATCCCGGTTGAGGGATCTGAGCGGCGTGATGTAGAGCGCCCCTATCCCGGCATGCCTGCCCTCCAGCAGCCTCTGGAAGACCGGGATCATCGCACTCTCCGTCTTCCCCGTGCCTGTGGGGGCGATGAGCAGCACGTGCCCGCCCTCGAGTATCGGGGGTATCGCCCTCTCCTGCGCCTCCGAGAGGTACTCGAAACCCCTCTGCCTGATCGCCTCTATTATACGGGTGTCAAGCATCGGTACCGCCCTCGTGCCTGATCGCCGCGATGGTACCGAGATAGGTTCCATCGGTCAGATATACCTCCGCCTGCTCCGCATCCATGCACCTCGAGATCGGCCCGAGTTCGCACTCCTTCAGCCGGAGCGCATCGAACCCGCCCAGCTCGTTGAAGGCGGGCATGAAGAGACCCTTCACCGTGCCGTCCCCTCTCTCTGCCAGGCCCAGGCAGCGTGGATCGAGGACGGCGAGCAGATATGCCCGGTCGTGAAGCGCACACCCGACCTCGTCGTGGAGGGAGATCATCGGGTGGTGGTGACCGAGCACGATCAGGTCGGACCTGCATTCTGGCGGGGGATAGGTATGCCCATGCATGTACCAGACACCATCCACCTCCCCTCCTCTCGCCGGCATGAGCTCCTCCCCGACGAGGTATCGCTCCAGGCCCGCGTCATGGTTGCCGATCGCGACACGGATGGGCACCCTGCCCCGCAACCGCTCCAGCACCATCGGTATCTCCATCCGCTCCTGCCAGGTGGCACGGGGGACGGTATGCTTCAGATCCCCCAGGACAACCAGCAGATCAGGCTCCGCTCTCCCGATGCACTCGAGCACCCGCTCCAGCCTTTCCCTGCCCCTGCTCGGGATATGCACCCCTCTTGCCGCCAGATCGGCCTCGATCCCGAAGTGGAGGTCGGCAATGGCGAGGACGCGCATCCTGTTGTGCAGGAGGAGTGCGGGCCCCTCCGGCATGAACTCGATCTTCATGGTGCTACAGGGGCTTTATGTAACCGTCCCTCGGGGCATAGCACTCGCCCTCCTCCAGGAGCTCCATGAGCGCCTTCCCCGCCTCCTCGCGGGAGAGGCCGAGCCCCTGCGCTCTGGCGAGCACCTCCCGCACGGGGATCGCCTCCCTGCCCCCTGCACCGTGCAGAAGCTCGAGGAGTGTCTCCTTCGGCTGCCTTCCGGTCGCCACGCGTGGTCCTGATGCGTTCCCCACCTGGTCCAGCGCATGCCGGACCATCGCCGCCAGCTCCCCCAGCACGGCAGGCGATGAATGGTACTGCCTGATCGCCTCCATCACGGCGGGAGCGCCATTCCCATGGAGGAGGGCATCCCGCAACGCCTCGATCCTCCCGATGGTCAGCTCCGCAGTCCTGAGCACCCAGGAGTCCCTCACAGACCTCTCCACCGCGCAGACCCTGGAGGGTATCACCACGGGCCTCCCTCGCTCCCCACCCCTGAAGAGCCTCGCCCGCCCGGAAAGCGCCACGAAGAGGGGAGGGGTGAGCGGATCGAGCTCCTCCCTCACCGCCCCCTCCCGGTCGGAGAGGACGACCTCGAAGGCACCGGTCGCATCCGCGACCCTGGCGCCGACCAGCCCCCTGCGGCCATCTAGCTTCTCCAGCAGCACACCCACGATCACCAGCCCGCCGAGCGCCAGGCCGGTGGGGGTGAGCACGGCCGCCACTCCCTCCTGCACGGGTGCGAATGCGGCACGGGAGAGTGCGAACTCGCCTGCGAAGAGCTGTGCCCATGATGCCTGCGCGCGATACACGATCCTGCTCCCTCTTTTCCGGGTATCCGCTGCCTGCATCCACGCCCGCTGCCGTGCAGCTGAAAGGCCCGGATACTACTGATTCAGGTGCCTATACCTTTAATGCGTGCTCCCAATAAATGATCGAATGTACAACACGGGGTGCGGGAGTGCAGACGGAGGGGGATCAGACCATATGGATAGAGAAGTACCGGCCGGCACGGCTGGCTGATATCGTCGGACAGGACGAGATCGTCCGCCGGCTGCAGGCATACGTCCGATCCGGGAACATGCCGCATCTCCTCTTCACGGGGAGTGCAGGCGTGGGAAAGACCACCGCCGCCGTCGCACTGGCGAAGGAGTTCTACGGCGATGCCTGGCAGACGAACTTCCGCGAGCTGAATGCGTCGGACGAACGCGGGATCGATGTGGTCAGGACGCAGATCAAGCAGTTCGCACGGATATCCCCGCTGGAGGGAGCGGGGTTCAAGATCCTCTTCCTGGACGAGGCGGATGCCCTCACGCCGGATGCGCAGGCGGCGCTGAGAAGGACGATGGAGAACTTCTCGCACACCTGCAGGTTCATCCTCTCCTGTAACTACTCCTCGAAGATCATCGATCCGATCCAGAGCAGATGCGCGATATTCCGTTTCAGCCCCCTGGGGAGCAGGGCGATAGAGAAGGAGATGCAGAGGATCGCGGAGCAGGAGGGGCTCGACATAAAGCCCGATGGCATGGATGCGATCGTCTACGTGGCGCAGGGCGATATGCGCCGTGCGATCAATGCCCTGCAGGGGGCATCGATGATGGGGGGGGAGATCAAAAGCCAAGCGATCTATGCGGTCACCTCGACTGCGAGACCCGAGGAGATCGAGGAGCTTCTCGATCTGGCGGTGAAAGGGGACTTCGAAGGGGCGGAGAGGTACCTGGAGACCCTGATGACGGAACGGGGGATCGCACCGAACGAACTCCTGAACCAGTGCTACCGCGCGCTCGTGAGGCGCAGCATGCCCCCTGCCCTCAAGGTGGAGTTCATCGGCCACCTGGGTGAGGCAGACTTCAGGCTGAGCGAGGGCGCCAATCCCGACATACAGATGAAGGCACTCGTTGCTAACATGATCCTTTCAGTCAGAAGGGGCGGGTGATCGCTTGGCACGTGCACGGGGCGAGGCAGTGAGCGATATCCGCGAGGAGTGGGCAGGGCTCCTGAAACGGCACTACAGGAAGCAGATCGGTGAACTCGAGCGGGAGTTCCCGCACCGGCGTTCCCTCTATCTCGATTACCGGCAGGTGGAGCGGTTCAGCCCTCACCTGGCAGACGAGCTCCTCGCCACTCCGGGGAAGGTGCTGGAGGACGTGCGGGACACGCTGGTCGCCGTCGGGAAGGTGAGGGAGGGCGAGCGGGACCGCATCAATATCCGGTTCACAAACCTCCCGCGGAGAGTCGCGATCCGGGACATCCGCGCGGAGCACATCAACCGGTTCGTCAGCGTGGAGGGGATCATCCGGAAGATCACAGAGGTGAGGCCGCGGATCGTGGAGGCGGTCTTCTCCTGCCAGAGCTGCCACCGGCTGCTGCCGCCGGAGCCCCAGGGGTTCGGACGATACCAGGAGCCCGATCAGTGCCCTTACTGCGAGCGGAAGACGAAGCTCTCCCTCATCCCCTCCAGATCGAGGTTCGTGGACAGCCAGAAGATACGGATACAGGAGTCACCGGAGGGCCTCAGGGGGGGCGAGCAGCCCCAGTCGCTCGATGTGGACGTGACCGACGACCTCACCGGCAACGTGGCCCCTGGCGACCGGGTCGTGCTGAACGGCATACTGCGCTCCACCCAGCGTGAGGTGAGGGGGATGAAGCACACGCTCTTCGACATCCATCTGGAGTGTAACTCGATCGAGATCGCGGAGAAGGAGTTCGAGGAGGTGGAGATCGCGGAGCAGGACGAGGAGGCGATCCGTGCGCTCGCCTCTGACCCGAACCTGAACCGGAAGATCGTGAACTCCATTGCGCCGACGATATACGGGAACGAGGAGGTGAAGGAGGCGATCGCGCTGCAGCTCTTCGGCGGTATCGCGAAGGAGATGCCGGACTCGAGCCATCTGCGCGGGGACATCCATATGCTCCTCGTGGGCGATCCCGGTATCGCGAAGAGCCAGCTGCTCCGGTACGTGGTGAAGATCTCCCCCCGCGGGATCTACACGAGCGGCAAGTCCGCCACCTCCGCCGGCCTGACGGCGACCGCAGTGAAGGACGAGTTCGGAGACGGGAGGTGGACCCTCGAGGCGGGTGCCCTCGTCCTGGCGGACATGGGGATCGCGGCGGTGGACGAGCTGGACAAGATGCAGAAGGAGGACCGGAGCGCACTCCATGAGGCGATGGAGCAGCAATCGATCAGCATCGCAAAGGCGGGCATCACCGCCACGCTGAAGTCGAGATGCGCACTCCTCGGCGCGGCGAACCCGAAGATGGGGAGGTTCGACCAGTGGGCGCCCATCGGAGAGCAGATCAATCTCCCGCCCTCGCTTCTCTCACGCTTCGACCTCATCTTCGTCATGACCGATCAGCCGGCGCAGGAGAGGGACGAGGCGATCGCGGAGCACATCCTGAAGGCGCACAGCGTGGGGGAGCTGATGGTGAGGCAGGAGAGGATGCCCACCGCCGGCATCACACAGGAGCAGATCAAGAAGGAGCTCGCACCGGTGATGCCGGACATCGAACCCTCGCTGCTGAGAAAATACATCGCCTATGCAAAGAGGAACTCGTTCCCGATCCTCACACCGGATGCGAAGAGGGCGCTGGTCGAGTATTACCTCCGCCTCAGGGGTCTCGCCGATCCCTCGAAGCCCGTGCCTGTGACCGCACGTCAGCTGGAGGCGCTCGTCCGGCTCGCGGAGGCGAGTGCGAGGATGCGCCTATCCCAGTTTATCGAGATATCGGATGCGGAGCGTGTGATCCGGATCGTGGACGCCTGCCTGCGGCAGATCGCCTACGATCCGAAGAGCGGCATCTTCGATATCGACAAGATCGCCACCGGGATCACGAAACAGACGAGGGACCTGATCAGGACGATCAAGGAGGCGATCCGTTCGATTGGCGGCGACAGTGGAAACCGGGCCCCGATCGAGAAGGTGGTGGAGACGGTCGCCTCACAGGGCTTCGAGAAGGATAAGGTGAGGCGGCAGATCGAGGAGCTGATCAGGCACGGGGAGGCGATCGAGCCCAGGCACGGGATAATCCAGCTCATATGAGCGATCGCATCTTTATTTTTACATCCCCAAGCTCTTCTGCATGACCACCGAAGGGGAGGAGGCGGCATTCGAGGCCGGCATCAAGCTGGGAGCGCTCTACCACCAGTGGGTCGGCACCCCGATCTCGAAGGAGACCGCCGATACCGTGGAGAGGGCGATCGAAAGGAGCGTATCGCTCCAGCCTCATGTCGTGGAGACGGCGGTACGCCTGCGGCGCGAGCTGATGGTGCCGAACCGGTTTGGATATACAGAGCTTCGCGGTGAGATGTTCGATGTCCGGATCGTCACGAGAGTGGGAAACGCGGTCTGCCACGCGACCCTCTCACTCGAGGATGGATATCCGATGATGCAGATCACGGAGATCGGGCGGTGACCGGATGAGGGGGAGGTGGCGGCGAGGAGACGGACCAGGCGGATGCCGCGCCTGCAGGGGCGGCGGAGGTGAACGATGAAGCCGCTGAGGCGGCCGATCACCGACGATCATATCCATATCGACCCCTGGAACGGCCGTGGCCTGGAGGCAGCGAAGGATTTCAGGCGTGCGGGCGGCACACACATGATGCTGGTGACGAAGCCCTCCTGGTCCTGCGGCATCATCCCCTCGAGCGGCAGGGACTTCGGGGAGGTCTTCGGGAGGACGCTCTCGGTAGCGGCACAGGTGGAGGCGATCGGCATCCGCGTATATCCGGTGCTGGGGGTACATCCGGCAGAGATCACCCGTCTGCAGCAGGCGATGACCCTAGATGCGGCGAAGCAGGTGATGATGGATGCACTCGATCTCGCCGCCCGCCACGTGGAGGAGGGAGAGGCGGTCGCCCTGAAGAGCGGCCGGCCGCACTACCAGGTGGAGAAGGAGGTGCTGGATGCCTCGAACGAGGTGCTCCGCCACGCACTCGTCCTCTCGGGCGAGTTGGGCTGCGCCCTCCAGATCCATGCGGAGAGCGGCGCCTGCGAGGACATCGCCGCGATGGCGAAGATGGCAGGCATCCCCGTCACCAGGGTGGTGAAGCACTTCGCCATCCCGGAGACGCCGCTCGTCCCCTCGCTCATCGCGAGGCATGAGGAGATCCCCCTCCTCTGTTCGGCGGGAGTGCAGTTCATGATGGAGAGCGATTACATGGACGAAAACAGCAGGCCGGGCGCCGTTATGGGGCCGAAATCGGTCCCCAGGAACACACTCCAGCTCCTCGCGAAGGGGGTGATGACAGAGGAGGATGCGTACCGCATCCATGTGAAGACGCCTGCCCGGGTCTACGGCGTGGAGATCGGACTCTGACCACTCCTGCAGTTATTTTATTGCTTCGGACAAATTAGATCACGATGTTTCTGAAGGTGCACCACATGCAGAGTGGTGAGGAGATCGTGGCGGTCTGCGACATCGAGCTGATGAACAGGAGGCTCCTCTACGGAGACGTGGAGATCGAGATCAGCCGCAGATTCTTCGGCGAGCGGACCGCGAGCGAGGAGGAGGTGAGGGAGGCGATGAAGAATGCTGCATTCATCAATCTCTTCGGGGAGAGGGCGCTCTCCGTCGCCAGATCCCTCGACCTGGTCGATGAGAGCGGCTGCATCAGGATCGAGGGCGTGCCACACGCACAGATATTCAGGATCTGACATATGCAGATAAAGGAGTCCTTCTGTCCACGGTGCGGCCGGCCCTCTGTCGGGCCATGCCCGGTCTGCGCCTCGGGCGAGGCGCCGGCGATCTCGTTCCAGCAGAGGGCCGAGTGTATCCGGTGCCCGGTCTGCGGCATGATCCGAAAGCAGGGCGGATGGAGGTGGGCAGAGGAGAAGGAGACGATCGCGGAGAGGCTCGCCGAGTCTGCGGTCGTCTTCCACCCGATGGTGGAGGATCGGGAGATCTCCATCAGCTGCCAGGAGAGGAGTTCCAACCGGACCCTCTGCGAGATCCATGCGAGAGGAATGCTGCGTGGTGCACCAGTGGAGGCGTCAGGCGAGGTGGAGATCGTCTGGAGGAAGGAGCTCTGCACCCGCTGCAGCCGGAGGAGCGGGGGCTACTACGAGGGGGTGGTCCAGGTGCGTGCGAGCCGTCGTGCGTGCACCCCCTACGAGCACGCGGTCGCACTCGGGATCGCGGAGAGCGCCGAGTCCTCGCTCCAGGAGTCGGGGGATACGCTCTCCTTCATCCTGAGAACCGAGGAGGTGCATGGGGCCCTCGATATCGTGGTGGGGACGCAGTCGCTGGGCAGGCTCATCGCCTCGCGTATCGTGGACCGTCTCGGTGGTACGTACCGGAGCCATCCGAAGCTCGTCGGTGAGAAGAACGGCATCCCCATCTACCGTGTCACCTATGTGATCAGGCTCCCCTTCTACCAGAAGGGGGACGTGATCGAGGCAGAGGGGCATTACTCCGAGATCCGTGAGTCCGGTGCGAAGAACGTGACGCTCTTCGACCTGGAGACCGGACGCACCCGCGTCTCGCCGCAGGAGGAGACATGGAGGCTCGTGGGCAATGTCAGGGAGGCCCAACATGCCCTGATCGCCTTCAGGGAGAGAGATATCGTAGGGATCATCGAACCGGCGACAGGCATCACGAGGGAGATCAGGGCGGTGAATTGGCTCGAAGAGCAGCCGGGGGAGGCGATCAGGGTGATCGTGGACCTAGAGCGCGAGACCCTCGTCGTGGTGGGGTGAGCATGAGGGTGAGGGCGCTGCCGGCAGAAACGCTCCCCTCGTTGGGCTGCTGCGAATGGCGCGACCCATCGAGGCGAATCCACGTCTGCGGGGGCACCGCCTATGTCCCTGTGCGCGAGGGCCACTCCTTCGATCTCCAGCTCCCCGAGAGGGCGCCCTACCGGGGGAGGGGATACCAGAGGCTCGGAGACCTCCTGCTGATCCATGGAGAAATGCCATCGGAGGCCGATCTACATACCCTCGCCGCATGGGAGAGGCCGCGGGGGATCCTCTGGATCAGGGGGATCGAGGGCGAGATGAGAACGCCACAGGCAGAGGTGCTCTGGGGCGAGTGCGGGGAGGTCTCTGTCACCGAACACGGCTGCCATTATATACTGGATCCGACGAGAGTGATGTTCGCCTGTGGAAACCGGGAGGAGAGACACAGGATGGCCTCGTTCGTGCGCCAAAGCGGGAGGGAGGAGAGGGTCGCCGACATGTGTGCAGGGATCGGCTACTTCACCATACCGATGGCGCTCGCCGGCGCCCGGGTGCATGCGATGGAGCTCTCGCCTGCCGCTTTCTTCTACCTGCAACAGAACATCCGGAGGAACCACGTCGATCACCGGGTGCAGGCAGCACAGGGGGACTGCCGGGAGCTCCTGGAAGGCGTATACGACCGTTTTGTCATCGGGCATTTCAATTCCCCCCGGTTCCTTTCCTGTGCCATGGCGCATGCGGAAAGAGGAAGCGTTCTTCACCTGCATATCTCCAGGGATGCGCGGGCGGAGGTCGTGAAGGTGCTGGAGGAGCATGGCTTCGCCTTCGAGATCGCGGAGCGGCGGGTGAAGAAGTACTCGCCCGGCTGCTGGCACAGGGTGCTGGATGTGATGCTCCGATGATGAGGACGCTGGAAGGGAGGTGCATCGTCCTCGGCGTCACCGGCAGCATCGCCGCCGTGGAGACGGTCCGACTGATCCACGCGCTCCGCAGGAGAGGGGCCGAGGTGCAGCCGGTGATGAGCCCGGCGGCGATGGGGATCGTCCACCCTGACGCGCTCACCTATGCGAGCGGGAGGGAGGCGATCACACGGTGCACCGGTAGGGTGGAGCATGTCATGTACTGCGGCGAGGGGGGGTGCGCCGACCTCCTCCTCATCGCCCCCTGCACCGCGAACACGATCGGCAAGATCGCCGCCGGCATCGACGATACACCGGTGACGACCTTCGCCACCACGGCGCTCGGCCACCGTATGCCCTTCGCGATCGCACCGGCGATGCACGGCAGCATGTATGCGCACCCGAAGGTGAAGGAGAACCTTCGTGCACTCGAATTGTGGGGGATCGATGTCATCGGACCCAGGATCGATGAGGGGAGGGCGAAGATCGCGGATACAGAGACGATCGTCCTGCATGCGGAGCGGGCGCTCCTGCCGAAACCATTGAAGGGAAAGCGGGTGCTGGTCACCTCGGGTGCCTGCATGGAGGCGATCGACGATGTGCGGGTGCTGACCACCCGTTCGACCGGGCAGATGGGGCGGGCACTCGCGCTCCATGCCTTCCGCCTCGGTGCGGAGGTGACCGTGGTCCACTCATCGCGTTTCCCCTGCGTCAGGAATGTGTACGCCTCTTCTGCCATGGAGATGCACCGGGAAGTAATCCGCCTGATGGAGGAGGAGTCCTTCGATATCTATGCGAGCGCCGCCGCGATCTCGGACTTCATCCCCCTCCGCAGGGAGGGGAAGCTCCCGGGCGATCGGGAGGTGGATATCCACCTCGATCCGGCACCGAAGCTCCTGCGGGAGGTGGCGGACCGTTTCCATCCTATCATAATCGCGTTCAAGCTGGGGTGGAACGAGATGGCGCGTGCGGGGGAGATGCTCCGGCAGGGCATCCGTATGGTGGTGGTGAACACGCCTTATGAGATGGGTGCGGAGGGCGGAGAGTTCGCGATCCTTACGGAGGAGGGGGAGGAGCGGGTGCACGGGACGAAGGAGGAGGTGGCCGCGGCGATATGGCAAAGGTTGCGGTAGCCTTCTCCCCCGGGCACATCAGCGGATACTTCAGGCGCATCGAGGGCGATCGCATGGAGAGCACCGGCAGCATGGGGGCGGGCGTGGTCATCACGGAAGGGGTCCGCTCCCTCGTCAGGGCATCGGAGAGGCGCGGGGTGGAGATCCGGGTGCTGGACGGCGAGAGGATGAGCGTCACACATGGTTCGCCCCCGCTCGAATATGCGATGGAACGGCTCGGTGTGCATGCACGGATCACCACCGAGTGCCGCCTCCCCATCGGTGCCGGCTTCGGACTCTCCGCTGCTTCCCTCCTCTCCTCGATCACCGCGATCTCCGCCCTCTTCTCGCTCGATCTCTCGCAGGAGGAGATCGCATGCCTCGCCCACGAGTCGGAGCTGGTTCACCGCACAGGACTCGGGGACGTGGCCGCGTGTACCGGCGGCGGCCTCGCCTGCCGAAGGGGTGCAGGCATCCACGCCACGATCGATCGCTGCTTTCCGGACGAGACGATCCATGCCCTCTCACTCGGCCCCATCCCCACCCGCGAGATCCTCTCCTCGGAGGAGAGGATGCGGCGGATCGGAGAGGCATATCCGGGGCGTTGTCCGCGCGATCTCTACGATTTCGTTGCGCTTTCGCGAGGATTCGCGGAGCGGAGCGGCCTTCTGACCCCGGACTTGAGGCATATACTCGCCCGCTGCGACGAATGCGGCATTCCTGCCAGTATGACGATGCTCGGCGAGGGAATCTTCGCGCTGGGCGGGGATGCGGGGACATTCCTCGCGGAGTTCGGATCCTGCTGGCACCTCCGTATCGCGAAGGAGGGTTTTGGTGCGGCGGAGGTGCAGGATGATCCCTGAGGACCACCCGCGATACCGCTCCCTGAAGGTGAGGGAGCGCCTCGCCGCATGCGCGAAGGCAGGGATTGTCACCCTCGAGGGGCTGACCGCCCACGGGAGGGGCGAGGCCTTCGACTATCTGCTGGGGGAGAGGACGACGGAGAGTGCGCTCCTTGCGGAGCGGTGTGCCGCCGCCCTCATCAGGACCTCAAAGAGACCCGTGCTCTCGGTGAACGGGAATACGGCGGCACTCGCGGCCCGGGAGATCAGGGAGCTCCAGCAGGCGACGTCCATCGCGGTGGAGGTGAACCTCTTCCACCGGACCGAGGAGAGGGTCGAACGGATCGAGGCGCTCCTCAGGGGTGCCGGGGTGGAGGTGCTCACCGGCAGGGCGGAGCCGCTCCTCCCGCTCTCCCATGCGCGTGCATACTGCCTGAGGGAGGGCATATACGCGGCCGATACCATCCTGGTCCCGCTGGAGGATGGAGACAGGTGCGAGGCACTCGTCGGCATGGGCAAGCGCGTGATCGCGGTCGACCTGAACCCGCTCTCGAGGACTTCCAGATGCGCGACGCTCACCATCGTGGACGAGCTGACGCGGGCACTTCCCGAGATCGCGAGCGCATCGCGGACGATGGGCACGGACGAGATGCGCCATCTCTCCTCCGCAATCGACAACAGGCGCTTCCTCAGGGAGGCGCTCGCGGAGATGAACAGGAGGCTGATTCATGCTCTGGATTGAGAAGTACCGACCAAAGACGCTGGAGGAGATCGCCGGGCAGACACACGTGACCGAACGCCTCGCCGCGTGGGCAGACAGGAGGGGCCTGCCGCACCTCCTCCTCTCGGGACCGCACGGCACCGGGAAGAGCACCGCGGTGGAGTGCCTGGCAAAACGCCTCTATGGCGACGAATGGGAGGTGAACACAGGCATCGTCTCCACCTCCACCCTCTTCCAGGAGGGACGGGCATACCTGGAGGGCGAGGAGCGCTTCTCCCACCTCTACCGAAAGGATGAGAGCGTCATCTCGAACTTCAAGCGGATCGCACGATGGTACTCCTCCCTCCAGCCTCTGGGCGCCCCCTTCAGGCTCATGGTCTTCGAGGAGGCGGAGGCGCTGCCCTTCGAGGCGCAGCAGGCGCTGCGCAGGACCATGGAACAGTACCACCGTACCTGCCGCTTCCTGTACTGCACGACGAGGGCGAGCGGCATCATCCCCGCGATCGCCTCGCGATGCTACCCTCTCCACTTCCTGCCCCTCGGCGAAGAGGCGATCCTGCGCATTCTGCAGAGGGTACAGGGGGAGGAGGGATGCACGGAGGTGGGGCGGGACGACCTGGAGCTGGTGGCGAGGGCGGCGAAGGGGGATGCGAGGCGCGCCATCATGATGCTGCAGGTGATGGCGGAGGCGCAGATCCACGATCTCTCACGTGCGATGCGGTCCGAGACGGAGGGCGTCACCTCGACGATCGTGGAGCAGCTGTTGAACGGGGATCTGAACGCCGCGTGCAAGGGCATGGAGACGCTACTGCTCGAGTACGGGCTCTCCGGGAGGGAGGCTATTCACATGCTCGCCCGTGAGGTCGGGAGGCAGTACAACGATCCCCTCGCCATCAGGCAGATCGCATCCACGGATACGATACTGGCGGAGGGGGGCAACGACTTCATACAGCTGAATGCACTGCTCTCCATGCTCAGGGAGGAGGTATTTCCGTGAGGAAGGTGCAGAAGCACTACGACGAAGTGGCGGAGATCTATGACAGGAGGTACGACCGCGAGCAGGGGAGGCAGTACTACGACCATATCAGCCGGCAGGTCCTCGGGTGCCTGGATGGTGGTGCGTTTATCCTGGACATCGGCTGCGGTACCGGTCTCTTCATGGAGCGGTACCTCGCACGCGGTGGCAGTGCCATCGGCATCGACATCAGCCGCGGGATGATCAGGCGCGCGAGAGACCGGTGCCCGATGAGCGAATTCGTCGTCGGCGACGGCCAGGCGCTCCCCTTCGCTGGGGGCACCTTCGATGCGGTGGCCAGCCTCCTCGCCTTCAGCTACGTGAGGGAGCCGGCGCGGATGCTCTCCGAGGTCTATCGCGTCCTGAAGCCGGGGGGGAGACTCGCGCTCTGCACGCTGGGGCGGAACATGCTCACCTCCATGGTCCCCGCGCTCTACCGGATCGGGGAGCTGATCGAGGTGAAGGGCATCGGTGTCGGGGACTTCGGGGAGCACTACTATACCGAGGATGAGATGGTGGTGCTCCTCGAGGGAACGGGTTTTTCCGAGGTGACCGTGAAACGCTGCTCCTTTGCGCATGTCGCCATGGCAAAGCCCTTCTTCGAGATCGCACGCCGCGTGGAGCCATTCGTCGAGGAGAGGGTCCCCAGACTCGCATACAATATCTGCGCGAGCGCGATCAAACCCCGGCCTTGAGAGGAATCGATCCGCAGCAGGGCCTTTTCCCCCCGTATTTCAGTCCCACCAGGCGGGTTCCGCGTGCCTCTGAACGCTCTTCGAGAGAGCTATATCGTGACCGCTCCCCGCCCCTGCACAGGAACCTTCATTCCGGCACCCGTGCACGAACACAATCGTTCCCGCTAAAGGAGGAACGTTCTGCACCATGCACCATGACGCCCCCGATCGACCGGTCGATCGGATTCATTCGCATCTGCACACCACACCTCTCCCCAATCGTCCCCATGCTCTGCGGTCGCCTGCGATGAGGAGAGGTGCCTACGCACCCCTCAGCCTCTCCAGCACCCTCCGCTTCTTCTCCTGCGCCGCAGCGGCGGCACGATCGATCCCTGCCCTCATCGCCTCCCTGTCCCGCTCGCACCCCTCCACCACCCGTTTCAGCGGGGTGTAGGCGGACTCCCTGAAGCCCGGTTCGAAGCCCGTCTCCTCCCCTCCCTTCAGGAGCACACCCTCTGGGCGCCCCTCCTCCACATGTCCGATCTCGCGCATCTCCACGCCTGCACCTCTCACCACACGCATCACCTCCTCCGCCACATCGGGCGGCGAGGCGACCAGGAGCGCATCGATGGATACGCCGAGGTGATCGATCCGGAGGCGGTCCAGGAGAGAGAGGACGGCGGGATCGATCAGGTGGCGGAGCGGCGCCTCTTCCACCACGATCCGGCACCTGCACGTCTGCGAGAGCTCGTGGACATCGCCCCTCAGGCCACCGTTCGTCACGTCCGTCATCGCGTGCACCTCCGTAAAGACCTCGCTGGAGAGGAGCGCCTCGCAGGCGCGGAGGAAGTGGAGGTTGATCGTCCTCTCCACCACCTCCGGATTCCCCGAGTATATCGCCGCCGTCGCGATGGTGCCGCCGCCTGCCCCCTCTGTCATCAGGAGCATGTCGCCCGGCACGACTTCCCTCCTCGGCGTCAGGTGCTCTGCCACGCCGACGGCACCCACGCAGCCGGTCATCCGGTCGCCGAGCACCATGTCGCCCCCGATCCGAAGCGTCGATCCGGCGACGAGCGGGACCCCCATCGCCTCGCCCACCGTGGTCACCCCTGCGGTATAGTCGAAGATCTTCGCCACGTCGCCGTCATCCGCCACATGGATATCGGAGAAGAGCATTACAGGCCTCGCACCCATCACGTAGACATCCCGCATCGTCGCCCTCGTCACATGAAAGCCCGCGAGGAACGGGAAGTCCGAGAGGCGGGAGTGCATCCCGTCCACGGTGCAGACGATGTAGTTACCTTTCGCCCTCACCGCCCCTGCGTCGTCCATGTCCTCTACGCCCACGACGGCGCCGCTCTTCCCGATGATCTCCGCGATCTTCCGGTGGACGTAGAAGTCCCCCGTTCCCCGCGAACCGACACCGAAGTCGCCCATACCGGTGCCCGAATGCTCGAAGGAGAAGAGATCCCCCTGCAGCCCGCTGCTCCGCCGCACCTCCTCCATCACAGCACCGGCGAAGGCGACGGCGTACTCCTGCCCGCACCCCTTGATCCGATCCACGTGTGCGGCGAGGAGCGATACGATCTCCTCCGGACTCCTCCCCTCCTTCTGCATCCGCCTGACGAACCCCTCCACATCCATGCGACGATCCCTAACTCTTATCTATCCTTTTCTGTAAAGCATTATGCGAAACGGTGAGGATGGAGAGTTGTCGGGATCCCTCAGGGCGGGCAGGATGAGGCATACCATGCCCATCGGTGGCTCACGGGCCCTTTTTATCGCGATCACATGCTCTCTCATGGTGCTATCCGCTGCACATGCGACAGGGGCCGAGATCCTCTGGAACCGCACGCTCACGCAGGATGTCACCGATCTTTCCATTTCAGAGGACGGGGAAGACACTGCCGTCGCAGCCGAATGGATCCAGCTGTTTGACAGCGGGGGAAATGTCCTGTGGCGGCAGTGGGTGGCCCGGCGCGTCCTCATATCGGGAGACGGCAGGTACGTCGCCGCGGGGAGTTATGGCTCTGTGAGGCTCGTGGATGTACGGGGGAAGAACCTCTGGGAGAGGGAGATCGACGGGGAGATCAGCGCGCTGGCCACCACGAGCGATATGTCGCGTCTTGCTGCCGGCACCTTGACAGGGAGCGTGTATATTTTCTCCAACTCGGGGGAATTGCTGGGGAAGAACACCACGAATACCGTCGGCGGGACGGCACCGGTCCGGGACATTGCGATCTCCGATGACGGTGCATGCACGGCCGCCATCACTAGCCGTGCGGTATTCCTGCTGAACAGAACCTCTTATCCGCTCTGGGAACGTCTGAACGAAACCCTCTTCGACGGGAAATACGTCTCCATCAGCAGGTCGTGCGACCTGGTGGCGGCCGCTGGTAAATACGAGCTCTACCGCCTCCATTCGGGCGGGGAGACCCTCTGGCGGTACAGCGCGAACGGGGAGATCACCGCCCTCGCCACCATATATAATCACTCCCTCGTAGCTCTCGGGACGCGGGACGGAAGGGTGATCCTCCTGGATGGTTCGGGCAGTGTGAGGGGCATATACGCCACCGGCAGGATGATCTCCCGCCTCTCCATCTCCCGAAATGGTGACCGTATCCTCGCTTCGTCCCTGAACGGGGGCGTCTATCTCCTCGACTCGGATGCCGTCCTCCTCGACAGTGCAGAGCTGGGGAGGATGGTCAGGGCCGTCGCGCTCATCCCCTCCGGTGAGAAGGGTGTTGCGGCGACCGTTGACGGTCTTTTCTTCTTAAGGTTCTCGGGTTCTTTTCCTGCCGCGATGACAGTTACGCCCGGCCCACCCACCCCATCCCCCACCAGATCGATTCCTACGATCCAGATAGTGACCACCGCTGAGACGAGCCCTCCGGAAGAGAGCGGACCATCCGAAACCATTCCTCCTGTCACCCGGGCCGGGTTTTGGCCCCTCTCTCTGCCTTTCGCCATCGTGCTCGCGATCATTCTCCTTCCAGCGAGGAGATGATACCTTCCTCCGCCTCTCCCCCCCTCTCATGTTGAGCCAGCGGTACCTCCTCATGACTTGTTCTTCGTTCCGGCCACTGCCCTGACGGATCACATCATGAACCGCATTACTTTTTATCCCGGTGGAGTTCCAGAAGGGCGTGCCCTTCATGCCCCTGAACCACAACATTTCGGAGGTTGCGGAGCCATACCTCATCCTCAGGCATTCCGGTGGAGGTATCCGATGCACCGTGCGGTCACTCACCTCCCGGCAAAGAAAAGATGCAGGGGGGAGACGGAGAAGTGGCGCAGGGCATCTCTGACCGCGACCGATCCATATTCGGCACTCGACCCTCCACGCACCCTCGTTCCACCTCCACCCCCATATCCGCCATACCCACAGGACACATCCAAAACCTTCAATTCCACGCAGTACGATCACCCTCTGATGAACGGAGCAGAGATGGTCTGCGCCCTCACCATCGCGGGGAGCGACTCCGGCGGGGGTGCGGGGATACAGGCGGACCTGAAGACGTTCGCCTCACACCATGTGTGGGGGATCAGTGCGATCACCGCCATCACGGCGCAGAGCCCTGCTGAGGTGCGCGGGGTATGGGCGCTCTCTCCCGAGGCGGTGGCGACGCAGCTGGATACCGTCGTCTCCCACTTCTCGCCCATGGTGGCAAAGACCGGCATGCTGGCGAACGGCGGCATCGTGAGGGCGGTCGCGGATCACCTGCCCCGCGAGGTTTCGCTCGTGCTGGACCCGGTGATGATCGCGGCGAGCGGGGCGCGTCTCCTCGACGGGGAGGCGGTGGAGGCGATGACGAAGCTCCTGATTCCACGCGCTGTGGTGATCACCCCGAACATCCCGGAGGCGGAGGTGCTCGCCGGGTTCTCCCCCATTAAAACGATCGAGGAGATGTGCTCCGCCGGCGAGCTGATCCGTGGACTCGGCGCAAAGGCAGTGGTGGTGAAGGGGGGGCACCTGAAGGGCGTCACCCGCTACGCGACCGACGTGATCATCGACGAGGAGGGGCAGTGGCTCGTCGAGGGGCCCAGGTACCCCTACCGGGTGCACGGCACCGGCTGCACCTTCTCCGCCGCGATCGCGGCCAACCTCGCGCTCGGCATACCGCTCCGCGACGCCGTGAAGCGGGCAAAGATCTTCACTCTCGACGCGCTGAAGAACGCGTACCTGAGCGCCGGCGGCCTTCGCTCCTCGAACCCCGGTGGCAGGTGCTGACCGGCGGCTGAAGCGCGGTTCCCCTCTCTCCCTGTTTGCCCGATTCGCATCGTCACCGACCTGCACAACCGCTTCCCATCCGGCCTTATGGTCCTGAGGTGCACCCTCCGCACCTCTTCGGTGTACGGCGCCCGAATCCTTCCCTTCGCCCTGTGCCCACGCCTCCACGCTCTCTCGCGTGCATATAAACTGCATGCAGGCATTCTCACGCGAGCAGCCACAGAATACGTTGCACACAGCCCTGACGCCATCCCCTTCCCCCTCCGTTTCCCTTCCTTGTTACCCCATCCTCTTTCCCTCTCCATATCCTGCGCTATTCCGCCATCCCACAATCACCCTTCCATCCCTGCAATCCCTCCCCTCCTCTATCCGCTCTTCCGCTGTACTCTCCACCTCTCCTCCCCTCTCCACGCTCCTTCCCTCCTCATTCCTTCCTTCAGACCCCTGTGGTCCGAGACGTGCAGGCAACTCAACAGTCCAATATCTCCGTCCGGTGTTCCCGCCCTTTCCGTTCGGTAATGCGACCCGTTCGGCGATCCCGTCCCATCCAGAAAACATAGGATGAAAATAATATATCATTAATGCTGAATTAAATTAAATCAAAATAATATAATTTATTTTCAATTTCAAACCAATTATAAGTTAAAATAATTACAAGTATCCAATAATCAAAAACACCATAAAGATAAGTTTATATATTATAAGAATAAATTATTTCAATGCTGCATGCATGAGTGCATGACAGAGTAACGAGGTGAAAAGATATGAAATTCCTTAAGGAAGAGGAAGATGCGGTATCACCGGTCATCGGTGTCATCCTGATGGTCGCCATCACAGTGATCCTGGCCGCCGTCATCGCGGCATTCGTGTTCGGGATGAGCGGCAGCGTGCAGAAGACGAAGAGTGTGGCCGCGACGGCTGTGCAGAAGGACAACACGATTTACATTACCTACCAGGGTGGACCGGATGCAAATCAGGTTAGTAATTTGACAATTACATCTCCACCATGCGCTGGCAATGAAACATTTAACAACTCCACATCCACAGGTATTATTGCAGAATGTAATGGAACTAAAAATCAGGACCATGTGGTTGTAATTGCCAACTTTACTGACGGTTCCAGTCAGGTGATCCTCGATACCTACGTCTGAAGGCCCCAACAAATATTTTATCAATTTTTAAAATCCGCTCAAATTTTGATCACTTTTTTATTCCAGATTTCTACCACGATCTCACCAAGAGAGTGTTGCCATATCGGGCTGCATCTTATCTTAGATTATTCTCTTCTATTTCGATTTAATGATAAAAATTGCTTTAAATTAATAAATTTTGAAATAATAATTAATTAAATTTAATCGTAATTTTAATATAGAATAAAGTAAATTTATCTATTAGGAGCCCTGAAATATGAATACCCGTTCAGACGAGAACGCCGTCTCCCCCGTGATAGGCACCGTGCTCATGGTCGCCGTCACCGTGATCATCGGTGCGATGATCGGTGCATACGTCTTCGGTCTGACTACGAACGTCCAGAAGCCACGGCAGATCGGCGTCCTCCACGTTTCCCAGAGCAACAACGACATCATCATCAACTACCATGGCGGACCCGACAGCGACGCCCTCGCATGGTTCCGGATCACCGCTCCGGACGGCACGCTTTATTACTCGACGGCGAACAGTCTCACCTCCGACTTCGATGAGCGGGCGGCACCGGACCTGGGCGCCTCCTTTGTCCTTGTGAACAACGCGACGCCCCAGAACGACCGCGTGATCGTGGTCGGCCACTTCATCGACGGTGACGAGCAGATCATCTACGACGCCTGGCTCTGAGGAGAGGGGATTTTTCCCGTTGGCTCGTATAATGCCCCGCAGGTCCAGAGGGGGATGGAGGAGGGTATGCCTCGATCGGAAAAGTCGGACGACCACGATTTTCGCGCCCTTTGGACCTTTCATCTCATTCCGTTGCGGGAGAATTCGATCATGCATATAACGCATGGTGGAGATACCCTTTCAGGGTGAATATGGCGCCGAAGGGGAAACGGAGGGAAGAGAAGCGGCCCGAAGACGCCCGGAAGGATGGGGGGAAGGATGCGCGGCGGGTGAAGGCGGACGAATCCGATCTGGATGCGGGTTACTTGAGCCCGATCGCCTCACCGAAGGATCTGAGCCCCAAAAGCATCGTCGATCTGTTGAAGAACAGCAGGTATGCGCAGCTCCTGCTCCTTCTGACGATCGCCGGCGCGTGCCTCCGGCTCTACAACCTCACCTACAACTCGCTATGGCTCGACGAGGCAGCGACGCTCGACTTCGCCAGGCACTCCCTCGCAGAGATCTGTGGGCTCGTCGCCGGCGGGGAGTTCAACCCCCCGCTCTTCTACTGGATCGAGCATGCGATGCTCTCCTTCGGCGAGAGCGAGTTCGTCCTCCGGATCATCCCTGCGATCGCCGGCATCCTCACGATCCCGGTCTTCTACCTGCTGGGAAGGGAGGTACAGGACAGAAATACGGGTCTCGTCGCGGCGGCGCTCCTCGCGTTCTCGCCGTTCCACCTCTTCTACTCGCAGGAGGCGAGGGCGTACTCGTTCATGCTCCTTCTCCTCTCCCTCGCGTTCCTTTTCTTCCTCCGCGGAATGAGGTCGGGAGAGTTACGTGAGTGGATCCTCTTCGGTATTATCGCCTCGCTCTCCTTCTGGGTCCATTTCTATGCGCTGGTCCCCGTGGCGATACTCTTCTCCGTCGCGATCCTGCTGGGACTGGCGGATCTGCGTAAGCAATTCCTGTCGCTGAAAAATGCGATCCTGTCACTCCTTGCCTTCGCCATCCTATCGCTTCCCCTCGTCGTCATCGCCGCAGGCCTGTTCGCGAAGAGGACATCCGCACCCCCCACCTACGGAATCCAGGGGTTCGAGGTGATTTACCAGACGCTGCTCCAGATCTCGGGTTACAACGAATTCGTGATGCCGGCCCTCCTGATCCTCTTCTCACTGGGCATTATCTCGCTACTCCTCGCCGGGGAAGGGGGGCACGCATCAATGGTGCCATCCTGACGATCCTCTTCTTTCTCCCACTCGTCGTGAGCGTGTACCTCTCCGGCATGATGCCGATGATACCCAGATACCTGATCTATCTCCTCGCCTTCTACTTCCCTGGAATTGCGGTCTGCATCAGATACGCCTATGGGATCATCGGTGCCAGAGTTGCGGTCTATCTCGCGCTCTTCCTTCTGATCCTCGCCGCTCTTCCATTCTATGCCGGTTACTACACCGCCTACTCGAAGGAGGACTGGCGGGGCTTTGCCGGCGTTCTCGCCAACAGGACAGCGGACGGCGATATCGTCGTCGCCGCACCCGGTTACATGAGGCAGTCCCTCGACTACTACTACCACAACGCGACCGACCGGACACTGGAATTTGGGGCGAACAACGCACTGGAGCTTCAGGCGATCAGGAACGCGCACCCGGTGAGGGGGCTCTTCGTGGTAGTGACCGGCGACATACATGCAGCGAACCCGGAGGGGGACGCATTGAAATGGATGGAGGAGCACACGACCCTTGCGAGCCGCTATACAGGCATCTACCTGTTCGTGACGAAATGAGGAAGGCGAGCGATCGAACGACCATCCATCCCCGCCGCTCACGGTCATCATATCCACGTTCAATGAGGAGGAGAACATCGGAGCGATGATAGAGGCGCTGCGGAGGGTGACCGCCGATGCAAAGATCAGGGCGGAGATACTGGTGATGGACGACCGCTCCAGAGACGGGACGATACCGATCGTGAGGGAGCTCTCCTCGAAGTATCCAGAGGTCCGGCTGATCGTGAGGGAGCGGGACTTCGGGCTCTCGCAGTCCGTCGTGGAAGGTTTCAGGGCCGCGCATTCGGAGGTCTTATTGGTCATCGATGCGGACTTCTCGCATCCGCCCGAGCTGGTGCCGGTGCTTTACCGCGAGATCCTGGATGGCAGCGACATCGCCATCGGAAGCCGATATCTGCCGGGCGGGTCCATCGAGCAATGGCCACTGAAGAGACGGATCATCTCCATCGGGGCGACGTTCCTCGCCCGGATCCTCGTGCCGGAGGTGTCAGATCCGGTGAGCGGTTTCTTCGCGCTCCGGAGAGGTGTCCTGGAGGATGCGGAGCTCCGCCCGCGGGGGTACAAGATCCTGCTGGAGGTGCTCGGGAAGAGCAGGTGGCAGCGGGTGAGGGAGATCCCTTACGTCTTCAGGGACCGGCGGACGGGAACGAGCAAGCTGAAGGGAGCGACGATCCTCGACTATGCCTTCCAGGTGCTGGATATCGCGTTGTATGCTCTGAGGCGCAGGAATACGGCGGTCTGGATGGAGTGGAGGCAGGCATTCAGGTACGGACTCGTCGGGCTCTCCGGTATCATCGTGAACATGGGGGTGCTCTATTATTTAACGGAGAGGGTGGGCCTCTATTACCTCCTCTCCAGCCTGGTCGCCATCGAGCTCTCCATCCTGAGTAACTTCATCCTGAACGACCTCTGGACATTCAGGGAGAGGAGAGAGATCGCCTCTCCGAACCGGGTGAAGAGGGCGTTTGCATTCCACCTGGTCTCCGCCGGCGGACTCGTCATCAACTGGAGCATCCTCTTCTCCCTGACGGAGTATGCGGGATTTTACTATCTGCACTCCAATCTGATCGGAATACTCGCCGGCTTCATCTGGAACTACCTGGTGAACCGGCATTATACATGGAGCAAGAGATAGATCAGATCTTACCGTACATGCTGAAAATTCGTCAACCCGTCTCCGGTACAGCATTGGATATAAAAATCAAAGATACGGTGGTGACCGATCCAGTCATTCACCATGGAGATGGGATTCTTCCGTAAAAACACCCGATTGAGGCATTTCTAAAAACAGCGTTAACGAATTATTTAAATCCTCCTAAAAAAGATACATCATCCATGAAGTGGATTAAGGGAATCGCAATTGCATCTCTCCTCATTTTCATACTTCTCTCAACCGGTTGCAGCTTCGCACCCTCGGGTCAGCGGGGGACCACCCCCACGCCTTCGTACGGCACCGTGAAGGTGTCCTCCTCGCCGCTGGGCGCAAAGATGACGCTTGATGGTGTGGACAAGGGTTACACGCCGCTCACGCTCACCGGCATTCCCGTGGGGGTGCACAACATCTCGCTTTCACTCGCCGGGTACAACACAGAGAGCGGTCAGGTGGAGGTGAAGGGCGGGCAGGAGGTGACGTTCTCCCGCAACCTGGGCGAGGCCGACCCACGCATCGAAGTGAGCGATATCGAGCTGAAGCGGGTCGGATGCAACTGGGAGGTGACCGGTATCATCGTAAATACGGGCGGCGAGAATGCGAAGAGCCTGACGCTGACCCTGAAGATGAAACCGAAAGACAAGGATTTCAGCGATGCGGAGAGAATGAACATCATCGGGGATTTCGGCGCCGGCAGCTCGAGGAGGTTCACTATTGAAGTCACCGCCTCCTGTGCCACCGGTTACACGGGCGAGCTGAAGTGGGAGTTCATCGATGCAGAAGGGGACAAACACTCCGGATCGAAGGGTCTGTGATGATATGGCAGGAGAAAGATCTCATTTTTCATCGATATTGACGAGCGCCACCTCACGCGGGCGAAATAGGCCTTTTTCGGACCCCTTCTGACACGCGATCCGATTCGATCAAGTGTGTAGGTTCCTCTCGGCGAGACGATCCATCGGGGTCCGCCCTCTCTTCTCGAGCATACGTTTTCATCGCAACTTCGAAGAGGATTCCACCCGGGAATTCTGGATTCACGATATCGCTCATGTCAAGAGCGATCAGTTCGAACGCGGTGTTCATATGCATGAAGTTGTCGGATAAAGGATGCACCACACCTCTGCGATGCTCTCAGTATGTACAGCGCATTGCACGAAGTTCGATTCAGGACAGATCAGGGAATCGCCGCCGGGGGCATTGTAGAGGCGGAGGTGAAGCGGAGCGTCGTCCCCTGGAGCGTTCGATTTCGTGAAAAACCACGGAAATGCGGCTGATCCTGGCATGTGAAGATCGACAGAAGCCCTTCTGGGAAGAGACATCGAATCCCACGCTCTGCTTTTTCTCGCAAAGGAGTGGATATTCTCGCCAGTCGATCCGGTTCGCTGCAGAAGTTCATCCAGGTTGGTTCATGGGGGATGAAAAGTACATTCGTTGTGCAGGGTGATCGAACCCCGAAGATGAGGCATAGATCCCGATCCGCTCTTCTGCAATACATAAAAAATTGAAACGCTTCATAAGACGGGCGGCGATGCATTGTCGTGAACCCTTCAGATAGGAAGGGGCCCAGTTGTGGTTTCCCCGCATCGTTCAAAAATGCCTGCGACCGAAGGTCGATGCATAGTTAGAAGATCCACCGGAGATCATGGATTCATTCAACCTTTTTCACCGGAGTTCAACTTTGGGACGTAACCCTCCAGCAGCCCGATCGCCTCCTGCTCTCTCGGGCCTCCGCAGCGCTGGATGATAGCGATGTGGTGATGGATGAGGCGCCGCAGCTCCTCATTTCGAGTGAGGGAGTACCTCGTCGCATGCACCGTGGCCTCGATGACACTGTTGAAACCCCTGTTCACCGGGCGCACCCTCCGGTCCAGCACCTCCTCTTTCAACAGTGAGAGCACGACTCCCAGTGCGGTCTTCGAGGCATGCTCCACCTCCGCTTGGAAGGCAACCCACGCCTCCACCCCCCTCAGCCGGTGCATCGTCAATCCCGCCACCTCCTCCTCCACGAAGGCATCCGGAGGGAGATCTTCGAAGGCGGTCCGCACATAGAGCACGGGATCGAATACGAGGTTCGCTACGATCCATCCCTCTCTCTCAACGTTCTCTGCCGTGTGGCTCCCCCGGTAGATGACCATGGAGTACCGGCCGCCCCTCCGGATGATCCCCATCGGCGCCGCATTGAAGCGCGTGGTCGCGATGACCTCGCTGATCCCCTCGTCTAGGAGTCCCATTCCCAGCCCTCTCCGAGGGCGACGTAGATGGAGGCGATGAGTATGTCCGCGAGGGAGCCCGGGTTAATCCCTTTGGATACGAGCCTCTGATCCAGCATCTCCAGCGTGATCTTTCCCGCCTTCGCCTCCTGTGCGAGGGACATCACCTCCAGCGCCACCTCGCGGCCATGCTTCTTGATGACGAAGGTGTCCGGTTCGGAGGCGAGCATCTCGAGGAACGTCGCCACGATCGCTTTGCGGCCGGAGCCATGCTGCTTCAGAAGGTCGGCGCCCTTTCTGGTGAGCCTGAAACTGTCTGTCCACTCCCGTGCGACCATGTCGGTGGGGGCAGAGTGCACCATGATGTCGAAGAGGGAAAGACCCCGCTCCCTGATGATCTCAGTCGCCCTCGGGTTGTGGACATCGAGCGGATCGGTCTTGTGCATCCGCACGCTCGTCAGGTCGAAGGACTCGTAGAAGTCGACCGCGTCCTGCACGGTCGTGGCCCTGACCAGGCGCGCCGCCCCACCGATGTCCCTGCCCACGACGAGCGGGATCAATAGGATGAATGCACCGAAATGGGTGTTCCCGCCCGAATGGACGTTCGTGGCCGCGATCGCCTCCCTGAAGAGCTCTCCTATTGCAACTCCCCCCTCCTGCGCCCGATGGAGGGTGGGTCCGGCAAGAATGGCGGAGGCGAGAAAGTGCTCCAGGTGCGTGGAGGGGTAATCATGGCATCTGTCCACATTGCCCGGCTTCGGGTAGGCGGTCACCTCCAGCATCATCGCCATCTGTGCACGGATCGCAGGCTCCATGCTCATCTGCCCCCAAATATGTGATTCATCAGCAGATCGGAGAGGCGTCTCTTCTCCCGCATGTAGTTCTGGACGGAAAGCCCCTTGCTCTTCAGTGTCGCGTCCCGGAGCATGCAGGGCGATGTGGCCTTGCAGCACCATGCGAGGGAGCCGAAGCAGGTGAGATCGCCATTCTCCAGTACCGTGCCTGCGACCGCCTCCTGCTTCATCCTCACATAGTCCTCCTTCTTCAGCCCCACCTCCTTCAAAAAGAGTATCAGGGGGCAGTTCTTCACCGGCAGGCAGCAGAAGGTGAGTGCCCGGATATCCCCTCCCCTGCAGAGCTGCTTCGGGGCGTTGTACCATCCGAACTCATCCGCATACCTGGCGATGGCCGCATCGAGGCCCGCGAGCGTGCCTGCATCGGAGCGCCTCGCGATGGAGACCAGGTCCGCACCGTGGGAGAACATCTGCATCATGCAGTCGTAGCTCCAGATGGAGTTGTTGGCGATGAGGAGAGATGGGCATACGTTCCTGATGCGCTTCAGCTTTCTGTGGCCCTCGTCCATCAGGTCCACATGGATAATGTCCGCCCCCGCCTTCCAGAGGTCACGGGCGAGCGCCGGGTCGGAGTCCGCGACCCCGACCCTGATCTTCACCGAGACCGTCACTCCCTCCTTCTTCATCCGTCGGACAACGTTTCCGAGTGCATCGGGATGCCGCAGATAGTACTCCCCGCTACCAGCCTCGATCACCGGTTCCTGTCGGCAGTGTGCATCGATCTCGTATATCGCGTCGTTACCCAGGGCATCGACCACCTGAAGGAATGATTCAGGTTCACTTCCCCGGAGGTTCACACCTGCCACGACGTCGCTTCCCTGGAACCTTCGCACCTGCTCACTGATCTCGGCGATGGGATCGTCGGGGAGGAACTCCTTCCTCCCCTGTGCGGTCATCTCCTCGCTCGCCCTGATCGTCGCCCTGTCGATGGAGTAACCCCCGATGAACCCTGCACCGATATGCGCGGCCCGCCCGAGCACGTACGAAGCGTCCACGATCCCTGCCATCGATGCGATGGCGATCGGGGACTTCAGCAGATGCCCGTTCACGCGGAGGCAGAACCGCTCCTCTGCGGCACTCATGGATTCTTTATTATTCTCGTCCATACACAATATCTGTTGCGCATCGCTCATCCGGTATCTCCCGTGGAATCCTCGAGCTCGCCCAGCACATAGGCCTCGCCGCTCCTCCCGAGTGGTATCGCGCCCCTTGCATCCTCGAGACCGATCCCCTGCGTGCTCCTGTAGAGCGCGAGGAGCCTGCTCCACGGCACCAGGTACGCCTCCCGCGTCCTTCCGCTCCCGAACCTGAACTCGATCGCGAGGTAGCCCCTCCTGCCCGTACGCCCGAGGAAGGTGGTGATGAAATCGATCTGATGCACATTATCCCGGTTGTTGTGGAAGTGCTGCGTGAAGTAGAGCTTCTTCCCCTTGATGGACTTGCATTCGATCGCGAGATAATAGCGGGGATCGAGGGAGTCGACCAGCACATCGACGAGCTGCGTGCTGAACTTGTGCTGCTTCAGGCGGTATGCAAAACCCCTGATACGATGCTCCTCGAAGAAACGGTTGAGGCACTGGACGACGTCCCGCTCGAAGTCGCTCATCCCTTACGGTCTCTTCCCTTGCAGAGAAAAAACAATCGATAATCATTTTTTACCATGATTGTTGTACCTGATATTACATGGGCAAGAAAGGTTTGTTACTGATCGGTCATGGCAGCAGACTCCCCTTCAACCGATCGCTCGTCGAGGAGACGGCGAAACTGATGGCCGCGATAGATCCCGAGTACGTCATCAGGGTCGCCTTCATGGAGCGGGATACCCCCAACATCCGGGAGGCACTGGAGGCATTCCGGAGGGAGGAGATCGAGATGCTGGTGGCGGTGCCGCTCTTCCTCGCAAAAGGGGTGCATATCCTCAAGGACATCCCGGAAGAACTGGGGCTCGAAGACGGCGGAAAGAGGGGTACCTTCAGGATAGATGACAGAGAGATTCCGCTGATCTACGCCGATCCGATCGGTAACGACCCGCTGCTGGCGCAGCTGATGCTGAAGAACGCGAGGGATGCAATCCAGCGCTTCTCGTAACAGAATATGGAGATCCTGGTGCTCGACACGATCCATGGCGGGAGGGAGCTCGCACGTGCGCTGGAGGAGATGGGCCATGACGTGGAGGCGATCGATGTCTATCGCGGTAAAGCCACGCCGGGGCTCGGGCACTATGACATGATCGTCGCCCCCGTCCACCTGGACCCGGAGAACCCCGCGCTACTTACCCCTTCGACGAAGCGGATCACCCACCATCAGGCGGTCGCATGGGTGCTCTGGGATACGATCCCGCACCCGATGGTGGAGGTGACGGGTGCGAAGGGGAAGACGACCACCGCGCATGCACTCGCATCCCTGATGAAGGGCAGGGGTGTGCTGCACACCTCCATGGGGACGTTCAGGTATCCGGAGCGATCCCTCCTCTGGCGCTCTTCCATCACCCCTGCCTCCCTCATTTCGGCAGCGAGGGCAGCATGGGAGATGAAGGGATGGCTGATCGCAGAGGTCTCGCTCGGCGTGAGCGGGATCGGGGATATGGCGATACTGACCTCCATCGACGATTACCCGATCGCCGGAGGTGCGAGGCGTGCGATCGATGCGAAGCTCGGAACCCTCGCGGAGGCATCTCAAGTGGTGATGCCATCGGAGCACGAAGGTGCACCGGAGTACGCGATCGGTGTGGAGGCGGTGACGAAGGTGGAGGGGAGCACCTGCTTCTTTGCCTGGGGCGGCCGGGAGGGTGCATATACGAACCCCCTGCTCCTCCTCGAGGGCTACCGTCTCCCGCTCAGGCTCGCGACCACGGCCGCCTGCCTGCTCGGGATCGACCCATCGCCGCTCGGGCATTTTCAGGCGCTCGAGGGAAGGATGTCGCTCAGGCGGGAGGGGGATATCCTGATCGTGGACAACTCAAACAGCGGCACCTGCAGGGAGACCACACTGGAGGCGGTGGAGTATGCCCGCACGCTCACGGGCAACCAGGCGGTCACGCTCGTCATCGGCGAGGAGGCACGCGCCATCTGCGAGGGCTTCGCCGCTGAGGAGATCGCGAGGACGATCGCTTATGTGCGTCCGGGTCAGGTGATACTCGTGGGGCATATGATGGGTCTACCGGGATACGAGCAGGTGGCCACGCTCGACGAGGGGTTGAAGAGAGCCAGGGCGGTCGCCACCGGGGGGAGCATCGTCCTTGCGGTCAAGACATGGAGGTGAGGATGGAGTACATACAGCCCCGCCCGAGTTCCATCGTCGCTGCCCTCTATACGGCGAGGGACCTCGAGGTGGATGTGGCGATCTTGCATGGGCCATCGGGCTGCTCCTTCAAGCATGCCCGCCTTCTCGAAGAGGACGGGATGCGGGTGCTCACCACCTCGCTCAGTGACAACGAGTTCATCTTCGGCGGGCAGGCGCCGCTCGTCAGGGTGCTCCGTTACGCGGAGGAGCACTTCTCCCCCTCGAGGATGGCGGTGATCGCCACCTGCGTCTCCATGATCATCGGCGAAGACCTGGAGGCGGCGGTCGCGCAGTCGGGTGTGCATGTCCCCACCATCGCGGTCTCCATCCACGCGGGCTTCAGGGAGAACATCGCGGGTGTGATCGCGGCGCTGGAGGCGGCGGAGCGGGCAGGCTGGATTCCGGCAGGAGAACTCGAGCGGCAGCGCCACCTTCTGGAGAGGGCGAACGAGGTGGAGCGCCTGAGAGGTGCCGCATACAGGCCCTACATCGAGCCCTCGAGGGGCGATCTGAAGCATGTGGTGGCGGAGCGGCTACTCTCGCTGGTGGATAGCGGAAAAAGGGGTGTTGCGATCCTGAATGCGAAGAAGGAGACCGCGTACATGTTCGCGGACGTGCTCATCGCACTCCACGAATGCAGGCCGGAGGCGGAGATCGCATATGCAGCGAATCTGGAGCGGCGCGGGCTCCCGAAGGTGCAGAGGGACGCAGAGAGGATCCATGCAGGTATGAAGGGGAGGGGGCTCGATCCCCTCCTGAAGGGTGCGCTCGACGAATACGGGGCGACGGGTGATCTCCTCGGGCACTGGATCCGCGAGGAGGGCCCGGATTTCGCACTCCTCGTCGGAGTACCCCATGCGATCCCGCCGGAATACACCTGTGGAGTCGAGGTCTTCTCGGTCACGAACGGCCCGAGGCAGGTGGAGCCACTCCGCTCCCTCGGCCACCGGCACGTGGTCGTAGAGCTGGACCTCCACCCGAAGACCCTCGGGATCAGGAAGATCGCGGAGAGCGAGTTCGGCGCCGTGATGAGGAGCCTCCGATGAAGGCGCTCATGATCGCGGCCGACAGGTCGGGTGCGGGGAAGACCAGCATCAGCGTGGGTATCGCCGCCCTCCTTTCCACCCGCTGCGAGGTCCAGACCTTCAAGGTCGGCATGGACTACATCGATCCCTCCTACCTCGGTGCCGCCACCGGGAGGCCCTGCAGGAACCTGGACGGCTTTGTGATGAGCCGCGACGAGATACGGGCGATCGTGGATCATGCCTGCGAGGGGGCAGACGTGATGCTCGTCGAGGGCGTGAGGGGGCTATACGAAGGGGCGGATGCGATCGCGGATACAGGCTCCAGCGCAGAGATCGCGAAGCTCCTGGGTATTCCGGTGGTGCTCGTGGTGAATGCGCGGAGCATCACGAGGAGCGCGGCGGCACTCGTGAAGGGCTTCGTCTCCTTCGATCCCCAGGTGAGGATCGCAGGTGTGATCCTGAACAACATCGGCGGCCGATCGCACCGGGAGAAGGCGACGCAGGCGATAGAGCATATCTGCGGGATCCCTGTGATCGGCTCCATACCGCAGCACCGCGAGATGGAGCTGGAGATGCGCCATCTGGGCCTCGTCCCCTTCATGGAGAAGAGGTCGAGACAGTCCCATGAACCTGTGAGGAAGATCGCAAACGTGGTGGACCAGCACCTCGATCTCGGACGATTGCTCTCCTGTGCGGGCGAGTACCTGCCCGAGACATGGCAGAGGGATTACTTCGCGAAGGGCAGGGAGACGGACGTCAGGATCGGGATCGCGCTGGACGAGGCCTTCAACTTCTACTATGCCGATCTCTTCGACGTCCTCTCCGCACTGGGGGCGGAGTGCGTCGGCTGGAGCCCCGTGCACGGGCGGCCGCCGGAGGCAGAGGGCTACATATTTGGCGGGGGTTATCCGGAGGTCTTCGCCTCCGAGCTGGAAGCGAACGATGCCGCGAGGGAGGCGATGAGGGAGCTCGCGGCGAAGGGCACTCCCATCTATGCGGAGTGCGGGGGGCTCATGTACCTGACGGAGCGGATGGAGGTGACGAGGGATTTCCACGGCCTCGAGGCGGGAGGGTCCTTCGGGATGTGCGGCGTCTTTGCAGGCGAGACCATCCTTCCGGCGCGCCGCGTCGTCTCGTATGTCGAAGGGACGAGCTGCCCGGAGAGCCCTCTGGGGACAGGATCGTTCAGGGGCCACGAGTTCCACTACAGCGAGGTGAGGCTCGCAAAGGAGACGAAGTACTGTTACAGGCTCGTACGGGGCGAAGGGATCAGCGGCGGAGACGATGGCGCCCTGAAGGAGAGGACACTCGGTGCATACACGCACCTCTCCCCTGTCCCTTCCTTTATGATGCTCTCCCACTTCGTCTCCCTCTGCAGAATGCAACAGGGGAGGGGGGGCTGACCGGACTTTTTTTCCCGCCCTGAGAAGAGGAGTCCCTGTTCAATCGGCCATGCTGCCGGTTTAAAACCCTAAGATAATAAAATCGTGGAGCCAAGATCCTATCCATGATCATCTACCTGGACGGCAGGTTCGTCCCGGAGGAGGAGGCGAAGATCTCGGTCTTCGACCACGGGCTGCTGTACGGAGATGGGGTCTTCGAGGGGATCAGGGCCTACAACGGGAAGCTCTTCAGGCTGGACGACCACATCGATCGGCTGTACGATTCTGCCAGGACGATCAATCTGGAGATCCCGGTCCCGAAGGAGGAGTTCAGGGAACTCATCGAGGAGACGGTCCGCAGGAATGGACTGAAGGACGCCTATGTGAGGCCGGTCGTCACCCGCGGGAAGGGGGATCTCGGTCTCGACCCGAGGAAATGCCCCAGACCCACGATATTCATCATCGCCACGCAGTGGGGGGCGATGTACGGCGATCTCTACGAGAAGGGCCTCTCCGCGATCACCGTCTCCGTGAGGAGGAACCCGGCCGAGGCGCTGCCCCCGAACGCGAAGACGCTGAATTACCTGAACAATATCCTGGCGAAGATCGAGTGCAATGTGAAGGGCGGGGACGAGGCGATCTTCTTCGATACGAACGGCTACCTCTCCGAGGGGTCGGGGGACAACATCTTCGTCGTGAAGAACGGGATCATCTACACCCCTCCCACCCTGAACAACCTCCGGGGGATCACGAGGCTCGTTGCACTGGAATGCGCCTCCCGTCTGGGCATACAGTGTATCGAGAGGAACATGGGTTATTACGACCTGTACACGGCGGACGAGGTCTTTGTCACGGGCACCGCGGCGGAGGTGGCACCGATCGTGAAGATCGACGGGAGGAGGATCGGCGACGGCAGACCCGGGCCGATCACGAAGCAGCTGATGGAGGCATTCCGCCTGGAGACGCAGAAATAGCGGCAATCCCCCGATGCACAACCTATTTAAGAAAAAGGGTGTAATATATACAGTCCTGCTGCTATAGTGTAGCCCGGCCAATCATTCCGGCCTTTCACGCCGGAGACTGGGGTTCAAATCCCCATAGCAGCACTAGGACCTCAAGTTCAAATCTCCTATGTGATATCCCGAATTATGTTTACACATAGAACCACCCCTCAACATACCCGAGGA
>JARYLJ010000010.1 GCA_029907705.1 Methanomicrobiales archaeon
CCCGTGATCTTTATTCTTGGGTACGATTGTGACGTGAGTTATTCAACACAGCAGAAAAACAGAAAAGTTTCTTCGGCATCAGGTACGAGAAGGTTGTTGAACCGCATCCGCATATATCCTCTGGCATCTCTTTGGCCGCATTCGCTCACATAATGAAACCCGCTCCATTTACTGAAGGAAACTCCACGTCGCATTGATGACTGTTCTGCGATTCAGTTGAAAATCTCGCATCGGCCTCTCCAAACACGATAGCGGTTAGTGAAAAATGGTAGGATTCAGAACGGAAGAAAAATTACGGAGATGTCATGAGGGGCGGGGGCATTCACAGGTATTTTCTGATCGCAGCCTCCAGCTCCTCGCGATGGATCACACCCTCGAGCTTCTCCTTCACCTCGTCGTCGACGAGGATCACAATCGTCGGAGTCACGCGCAGCCGGTATCTCCTGATATATTCCGGGTTCTTCACCGCATCGATATCGACGATGGGCACCTTAAGGGCTGCGCTCACCTCCTGATTGATGGGTTCCTGCTCTTCGCATCCCATGCACCCCTCCTGGGTGAAGTGGTAGATGATCAGATCCATAACAGATGAAGATGGCTCTCTCAAAAGATATCGGTATTGGAATTAAACGATCTGTCTTATTTTGATATCTGCTGTGGCATAAGAGTGACTCAAAATCACATGCTGATCATCCTTTCCCACAATCTCCATCACTCTATAAAGATAGGAAATGGTATCGTTTCCCACCAGCTCATCAGAAAAGGCCGGTCTGAATCCAATCACCATCTGGTCGCCCACTTTCGCGGATGTGAAGTTGCCTCCAGATGCCTCGAAATCCTCTGCCGCAAAGGACTGCGGTAAAATGGCGATGGTGGAGAGATCGATGGTTTTTCTCTCCCCCTCCTTCATGCCTACCACGCCGGATGCTATCATCTCCATCTCGTCGAGCAGGATACCGAACTTCGTCCACTGGGGCGGGAAGTATGCATCCACCCCGATGATGGTCTCGTTATATGTTCCATTTGCTTTAATCTGAAGGGCCGGAGTGAAGAAGACACTGTACCCTGCGCTCATTGCCCTGCTGTATTCGCTCTGATCCGTTGTCAGGATCGATCTTCCCGCTCCATCACGGATCGTCAGGTCTGCGGTCACCGTGTCCCCAGGTTTTATCCCAGGCGAGAAGATCGTGGAACCGAGTATCGTGAGCAGATATGTCCCCACGAACATGAAGGCAAAGATAATACCGAATACGATTGCGAAGATCTTCGACCAGTTTCGCTCATTATTCGGCTTTTTGATTCCCATATCATCATAATGGCGCACAGAATTTGATAAATCTGTTCCATGCGCACTGTTGAGAAAACTTTATTATACATAAATCACTAACCAAAAGTTAGTCAACCCGGCTCGGAAAGCCGGGTTGAGGTGAGGTGAGTGGCATGAGATTCAGGAGATACCCGTTCTCTTCGATATGGAGAGAATTCGACGATATGATGGCGGAGATGGAGAATCGAATCGCCTCTATCATGCAGGATTTCGAACCTGAGCGCCTTCTTCCTGCACCCGGTTTCCACAGGAGGATGCTGCCCGCGCTCAGGGGAGAGTTCTCCGTGGATGTGCGAGAGCATGAGGACGAGGTGATCGTGGTCGCGGATCTGCCGGGTGTAGAGAAGGATGATGTCAATCTGAGGCTGGTCGATCCCCGCACCCTCGAGATCTCCTCGGAGAGAAAAGGGGAGAAAGAGAAGACCGAGGAGGGTTACTACATGCGTGAGCGGGTCTATGGATCGATGTGCAGGCGTGTCCTGCTCCCCGCCGATGTCACGGAAGAGGAAGCGAAGGCCAGTTTCAAGAACGGTGTCCTCGAGGTCCATTTGAAGAAGGTGCAGGTGGTCCCTGAGAAGAAGATTCCGGTCGAATAATTGTTCGTTCGGGCGTGACCATACCCGCACTTATTTTTTTGGTAATCTTGTGAACGTCAGCGTTGAAACGGGTCGTTGTTCTCTCTTATAATACTGTGATTTTATGAATTGACCGCACAAGGCGGTTATTTTATTCGGAATGGAAAGAAGAACCGGAAAATTACAACGAATCCCCTTCTCTCTCATCAGCACCGATTGATTCAAATAAGCTCAGGTTAAACAATTTTTTTCAATGGATAAGAAAAAGGTCAGGGATTACATGACCTACGACGTCGTGACCGTGCCCGTGAACGGCACGGCGCATGACGTGCTGGAGACCATGAAAAATACAAAACATGACGGTTTTCCTGTGGTGGATGGCGAAGAGGTGGTGGGTTACATCTCCGCGCGCGATCTCCTCTTCGCCCACCCCTCCACCCCCATCGACCGGCTCATGTCGCGCCACCTGATCGTCGCCGATCCGGAGATGGGCATCAATGATGCGGCCAGGGTGATCTTCCGTTCTGGCATACAGAAATTGCCTGTGCTGGATGAGAAGAATCGCCTGGTGGGCATCATCTCGAACGCTGACGTGATCAGATCCCAGATAGAGCACGTCTCCCCGGAGAAGGTATACAAATTCATAGAGACGCTCAGAAAGTTATACAGTATCGAACCCCGCCTCTCGAGGGAGATGGTGGAGATCGACACGCTCCTTCCTACACAGGCGAAAATTTACGAGGACGAGCTGGAGGGAAGGGTATACGAGCTGAAGAAGGGGCTAGCGGAGCCGCTCATCGTCGTGAAGAGGCCAGGAAGGTATATCCTGGTGGACGGGCACCACCGTGCCGTTGCGGCGAAGAGGCTGGGCATCAGGAGGCTGGATGCCTACATCATCGAGCTGGATGAGGAGATCGAGCTGGGAATAGAGAGAACTGCAAAAGCCCTGAATCTGAAAACGCTCGATGATATCAAGGTTCTGGACTACGCGAGGCACCCGCTGATAGCACTCACCCACAGGCTCGTGAGGAACGCCTAGGAACCATCTCTCTTCACATCGTAGTTCGGGTTCAGGCAGTACTCCTTTACCGCCCCCCCTCTGGGGATTCTCAGCTCGGGCCAAATTCTTGTGCCTGCATGAACCGTTACCCCGTCCTCTAGCACCACGCGGGGTCCGATCACCGTGTTATGCTCCAGTGAACATCCTTCCCCTGTGATGGTGCCGCTGTCGATGATGCTTCCGCTCACCCTGCACTCATCGCCCATCTGCACATCCCTGTAGAGAGACGAGGAGAGTATCCTCGTGCCAGAGCCGATCTCGCAACCTCCGGCGATGCTGGTGTAGGGCCCGATGAGTACACGCTCTCCGATCGTCGTGCCTCCCTCGATGACCACGGGACCGATGATACGGGAACCTCTGCCGATGGTAAGGGGCGATCCGAGATGGACCGGACCGATGATCGTCGCTCCCCGTATGGTCACCTCACCGGCAATGGTGGAGTGGCCGAGCATCTGGAGCATCCATCGCTCTGCCTGCCTTAGGGACCTGGGGCTGCCCACATCTGTCCAGTGGCCGCGTGCAAGCCAGCCGTTCAGGTTCTCCCCTCGCTCCATCAGGAAGGGGAACAGATTTCGGGCGAAGTCGAATTTTCCGGATGCGGGAATATGATCGAATATCTCCGGGTTGCAGACATACATGCCCGTGCTCGCGAGGTTGCTGAAGACCTCACCGGGGGCGGGTTTCTCGAGGAAACGCCTGATACGGTTCTCCACGTCGATCTCTGCGATTCCGTACTCCGATGGATCGTCGATGCTGACGAGACCGATGCTCACCATCGCATCAGATTGTAGATGCTGACGGTAGAATTCCAGCAGGTTCAGATCGGTCACATGATCGCCTCCGACGACCAGAAACGGCTGATCCTCCAGATAGCGCTGAGCATTCTTCACACTGCCGGCGGTTCCCAGCTTCTCCTTCTCGTGGACGTATCGGATGTGCACACCGAAAAGTGAACCGTCCCCTAGTACGGACTCCACCTCCTGCGCCAAATATCCGAGGGTGACGATCACCTCGTGAAACCCGAGGTTGGAGAGATGGGCAACGAGATGCGAGATGGAGGGGGTATTCGCAATCGGGATGCAGGGCTTGGGGCGTTCGAAGGTGAGGGGTCTGAGCCGTGTCCCCTCGCCTCCGCACATGATGCAGACCTTCATACAGTACGTTTGAAGGAAGAATGCATTAAATGTCACATTTTCAGCTTGTGGCAACTGCTTTATCGGAGAAGAACAAAACTCCATCCGGAATGGTCAGATTCGTCTGTTCAAGGTGCGGAAAATGCTGCATGAGTTTCGGGCGGTATATCAGTCCCGAACGGGATCTCGGCGGCGGGCGGATGCAATGCCGTAACCAACTCGACGGCGAGATCTTCATCGCGGCGATCGAGGAGGGGCGGGATCTCTTTGCACTGGAGAGAGGGAGACCGCCGAGGAATCCCAGATGGTGCCGTTTTCTGCACTACACCCCTGCCGAGGGGATGTACACCTGCATGATCTACAGAACCAGACCGCGGTTCTGCAGGGAGTACAGGTGCACACGCCTCGTGGTCATGGATGGTGCGGGAAATAAGGCGGGGAAGATGGTGGGGAAGACGGGTCTGGTCACAGAGGATGAACAGCTCTCACGGATCTGGGAGATGCAGGTGAAGCCCATTCTTCTGAAGGAACGGGATGGTTCGATGGAAGAGATCAGGAAGAAGCTGGAAGAGGCCGGTTATCAGGTGCTTCTCTATGAGTGACAGGACAGTGATGAAGCGTGTGGGAATCGGGAGAAAGGTCCTGTGCAGCGGGAGAGAGGATATCACGCTGGAGCATTGCCGTTTCTGCGTTCATTCCAGGGCGTTCTCCATCGGCGGGAGGCTGATTCCATCTCCTGCACGCATCTACTGCCTACGACACACCCCGTCGGAGGAGAAGATCGATTTCAGCAGGGTGGAATCCGTGGAGTGCGACGATCTGAAGGGAGAGGGATTCCGGAGTATCATGAACATCATTTCCTGAACCGTCATAACTTCATTTCTTCCAGAACATCCACCATCTCTTTCCCTGATAAGGGATGATACGGGCCTCCTTCCGCCAGTCGGAATCGAGAATATGGCTCATCAGCCTGATCTCCGATTTGAGCTCGCTCAGCATCGTCTTCATCCCCTGTATCTCGGTCTTTATCATCTGGATCTCCTCGAAAGAGCGGTTCTGCTTCAGCTTCACCTCACCTGATGTTTCTTTAACAGCCAGGCCATTCTCGATCAGCTCCAGTATCGCCTTGTTCCGGTCGAGCAGATGTTCCTTTGCGTACTGGTCGATCATATCCAGCAGTTCATCATCGAGTGTGAAGGAGATCCTCATCGTCATTCGGTTTCCGCCCCGTTATCGTCCTCAAATCCGACTGTCTCATCTGATCAATTCCCCGTGGGCCATATAAAAGATGCCGCATCTCGAATCACACGCAATAATGGCGAGGGGGGGGGCATGGACGCGATCGCATCGCAGGATGATTTATAAAGCTGGTGGGTCATCATCAGATACGGATGAAATTGACCGAGAGTGCACGCCTGCTTCTGAAGAACCGATATCTTCTTCCGAGCGAGACACCGCACCAGCTGTTCAGCAGGGTGGCGCGTGCGGTGAATCCGGAGAAGGCAAGGGAATTTCGAAGTCTGATGGAGGATCTGCTCTTTCTGCCCAACTCCCCCACACTGATGAACGCAGGCCTCCCGAAAGGGCAGCTCTCTGCATGCTTCGTCCTTCCTGTACACGACTCCATCGAGAGCATCTTCACCACGCTCTGCCACATGGCGCTGATTCACAAGAGTGGGGGAGGCACGGGATTCTCCTTCAGCCGGCTCAGGCCACGCGGGGATACGGTGCAGGATACGATGGGTGTCGCCAGTGGCCCGATCTCCTTCATGCGGGTATTCGATCATGCGACAGAGGCGGTGAAGCAGGGAGGCAGGAGACGGGGTGCGAACATGGGTGTACTTTCGAGCCATCACCCCGATATCTTCGAGTTCATCTCCTGCAAGAGGCATGGCGGATTCAATAACTTCAATATATCCGTTGCTTTCGACGATGAATTCTTCTCCGCGATGGAAGGAGGGCGTCTGTATCTGCTCGTGAACCCGAGGAACGGCGAAGTGTGGGGAGAGGTGGAGGCCGAACACATCTGGACGAGCCTGAGGGAGGCAGCCTGGGCCACCGGCGATCCGGGGGCCCTCTTCATGGACGAGATCAACAGAAGAAATATGGTCCCTGCACTGGGGGAGATCGAGGCGACGAACCCCTGCGGGGAGCAACCCCTCTATCCGTACGAGTCCTGCAATCTGGGAAGCATCAATCTGGCAGGGTGCATCCGCCACGACGAACTGGACGAGGCATTGCTTGAAGAGACGGTCAGGAGTGCAGTGGAATTCCTCGATAGCGTCATCGATGTGAACCACTTCCCGGTTCAGGAGATCGGCGAGCGGACCCTGCTGACACGCAAGATCGGTCTGGGCGTCATGGGGTTCGCAGAGGCCCTCATCCTGCTCGGCATACCATATGAATCGGCGGATGCCCTTCAGTTTGCGGAGAGAACGATGTCCAGAATGCAGCAGACAGCCCGGGCGAAGTCTCACGAGCTGGGTGAGGAGAAGGGTTCGTTCCCCGCAATCGAAAGCAGCAATTTTGAGATCGAGATGCGGAATGCAACCGTCACCACCATCGCGCCCACGGGTTCACTGCATATCATCGCGAATACAAGCAGCGGTATAGAGCCGCTCTTCTCTGTTGCGTACCGCCGCAGGATCGGAGATATCCAGGTACGGTTCGTGAACAGGCTGCTGATCAGGAAGCTCGCCCCCATCAGGCACAGGAAGAAGATGATCGAGGAGATCGAACGCACCGGAACGGTCAGAAATCTCCCGATTGCGGAAGATCTGAAGGAGCTCTTCAGAACCGCCCTCGAAATATCGCCGGAGTTCCACGTGAGGATGCAGGCGGCATTCCAGAAACACGTGGACAATGCGGTCTCGAAGACCGTGAACCTCCCGGAGAATGCAACGGCGGAGGAGATCGGGAGACTCTTTCTCCTTGCTCGCGAACTCCATTGCAAGGGCATCACAGTCTACCGGTACAACAGCCGGAAGGATCAGGTCCTCTCCCGGGGGTGTGAGGTCTGCAGGGTCGATTCCTGAAAGACGATGCCAAACAATAAATAACGAGAATGGAAAGATAGATGTAATGAATGCTGGTATCTGCCCGAAATGCGGCTTACCAAAAGAATTGTGTATATGTGAGGAGGTTGCCAAGGAGCAACAGAGGATCAGCGTGAAGATCAACAAGAGAAGGTATGGCAAGGAAGTGACCATCATCGAGGGTCTCGATCCTGTGGAGATAGACCTCGAGGATCTCGTCAAGTTTTTCAAGAGCAAGCTCGCCTGCGGTGGAACGATCAAGGGCAGCTCGATCGAGCTTCAGGGGAATCACCTGGAAAGGGTGAAGGACCTGCTCATCGGAAAGGGTTATTCGCTCGAGAGTATCTCCGATTGATTTTGGTCCAATATTCCGTTGTGATCGATCGATTCAATTCAAAGACCTTTTTTATCCCTCGAGATATCTGCGATCTGAGATGCGCCGCCACCATATGAATATCGCTCGTCAGTCTCGATAAATGAAAATATTGTTTTCGGATGGTTCACACTCTTCCAGCGTAAAAATGACGAGTCCTGTGAAGGGTCGAGATCCTTGCATGATTCGTAAGCGGCCGCCTCACAGGAACTGAGAATGCGCAGGCTGATCCCCGCTATTCGGGCCAATCGAGCGCCGCACTGCAGCTTTTTTTTTCACGCATGCGAACGACCCACCCGAATACGTTTCAGAACGTACAGCTTCGATCAGGCAGGATGATGTGATGGTAATGCGCAAACAGAGCTGCGGCATGGAGAGGAGATGCATTACCGGTGTACCCGAACTGGTCAGATCGCTGCCGTCCGAAGAGAGGGCCCTGTTTGACCGTATGTTCAGGGTGACCAGAAGGTCCGGAAGGCTCATCCTGCCCGGGGGGATGGAGAAGGGGAGGAGGATTATCAGTCATGCCCCGCAGGGATGGCAGCAGATCGTCAGGATCACCAATCTGGTGACAGGGGAGAGCACACTCTTCAACGAGGAGCGTGCACGGCGCCCCTTCGAAACGAGAAGCGATGCAGGAGTCCGGGCATCCATCGAGGAGACGAGGGGCGATGCCTTCTGCCATCCAGAGGAAAGCACACCCCTCGATCTCTTCGGGAGGGTGAGGGGCAGGCATGCACTCACGGCCAGCAACATGGCGAAGTACGATCACCTCCATGGAGTGATCATCTTCGACGAGCACGATCCGCTCGTGTGGGAGGAGGGGCGTATCGAGGACTACCTGAACGTGGGGATGGGATGGTTCATGAAGGCCCGCGAACAGGATCCGGAGGCGAGATACCCACTCTTCCTCTGGAACTGCCTCTGGAGGGCCGGTGCCTCGATCGTGCATGGCCATGCCCAGGTCCTGTTATCGGTGGAGCCGTACAGCGCGGTGGAGTCGCTTGAAAAGGTGCGTTCCTCTTATAACATGAAATTCGGTCATGAATATGAAACGGACCTGATCGATGCGCACAGGGCGCTCGGACTGGCAATGAAGAGGAAGAATGTGGAGATCCTCGCGTATCTCACCCCCGTCAAGGAGAAGGAGGCGATGATCCTGAGCCGTGACTACTCCTCTCTTGCAGGGGCAATCGCCTATGTACTCCACGCATACCGGGACCTCGGCGTGCAGAGTTTCAATCTCGCGATCCTGATGCCGCCACTGGGTGAGGAGGGGATATTCACCGTACGCCTCGTGGACAGGGGTGAGCCCGGCATAAGGTCCTCGGATATCGGTGCGATGGAGCTGTATGCACGCACGTCTGTGGTGGCGGGAGACCCGTTCAGACTCATGGAAGCACTGAAGGTGTAAACAAGACCCTTACTGCGGGGAGATGCGAGGCCGTTCCCGATCCGCATGCAGCAGCGCAATCCCTCTCAGTACCTCGCCCACACTCCACGCCTGTGAGATGCAGCCACCAGGTCGGTGCGGGTAGTCACCGTCGAAGAGTTCTGAGATGCTGCCGAGACCAGCTTCACGCAGATGCATCAGGATCGGATGGTAGAGCATCCTCAGGGTGAGTGGATCTTCACCGGCATTCAGGCAGGCCTCCACATAGAAGGTCGTGAGCCAGGGCCACACGGAGCCATTGTGGTAGCTCTCGTCGCCTGTATGACTCCCCCTGTAGTTCGGATCCTCCGGTGACAGGGTGCGGAGGCCGAATGGGGTGAGCAGGTGTCTCTTGACTGTTTCGAGGGCGAGACGGACCCTGTCCCTATCGAACAGACCTGCCGAGAGGGCGATCACCTGATTCGGCCGGATCTCGTCGCTCTCCGGATCGATGGTATCGAAGAGACAGCCCCTCTCCGCATTCCAGAACTGCAAGAACCTCCGTTTCGCGCTTCTGGATGGGACCGGTGTATCTACACCGATCGCCTCGGCGAATTCCAGGGTCTCGATCCAGAGTGCGTTCACCTCCACGGGCTTCCCCTCCCGGGGCGTGAAGGCGGTGTCCATCCATGTGCTCCGCGGGGCGACACGGATGAGGTCATGATCGAGCACCGCCACATCGCTCTCCACATATTCGTGAAGGATCTCCTCCATCTTTTCACGCATATCCCTGAAGAACCTGTTTTCCCCGCAGATCTTGTAGTATGCCTTCAGCGCACGCAGGAACCAGAGCGAGGCGTCGCTCGAGTTGTAGCTGTCAGGGACGCGGTTCGGAACGAGTCCTTGTCTTGTCCTGGAGGCAAAATACCTGAAGACGGCCTCCGCCTCTTTGATCCTACCCTGCAGGAGGAGGAGTCCGGGCAATGAGACAAAGGCATCTCTTCCCCAGGGTTCGGTGAACCAGTGGTATCCTGCGATGAGGGCATTGCCATGGAAGAAGGTGCTGGATGCATGCTTCAACACTTCCAAGTTCGTTCGCGGGATTTCATCATGTGTGTCTCTGGCACTCCCGCCGTTCGCTGCCACCATGAGAGTGCACTTCAGATCTCTGCCCTCTGCGCAGAAACTGCCAGGGGAGAAGAGGTTCTCCTGGCAGGCATATCCCCGTTTGAAGTCTTCCACGAACCAGGCCCCATAGTACAGGAGCGGAGAAGGCGTGAAATCCATACCTCTGGCACGCAGGCGAAGGTTCCCCACGGAAATCTCACCACCTTTGTTCTCCACCGGAAACCAGGGATCGTCCCTCACCTCGTGGATGCCGCGGTCGGTGACGAGGGGGAGGATTCTGAGCGAACCATCTCCGGTGCACCTGTATTCGATCGTGAGCGTGCCGTCGAAACGAATGGTCTTCTCCAGCAACACGCCCCCCACCTCATACTGAAAGCAGAGCGGATAGAGCGTGAAGCCCAGGAGATGCGTCAAACCCTCGGCACGGGTCGTACCATGATAGGAGGCGATGGAGATCCTGTTGCCATTCAGGTATTCATCCATGGAGGAGAGAAGGACTCTGCCCCCATGCACGAGAAGGCCATGATACTTGCGTGTATTGCCGGCGAGCGACGAGGAGCAGTAACCACCTTCAGCGGTGAGGAGGTACTCCCGTTGCCGGGCGAATTCGCAGTCCTGGATCTCCCTCCCGAAGCAGATCATCGCCTCTCCTCGGGTCCCCGTTCAGCCAGCCACCACCTCGGGTGCGCGGCCATGGTGCCTCTCGATCGCCTCCTCATAGACCTTAATGGTCGCATCTGAGACCTTTTCCCATGTGAACTGCTCCAGCACCCTTCTCCTCCCGTTCGCACCGAATCTCCTGCGGAGATCCCTGTCATTCAAAAGAAGCAATGTGAATTTCGCGATATCCTCCGGATCGAAGGGGTTGATGTGGAAGCCGTTCTGGCCCGGCCCTGTCACCACCACCTGCTCCCTCAGTCCGGAGGTTCCCCTCGCCCCGACCACGACAGGTTTTCCCATCGCCATCGCCTCTGTGCAGACGATTCCGAAGGGTTCGTACTTCGAAGGAAAGACTGCGATATCGCATGCGGCATAATACTTCAGGCGCTCCTCCTCGCTCACGTAGGAGAAGTTCGTGATCACGTTCTTCTCCAGGTGAAGGGAGTAGATAATGTGCGTGATGAGCGGCTCCATATCGCCTTTGCCAAGGATCACCAGTTTTGCCTCTGGAAACTCCCTCACGATGGTGGGCATCGCCATCAGCAGCATATCGATCCCCTTCACCCAGGTGAGCCTGCCGATGAAGAAGATCATCGGGTCATCTCCTGCACCCATTGCATTCCTGAATCTGGAGATCTCTTCCTCGGGGAACCGTTCTGGATCGTACTTTCGGGGATCGACTCCATTGTACACCACCCGGATCTTCGCCTCCTGATATCCGAGCCTGATCAGTTCGTCTCTCATCGCATAGGAGACGGTCACGATCAGATCCGCGTGCTCGGCGGCCAGGCGCTCGATCTGTTTCACCGTCTCGGACCCGTCGGAGGTGCGCCCTTCCTCTGTGGAATGAAAGTGAAATACGAATGGCCTCGATAGATTCCTCTTTGCGACGATCCCACCGGGTGCGCTGAGCCAGTCATGGGAGATGATGACATCGAAGGCCCTTTTCTCCAGAGGGACGAGGTTATTCACCAGCTTGGAGGCGGACAGGAAGTTGTAGAGCAGGGTCTCCTGGTAGAATCGCTGCCCCCCTTCGTCCCATCGCCTCACATCCCCCTGATTCAGTATGGAGAGGACATCGGACATGTCCATGAGCAGCGGCCTGTGCACCTCCACCCCCTCCCAGATATCCCGTGTCGGATCACTCCCGTTGTTCCGGGAGAAGACAGTGACCGTGTGGCCGCCCCTGACGAACTGCCGGGTGATCTCCATCGCATATGTGCCCAGTCCGCCCCTGAAAAAAGGAGGAAATTCATCCACGAAGTAGGCAATCCTCAAACGCTCACCCCTCTGTAGAGATCTGCCGCCCTCCTCGCGATCGACTCCCACCTGAAGTATCGCTCTACCTTTCTCCTACCCTCCTTCCCGAGGATTCGCATCCGGTCCCTCTCCTCGAGGCAGTAGTTGATCCCCCATGCAACCGAATCGGGTTTCGTATACACCTTCACGCCGTCTTTGAAGTTGTCAATATTCTCGGAGAGCCCCCCGACATCGGTCGCGACCACGCACTTTTCTGCGCTCCATGCCTCGAGCAGAACCAGTCCGAATGGCTCGTTCCTACTCGGTATGACCACGATATTGCTCGCGTTCAGCAGTCTCACATACTCGGAGTCCGGTAACCAACCGAGAAACTGCACAGGAAGACCCGATGTGCGCTCCGTCAGCCACCGGCGCATATGCCCCTCTCCGATGAAGATGAAACGGGCATCGGCATTATCCTGCAGTACGAACGGGATTGCGTCAGCAAGGGTATCCGGCCCCTTCTGGTAGACCATCCGACCGCAGAAGAGGATGAGCGGCGCGTATGGGTGGATGCCGTAACCTGCCTTCACGCTACCCGGATCGAGATCTGCCCTGAACTCTGCAGGTACGACGCCGTTCGGGATCACCGTGATCTTCTCGTCCGGCACCTTATAGAGCCACTTCACCTCGTTCTTCAATGTATGGGAGACTACGATCACCCTCTGGGCGACCAGCCCACCGTACCATTCCTTCCCAGATATCTCTCTGAACTCCCACCAGTCACCGAAACTGCCTCCGTTTCTGCCATACTCGGTGGAGTGATAGGAGAAGACCGTCGCCCGCTCCTGGAGCTGGTGGAGCGCCTCCACCGCATGCCAGTCATGGAAATGCAGGATATCGAACTTTGGCTCGTCCACCTCCCTGAACTGCTCGAGCATCATATGGCTCATGCTCCTGCAGTAATCCACGATATCCCCTCCCGAGGGCCGGCAGCAGTGATAGTGCACCCCCTTGATCTCCATGTCCCGATCGCCACGGGTAAAAAAGTGGATTTCGTGATCCCTCGCAAGGGTCTCGGCGAGATGCGTGGCCGCGCTCGCAAGCCCCCCCACGCGGTCCGTATAGAGCGACTCCCAGCAGAAGAAGGCTACTTTAAGCGTCTCCAAAGAGCAGCCCTCCTCTTATTCACCTGCTCCACCAGTACATGCCGCTCCCTGCAACCCTTCACCCTGCCGGCGAGGACGGGATCCTCCACCACCTCGGAGAGCCAGCGTTCGAAGTCCCCCCTCTCACAATGGTGGGTGATGGAATCGACGGGCACCACCTCGAGCAGCTTGGCGAACTCATCCAGGCTGTATGCCGAGTATCCCATATAACCGTATGGAGAGAAGAAGTGGAATGCCTTTTCAGGCGGCAGGCACCTCAGTGCCATCGCCGCTCCCTTCGAACGCTTCACCTTCGCTGCCCGTTCTTCCAGGTCAGAGAGCACCCTCATATACGAAGCGAAGGATTCGAACGGTGCGCACTGGCTGAAGTAGGAGTGCACCTCGCCACAGGAACCATGCTTCGTTGCCATATAATAGAAATGATCGCTCGTCTGCAGATATCTCCAGATCGTCCTGTCTCCCGCCAGGTGTGCTGCGGTCTCCACCGCATTGAATGCGGTCTCCTGCTTGCAGTTCCCCAGCCATGCAGAGGTGTCTTTCTCCACGTCCGCCCAGGAGGTGGTCTCTGAAAAGTCCAGCTCACCCCTCGGCTCGATCTCCACCGCATGTGATGGGAGTATGCACTCATTCCCTTTCTGCACCAGCTCCTCGGGTAGCCATCGCAGGAATTCGAGTATGCCGCTCTCCTTCCAGTGGTGCTCTCCGAAGGTCTCATAATCGATGAAGAGCTGGATACAGTCACCCGGAGAGGCAGCGATCCAGGAGGCAAATCGATCGGCGGTCAGGGGGTACTCGCTCCAGTCCCTGCATGAGAACCTGAACGCCAGGTCGTCGGAGAGCCGGTAATTTCTGAGCAGGATGGGTATTCCCTCGCACGTATATATATAGTTCGGGCTTCTCCATTCGAGGATCCGATCCACCCCCTCTGCATACATCCCCTTGAATCCGAGCTGCTTCGCCGCCCATGCGATACTGTTGTCAAAGATGAACTCCGTATTCTCGACGATCGACGGCGTCACTCCAAATGTCTCCTTCATCATCGTTCGGTGAAGCCTCACCTGCTCCATGAACTCCCTCTTGTCCTTGAAGAGACCGGCGAGGCTGTGGTAATATGTCTGCCCCAGCAGCTCCGCATTCCTGTGTCGTGCGACCTGTCTGAACAGCTCGAGGCTCTCTTCGCCCCATTCTTTCATCTGCTCCACCACTGTGCCTGAGAGGCTGAAGGCGCAGCGGAAATCCTGATCCAGAAGTTCCAGGATGAGCGAGGTGGCGGGGACGTAGCATTTTTCCTGGATCCGCTCGAAGATCTCCCTGTTCCTGCCTGTGAAATAGATGGACTTCAGATCCCTGTTCTGCCTCGAACGAATAGGATCGAATTCATGCGATATCCTGTAGGGCTGATGCACCTCGAAACCGATACATACTCTGGACATGTGAACCTCCTCGGATTGATAATGTAAATATTATTGAACCGTTCGGTCTATGTAACCTGTTGCATGAAGTTATAAAAATCCTCGCTCCCTTGCACAGAAAAACAATAGCCCCATGAACAGGCCATGTATCGAGATGAATTCGTCAGTTTCTGCATCAGCGTGGACCCCGCATATCCTCCCAGAGCCAGACCATCCGATCGAGGAACCAGAGCTTTCCGGAGTACACAAGCGCCATACCGAGGAGAACCGGGCATAAATCGAGGGTGACGACACCCCAGATGATGGTGACCATCCCGATGGCAGCGATGGCCGAGAGAATATGCGGCACGACCCGATGATGTGCCGGCACCGGCACGTTATGCCGCTTCAGCCAGATGCGCTCACCCAGTACAGCCCTGGATGCCCAGTTTTCCAACGAGTCCGGCGCGGCAAAGATACGGGGATTGAGCCAGTTCCACAGGAGTCCAAGGGTGATCGGGATCAGTGACCACCATCCGAGCCAGACCCGGCTCCAGAACGCGGCCACGAGAATCGGCAGTACGGTATTACGCAGGATCACGCTCCACGGGTTTGCGTGGCGCAACCATGCATCCTCGTCCATACAGAGAATTCTCGCGATATAATGTTCAATTGTCACATCAAGGCCTCCGATGGGTCGTGATACCTCCGTCCGCTGCATCATGGCAGGTCACCGGCGCGGTCTCGGATGCATCGGCAAACTTCTCCGATGCCCGGAACAGGAGTGGATTCACGGTATACAGGCGATTGTGCACGACCGAATCCGCATTGAAAACTGCATGGATGTCAATGGCTGGCTCAGGGAGTTTTTGAATCGAGGCTGACTCCGTTGACTTCGCAGGAAGCACACCGCTCCAGCTCCCTGTCGATGATCCGGTAGGCATTCGCCAGGATCGCTGCATTGGCGAGCAGTCCTGTGATGAGGATCACCTCCAGTATCTCCCCTCTCGTGGCCCCTCTCCTCATCGCGGACTGCACATGATACTCGACACAGTGAGGGCACTTGAGAGCGGCACCCACCGCGAGGCTGATCAGCTCAACGGTCTTCGGGTCCAGGGTCCCGGTGCCTGCGATCGCACCCTTATAGAGGAGGTGTGATATCAGTATCTCGGGCCTCTCCGCCATGCGCCGAAAGATGAGTGGGACCTTTCCATAGTCCTGCTCGACCTCCTGCAGCCATGCTCTGGCGGTATTCTCCACACCTTCCCGAGCAATATCCTCAAGCAGCTCCTCGAACTTCATATCTCACACAATGATCTTCGTCTCAGAATATGGTTTTATTCTGACGACGATGTAATTCCTCATTCTGCACGGGAGGACTTCGCAGATATCGCCAATCAGGATTCCGTCCTCGATCTCCAGCTTCCGTATCTGAGTTGCGTACAGCTCGTAGGGCAGCTTCACCCTGATGCCCGTCATCTGCACCGTCACCGGGGTGGGCGAAGTCACCTCCTCCAGCGGCTCCATCTTCTCGACGATGACGTCCATCAGCTTCGGCGGCATCGTGGAGAGTGGATCCTTGGCGATCTCCTCCCTTCTCACATCCAGCACCCTCGCCACCTCTGCGGCCAGCTCCTCGAGCTTGGCGATCTCCTCGGGCTTCTTCGTCCGGTGCATGAAACGGCCCAGACCTCCGACGTAGCCCTGCACAGGGGTTTCCGTGCACTTCATCAGTGCCTCCTTCGATGGTCCTCCCGTGAGGACGATCGGGACATGGATCCCCTTCGCGAGGGTCCCGAACTTGTGATGGATACACTCCTCGAAATTACCGAGGACGTATACAGCGAGATCGTGCTCGTTGATCACGTCACGCTCCTCCACGTTCAGATTGGCGATCCTCTTTCCGAATCCCCGCGCGAGCCCCACCACATTCGTCTTTGCACCGAACCGCCTCAGGTACTCGGCGACATCGCAGGTGGAGTGGGGCAGATGGTGGATCTCGAGGCTGGGGCTGACGACGGCAATCTCTGTGCCCACGAGGGGTGAAGCGGTCACCGTTCCCATGAGTGCCTTCGCCAGCACCCGCATCTGTTCGATATCCTCCTTTGGGACGAGTGCCTGCAGCACCACCTCGTTCGCGATCACGTGCCTCTGGATGATGTAGCCCCCGAGATCCTCGATGAACTCCACCATCTGCTCGTGCTTGAAGACGCCCCCTGTATAGGTGACCGGCTCGAGTATCACAGGGGCACCCCCATGAGGGAGAACTTCTCCTTCACCAGCGTCTCCACGACATCCTCGGGCAGGGTATCCTCGCTCGCCACATAATAGAACCGCTCCCTGCTCACGCCCTGCCTTCTCACCTTGAAACCTTCTGGGGAGCCGTACTGCATCGCATAGATGATATCCCTGTAGATCCCCTCGCTCGGATCGGCGACCTGGATCTCCTCCAGCTCCCTCCCATCGATCCCCTCACCGGTGACGATCACGGTGAACCTGTCGGGCTGATCGATACGCTGCTTCCCGTAGGTGTCAGAGAGTACCTTCAGAAGGGATGACAGGTACTTCTCGTCACCGATGGAGATGACCGCCCTCCCCTCCTCGACTTTCACGTTACCGCAGTCTCGTACCCTGACCATACCGGGGAGCTTTCTGATCGTGCCAACGGCAACGAAGACAGGAACCTTCGGATCTACGAATATGTGGAGCCGGCTGATGATCTTCACCAGATCGAGGTCCTGGAGCACATCGGCCATGATCTGCTTGTAATACTCGGCCCCCGCCGCTTCCGGGGATTCGACCTGGAAGTAATCGAGCGCCTCCATCTACTTACCGCCGATGAACCCGCTTGCCAGAAGCGCCGATCCCACAGCTCCGATGAACTGGGAGCGCGGTGGAACCAGAATATCCACGTTAAGGAGCTGCCCCATCGCATGCACGAGCCCCTCGATCAGCGAGGTCCCGCCCACCATGATCACCGGCTCCTTGATATCCACCTCCTGGAGCTGCTGCTCGAAGACCTGCTCCGCGACGCTGTGGCAGGCAGCGGCAGCGACATCGGCCGGGGAGCTCCCCGCGGCGAGCGCATTCACGAGGCTCTGTGTCCCGAAGACGATGCAGTAGCTGTTCATCGGCACCCTCTTCGACTCCCCTTTCAGCGCCAGGGGGCCGAGTTCCCTGATATCCACTCCGAGGCGTTTTGCCGTCATCTCCAGGAATCTGCCGCTGGCACCTGCACAGATACCGCCCATCGTGAAGGTGCCCGGGATCCCATCGTGCACGGATATCGCCTTGTTGTCCATGCCACCGATATCGATGACCGTCGCTGCGCCATGCTGGTGCTCCGCCAGGTACACGGCGCCCTTGGAGTTCACCGTCAGCTCCTCCTGAATCAGATCGGCATCGAAGTGCTTGCCCACCAGGAAACGGCCGTATCCTGTCGTCCCGATGGCCTCGATGCCCCCCATGGCAACGCCCGATTGCCTCAATGCCTCCCTCACTGCCTCCTCCGCACTCCCGACCACCTCGACGGTGGGGAGCCAGCCCGAACCGAGGACATGGTTCTCCTGCATCACCACTGCCTTCGTGGTGGAGGAGCCGCTGTCGATCCCGAGTGTGAGACCCTCCTGCCTCTCCCTCGCAAGGAGTGCTCTCCTCCTCGCGATGGTCGTGAGCGCCTCCATTCTGGTGAGTAGGGTCCCTGCGGTCGTCCTCTCCGTAAAGGAATAACTGACCACCGGAAGCCGGGAGTTCTCGTGGATATACCGCCTTAGCTCGTTCCGGACTATCGCCGCCTCCGCACACCTGAAACAGGTGGTAATGAAGACCGCATCCGCCTCTATGCGCCCCTCCACCAGTGCCTTCGCCCTCGCAATGGCGAGCCTCAGATCGGGACTGGCGACATCGAGCCCCAGTTCTGCAAAGTCCCTTCGAATATCTGCCAGCGTGACATCGGGGAAGAAGATCTCTGCACCCACCGACTTCGCCGCCTCGTTTATCTCATTCTGCACACCGCTGTACTCGGGTCCGCAGGATAGCTGGGCGATCCTCACAGGTGCAGCCATCATCGGCCTCCCGGCAGCGATTTGAGGAAGTCCCTTATCGCAGCGACGAACTTCTCGCCCTCGCTCTCGCTCCTCGGATACATCAGATCGAGTACGGGTATTCCCCTGTGTCTCACGATGTACTTCAGGAGTTCGTTCGTCCTTGCGCATCCCATACACCCGAACGCGAGGTCCGCATCCTCGATGATGATCGCCGCCTCTGCCTGCTCGATAAGTGGTCCGAGGATCGCCATCCTTCCCCTTACGCCGGAGGGCACCTCCACCGCTGCCCACCTGAGGCCTTTCTTCGGCTCGTCCGGGGTGATCTGAAGCGGTGGAGAGTCGAATCCTCCTGTCTGCAGTCGCTCCCTGATCCCGAGTGCAGAGCCGAGCGCTTCATGGCCGAAGCGCTCCACCATGTCGGAGAGTATGAGGCTGGTGGTCGGGTATATGAATATCTTCGCCATTTCAGGGCTCCTGCGCATCCATCATCATCTTCAATCTCTGGACATCCAGTTTCTCAGGGATTCGGGTGACAGGCGAAGGGACGATCTCTTTCTTACCCGATTCGATCGCCTCGAGGCCATGCGAGATGTTTGGAAGCAGTGCGATCTCGAATTCGTGCCCGTGATACCCCGGCCTGGCGCCGCCGAGATTTGCGCGGCATCTCCTCGGATCCCCTGGTGGAAAACCCCGGTCCTTCACGAATATATGGTTAGGGTCCAGCTTTCTCAGCTCCCCGATGATCCGGGCAACCTCATTCGGCCTGCCCGTCACCTGCAGTCCGAAGCAGGTCTCCTTGATCATCGCACCCTCGGAGACCTCGTATGCACGCTGTGCGAGCTCCTCAGGTCTCGTGGAGGGAGACTCTACGAATACATACTTCGTAACGGTTCCAGCATACTTCGGAATATATTCCTTCATCGGACCGCCTCGCGGATATACACGATCTCCTTCTCCTTGAATTTCTGAAGTTTTTCAGGCTCCAGCACCCTGCCGATGATATTCGTCCCCTCGAAAGGTTCACCGGTGGGGCCGAACTCACTGTTGTCGGTCATCCTCACACCCACCATACCCGCACCCCGCCTTGCCTCGTTCGTCATGCCCAGAGAGAGGGCGGGGACTTCGCCCTCCGGTGTATTTTCCGGCATGATACTCAGCCTGCTCTTCATCTCCGGTTTGAAGAGTATGGTATCCTCGAATTTGAAGAAGATTGGCATCCTCCCTATCCTGTGGTAACGAAGGCCTGTGATGTCCCTGAATACCTGCGCAGTCATGGGCGCCTCTTCATCGGCGATGGAGATGGCAACGATCCTCTCCTCGGGTGCGGTCTCCAGGGCGACCGTTCGCGATGCGAGGATCTCCAGCGTCGTCTCCGGACTCTGTGCAATCACCAACCTCTCCGGATCCTCGGCGTCTGGTACGGGGGTTACGCCGTTCGCATCCGCCAGCGTGCCGGCCTCCCTCACCGTCATCCCGATGAAGTCGAGGTAGGTGGGTGCTGCCCTGATGCAGATGGTCTCGCCCTGCTGGGCCAGTTTCACCAGCTCTATACCGTGGGTCACCTGCCCCACCATCGTATGGAGCAGGCTGCTCGGGATGTCGATCCTGTGGATATAGATGCATCCCTCCGATCCGCCCTCGGTTCTCACCGTGATCGATCCCTCGCGCCTCGGCCGCTTCAGCTCCAGCTCCACTTCTTCGCTGGAAATGGTGCAGCTTCTTATGTACGTGCTGGTCGCCCTGTCCACATGGAAGATGCCCTCCTGGACCGCATGAAGGAAATGATCCACGCTCCTCGCAACAGATGGATTGTACTCTCCATCCTTCACGCCCTCGGCAATCGCACGGATATGCGTGATCAGCTGCATCCCATCCTCGAGCATGAACCCGCCATCGGTGGTGGTGAAGGACATCGTTCGGTCCTCCCACCTGACCACACGTTCGATCCGCTCGATTCGGTCACCTGACTCCCAGATATCCAGCACGCCCCTCCCGCTCACGACCCTTCCAAGAATCCCGCCCCCCTCGGCCCCTCCATGGTCTGCGATATGACGGATTCTGGAGAAGACGAGAAGGGACCGGGAGGGATCATAACCTCCGCATCCGAGGATGACGTCACCCCTGTCATAGGGGGCGCTCTTTCTTGCCGGTTTCATATCCGTCCTGAACGGGCCGAACGCGACCGCATATCGATCGACCCACTGGACCCTGAGATGTCCCTCCCCTATCAGCTCCGGTATGCTGGATTCCAGGTCGATCGCTTCCACAATCACCTCGCCCCTGTTCGTCACAATGCGGATGAAAGGAGTCTTCTCCTCCTTTTCTGGGGCAGGGCGGATAACCGCGACGGAGCACCTGGGATCCCTGTCAGGAATCAGCTCTGCAAGCGTGGAACCGACCGGGACCTCCACCAGCTTACCATCAAGGTGGATCTGCATCTGATTGCACCTCAAGAGGCAGAGGGGTGCATGACCTTCTTCTCGTCCTCTTCGAGGCTGGCGAGGACCTCGCTGGTCGGGCCAATATGCACGATCTTACCCCCCCGCATCAACGCCAGCCGATCGCAGAGATCCTTTACAAAATCCATGTCGTGTGACACCACGACAAAGGTCTCGTCCATCTCGTGCCTGGAGGTGAGGATGGATTGTTTTACATCCACCTTGGTAATCGGATCCATCGTGCCCGATGGTTCGTCGAGTATCACGATTCTGGGCTCCCTTATCAAAACCTGCGCGAGCGCAACCCTGTGGCGCTCTCCCTCGGAGAGCTGAGACGGGTAGCGGCTCAGGAGTTCTCTGCTCTTCTCCTCTGTGAAACCTGCCATCCTGAGCGTGATGATGGCCTTTCTGATCGCCAGCTCCTTTGGAAACTCCAGTCCGATCGCATCCGTCAGATTGTCCAGTACTGTCCTGTGTGGATACAGGTCGTACTCCTGGTGCAGCAGACCGATGTAGCCCTTTGCCCTTCCCCTCTCCTCGATGCCCGGTTTCGTCATGTCGACCAGATCATCTCCGATGCGGACATTCAACTCCCCGCTCGTCGGCTCAATAATGCCTGCGATGATTCTGCTCAATGTGGTCTTTCCAGCCCCGCTCTTTCCGATGATACCGAATATCTCTCTTTCGGGAATTGCGAAGGAGACGCCATTGACTGCCTTTATCACACCCCGATCGACCGATAGGTATCTCTTCACCACATCCCGGGCAATGATGATGTCTTTTCCTGCCGATACCTTCTCGATTTGCTCCATGTTGGCCATGGATTTCATGAAATGGCCGACGACCTCTGATGGTATACCCTCTTTTACGATCTCACCATCAGAAAGGAGGATCGCCCTGTCTGCGACATCGGTGATGACGGAAGGGAAGTGAGACGTGATCATCATGCCCATGTCTTTCGTCCTGGAGGCACTCTTGAGCATGGTATGGACGAGGGTCGCGGTATCGGGATCCAGCGTGCCTGTCGGTTCGTCGGCGAAGAGGAAGAATGGCTCCTTCGCCAGCTGCCTCGCCAGCACCACCCGCTGTTTCTCGCCCCCTGAGAGGTCCCTGGCGATGTGCATCATTCGGTGAGAGAGCCGCACCTCGTCCAGGAGATCCGCGGCGCGGTTGATCGATCTCTCCGGTGGATAATTCACATCGTCCAGCGCCTTCAGCACATTCTCGATCACACGGTCATTGCCATAGAGTGCGAAGGTCCGTTGGAACATGATCGCGGTCCTCCGCATCACGCGTCTCTTCAGGTTCTCGTTCGCCTCGTTCCAGAGATCCACATCCGCGGCTTCGAGTGTTCCGTTGCATTTCGGACATCTCTCGCCTGCGCGACTGGGCACATCCACCCATTCGCATGCATTGCAGAGGGCCACGTGATAGACAACCCTGCCTGATGTGGGGGCCTGATCCACCCCGCGGATCAGGTGCATCAGGACAGTCTTGCCTGCACCGCTCCGTCCGATGATCCCGATCACTTCCCCCTCCATCACCTCAAGATTGATTTTTTTCAGTGCCTGCGTCCCATTAAAATCCATGCACAGGTTCTCGATGGTAATAAGCGGTCTCATCACGTCCCCTCGATAAGGAACTATTTCGTCCCTCGCATATTATTATTTATTTATACACATCTTCGCGCGTTGTTTATCCTGCAGATATCCCCACCACTCTCACAGATCACCCTCACCACCCTTACGACCTCGGCCAGATCCTGAACCACGTAATCCGCTGATCTATAGAGTTCGTCTGGCCTCTCTGCCGCCTGCTGTTCGGTCAGAATGGCGGTGTCCGCACTCCTGAAGGCAGGCAGATCATTGATGCCATCCCCCACCATCACCACCATGTCGTACCGCTCCCGGAGATCCTCCACCACCTTCGCCTTTACCGATGGGGTCGCGATCCCGAAGACGTTCTCGCGTGGAATCCCCAGATAATCAGCGATCCGCTCGAGCTTCGCCTCCCTGTCCCCCGAGGCGATGTAGGTGGCGATGCCCATGTGATGGAGTTCACGGATCGCCTCCCTGGCGCCGCTGAATGGCTTCCCCCCTGTGGTGATGACGAACTCGATGGATCCGAGGGACATATTGACAATCGCACCACTGTCCATCGCGATGATCGCCTCTCTCTTGCACTCCTCCCATACCGCACGTATGCACTCCTGCAGATCCTCTACGAGGGCTTTACCGTCATGGTAGAGAACCTCAGCCACATCCTCTGCGGTGATCACCTTCCTCGTGCACGCGATGCCAAAACCGATCCGGTTCAATTTCAGATACTCAGAGAGGAGCTGCCGTGGTGGCGCGTTCATGAGGTCTTTGGAGTGCGCATGGAGCACAAGCAGTACCCGGTCCATGGAACTGAATGTGAGAATCGTGGTCTCGATGTCGAGAAGGAGAGCCCTTTTGGAGAGATCCTTCGCCACACGGAATGTCCTGAGGAGCGTACCGGCACTGTCGAAGACCACTGCAACTGCCATGCCCGAAGCTCCAGCAACACCTTCTATAGCATGCGCACTTCAACAGTACGTTGCCATGTTGCTTACTGAGACCGCTGATAAAATAAAGGGGATGGAGATACGAGGTGCTGGAAGGATCGCACGAGCCGCGGTCGAAGCACTCAAAGGGCATGCGCTCTCCTTCGAGGGAGGGGATCTTCAAAAATTCAGGGAGTGGATGGAGGACGCGGCCGAGCTGTTGGTCCAGACGCGGCCGACCGCCGTATCGCTCCCGAACGCCGTTCATTATGTGATGATCGGGCTTAAAGGGGCCGGCTCCGTCGGAGAGGCACAGGCGGAGATGGTCAGGAGGGTGGAGCGATTCGTGCGGGATTCGATCAACGCAGTGGATCGGATCGGCGAGATCGGTGCACGCCACATCTCTGATGGCGATGTGATCCTGACCCACTGCAACTCGGAGGCAGCGCTCGCATGTATCCTCAAGGCGGGACAGGTCGGCAAGGATATCGAGGTCTTCGCCACGGAGGTGAGGCCGCAGAACCAGGGTCTTCTGACCATCAGAACACTGAACGACGCCGGTATAAAAACGAATTTCATCGTCGACTCCGCGGTCAGGCATTTCATCAACAGCATCGATCTGGTGATTGTGGGTGCCGATGCCGTGGCGGTCAACGGTGCGGTGGTGAACAAGATTGGCACCGCTCAGATCGCACTCGCTGCCCACGAGGCGAGGACGAACTTCATCGTCGCCGCAGAGACCTACAAGTTCGCCCCCCGCACGATCCTGGGGGAGCTGATCCGGATCGAGGAGAGGGATGCGAGCGAGGTGCTGAACCCGGAGGTGTCGAAGGGTCTGCCACATGTTCGTGTCAGAAACCCCGTCTTCGACGTTACCCCCGCCGCGTTCATCGACCTGATCATCACGGAGCGGGGCGCCATACCGCCCTCCCTCGCATATCTGATCATCTGCGAATATCTCGGCTGGGGAATCGAGGAGTTCCACAAGGCATTTCAGATCGACGATAAAAATCAGGAGTGAGGCGTATGACCGGACGTCCGGGGGATGGAGCCAGAGCAACAGATATCGAGGCCGTTGCTGGTACCGGAAACGAGGGCGAGGCGGAGGGGCCGCTGGAGATCGTCTTTGTGAAACTGCAGGGAAACGGGAACGATTTCATTCTGATCAACGAGTACCTGGAGCAGGTGATTCCAGAGGATCTGAAGGCGGATTTTGCCACCGCTTACTGCGATAGGAGGTTCGGAATCGGAGGAGACGGAGTCCTCTTCCTCTCGAAGTCGGATGTGGCCGATCTTCGGATGCGGCTCTTCCAGCCTGATCGGAGTGAGGCATCGATGTGCGGAAACGGAATCAGATGCCTGGTCAGGTTCGCCTTCGATGCAGGATATGTGCAGAACGATTGCCTGGTGGAGACAGGGGCGGGCATCATACCTGTCACCATGGGTTACGGGGAGGATGGGTTCATGGCCAGCGTGCAGATGCCAAATCCTGCATTCGAGCCCTCGAAGATCCCTGCGAGCGTTCCAGGAAGGGAGTACAGGGAGGAGATCGAAGGGTTCACCGTCTATGCGGTGAACACGGGGGTCCCCCATGCGGTCATTCCGGTAGAGGATGTGGCCCGGGTCGATCTCGGTCGGATCGGTCCGATTGTCAGGCACCACCAGACCTTTCCGGAGGGTGCGAACGTGAACCTGGTGCAGCACCTGGGAGAGTCGAAGATCAGGATTCGCACATACGAGAGGGGGGTAGAAGCGGAGACACTCTCCTGCGGCACCGGTGCGACTGCCGCTGCAGCGGTCGCGCACCGCCTGGGCATCGTCGGCCCGAGCGTGGAGGTGGAGACACCCGGTGGTCCCCTCTGGATCGAACTGGGGAGTGTGACGAGGATGAAGGGGCCGGCCGATACGGTTTTTTACGGAGTCCTGCCCATCCTGTAGCCCACCAATCATTCCGGGTTATCGGCTAATTCGACCGGTGGATGTGTCATCCCGGGGCGATGCCTGCCCGGGGATGCTCATCTCGTTATCAGGGGGGGGGGGCAGGGTCACCGTCTCAGATGAAATGGCGATACCGCTCCGCTTTTCAATTCCGGAAATATTGAGTGTAATCGATCTGGAACGAAGCATCCGCCTTTTTTTAGAACGGCGAGAGATCGGGCATCAGGCTGAAAAACTCCCGGTACTCAGAGCACCCTGACACCCTCGGAGGTCATCTCAAAGTCAAAGGAGATGCCCTCAGGCCTGGCCCGGTGCTTCACGAGCACCGCCCTTCTTTTACCGCCGTTCAGCCGTTCAATCCTGATGATCGCCTTGGAGATGTGCTGCATTGCAGTACCGCCGAGTGGTCGGTACTCCCCGCTCTCCGGGTCCAGGTAAACCTGATTCGTGATCAGGATCGGGACTTGGTAACGTCTGGACATCCCCAGCATCTGTAGGAGCTGCGCCGCCAGTCGCCTCTGAGCCTCCCTGAGGCCTCCGAGCTCTGTCCTGTAGAGCGCCGTAGCGGTATCCATCACATAAAGCCCGATTCCACCCTTCTTCAGGAGCTGCTCCGACTCCGCAATCATCATACCCTGCGCCTCGAAGGTGGAGGGTTCGTAGATGTACATGCGCGAGGCGAGCGTTTCGGCTCCGCCTCCCGCGATCTGCCCGAACCTCTCGATGGAGAGGCCCTCTGTGTCGAAGAATACGACACCCTCCCCCTCCCGCAGGACAGAGATCACGGTGATGAGAACAAAGGTGCTCTTTCCGCAGCCTGGCTCCCCGAATATCTGCGTGATCGTCCCCCGTTCCAATCCGCCGCCGAGCATGCCATCCAGCGCAGGTATACCGGTGCTTACCCGTTCTGCCCTCAAGGCCGATCATCACCCCTGCCCAGGGCATCGCGACCGGCCTCCTCGACCTGCACGAGCACATCCCTCACGGGTAATCCCAGATGCTCTGCCCATGCCCTGCACTGTTCGAATTCCGGTTTCATTGAGATGAGCTGATCACCCCAATAACTGAACTTCACATCGATTTGCCTCTTCTCCCCCCCGATCCTCACCTCTACACTTTCGATGCGTCGGGTGGCGACGAACCTGTGGACGGCAGGAAACACCCTGATCCCCAGGGTTCCGAGCTCCTTTGCGAGTACCGCGGCGAGATGGCCGGAACGCTGCATGGGTGAGATAACCCTGATCAGGTGGCCCGGTCTACCCTTCTTCATCAGGGCGGGGATGACCGTGGCATCCAGCGCACCCTCTGCCATCGTACGGTCGATCGCATGGCTCACGACCTCTGGTGTAACATCGTCAATATTCGTCTCCAGCAGATCCACCATATCATGACCGGGTTCTCCCTTCACCTCCAGCATCACTGCCCTGAGCACATTCGGTCCATCTGGGGTATCCCGGCTTCCTGCACCGTAACCGACACCGATCACCTTCGCATGGGGGGGTATATCCATTCCGGTTCGGCATAGCTCCGCGAGGATCGCCGCACCGGTGGGGGTGCACAGCTCACCTTGCCCCTCCCAGTTCCTGATCAGGAGGTTAGAGCCCCTGATGATCTCCAGTGTGGCGGGTGCCGGCACAGGAATACGCCCGTGTGCACTCTCCGCATAACCAGAACCGAGCACCAAGGGCAGAGAGGTGCAACTCCCCACCTCGAGCGACTCCACTGCGACGCAGGCGCCAGTTACCTCTGCAATTGCATCGTCAGAACCGATCTCATGGAAATGGGGGGCCTCTCCGTGTATCCTCTCCTCCGCATGGTGCATGCGATGGAAGATCCTCTCTGCTATCTCCTTTGCATGCGGGGAGGCTTCTGCGTCGCGGAGCCTTTCCAGCACCTCCTTGATACTCCTCGGCTCCATCTCTGCGTTGCTCTCCACGAGGACACCTTCGATCCCTCCTCTTTTTACCCTGGTGAATTTCGGCTCTCCCGCCACAGAGGCCATCGCGTTCCTCACCATATTCTCGTCAGCGCCCATATCGAGGAGGGACCCCACAATCATGTCACCGGCAGCGCCATGGAATGGATCGAAGAGAAGGACACGCATGGATAAACAGTACCTATAAGTTCGTGTATATATGACCTTTAAGATAATGCCCGAAGTCTTTCTCAAGGTCGACAGTGCTTATCCGGACGATCAGGGGCGTGGAAAAGCGAGACTGGACCCCGATACCATGCTCCAGCTCAGGCTTTCACCGGGGAATCTGGTGTACATCGAGGGGAAGAGGAGGACCGTGGCGAAGGTCTGGCGCTCTCAGATCAATGACTGGCACCAGGGGAAGATCAGGATAGACAACTATACGCGTCTCAACGCCGGTGTCAGCATCGGAGACCGGGTGAAGGTGATGCCTGTTGAGACAGAGACGGAGGCGAAGAAGGTGGTCCTCGCACCTCCCGAGGACCTTCCCAGGCATCTGCCCATCAATCTGAACAATGCGATCAACCGGCTGATCGATTTTCCCATCGTCCTGAACGATGTCGTTCCGATACACGCAGGCATGCCCCCTTTCATGCAGCTGATCTCCTTCAAGGCGGTGACGGTGGAGCCCGAGGATGCGGTCATCATCACCAAGAATACAGAACTCGAATTCAGCGAGAAGCCGGCAGCAGGCTTCGCCGGTACGAAACACATCTCCTACGAGGACATCGGAGGTCTGAAGGAGGAGCTGCAGCGTGTAAGGGAGACGATCGAACTGCCGATCAGGCACCCGGAACTCTTTCATAAACTGGGGATAGAGCCGCCAAAAGGTGTGCTCCTCTATGGGCCCCCCGGTACAGGGAAGACCCTCATCGCAAAGGCGGTGGCGAACGAAAGCGGCGCCCACTTCATCTCCATCGCGGGCCCCGAGGTGATCTCGAAATACTACGGCGAAAGTGAACAGAGGCTCCGAGAGATCTTTGAGGAGGCGCAGCAGAACGCACCTGCAATCATCTTCATCGATGAGCTGGACTCCATTGCACCGCGCAGGGAGGAGGTGACCGGAGAGGTGGAGCGGAGGGTGGTCGCGCAGCTCCTGACCATGATGGATGGCCTGAAGGAGCGGGGTCAGGTGGTCGTGATAGGGGCGACGAACCGGGTGGACGCGATCGACCCGGCGCTGAGGAGGCCGGGAAGGTTCGATCGCGAGATCGATATCGGGGTGCCGAACGAGATGGACAGGGCGGAGATCCTGAGAATCCATACCAGAGGAATGCCGCTGGCAGATGATGTGGAGATCGAGGTCCTCGCCCAGCAGACCCATGGCTACGTGGGGGCTGATCTGGCAGCTCTCGCAAGGGAAGGTGCGATAAGGGCGCTCCGCAGATATCTGCCAGATATTGATCTGGAGGCGCAGGAGATACCGCAGCAACTCCTGGACTCGATGAAGGTGACGATGGCGGATTTCAAAGAGGCACTCAAAGACGTGGGGCCGAGTGCGATGAGGGAGGTGCTTCTGGAGGTGCCCCATACGAGCTGGGAGGATGTCGGGGGGCTGGAGAGTGTGAAGCAGGAGGTAAGGGAAGCGGTCGAATTTCCGCTCACCTCACGACGCAAGTTCGAGGATTTCGGCATCGAACCCCCGAAGGGAGTGCTCCTCTATGGCCCTCCCGGTACGGGGAAGACTCTCATCGCGAAAGCAGTGGCTACAGAGAGCGGCGCGAATTTCATTCCCGTGCGCGGACCTCAGCTCCTCTCCAAGTGGGTGGGGGAGAGCGAACGTGCGGTAAGGGAGATCTTCAAGAAAGCCCGTCAGGTTGCCCCTTCCATCGTGTTCTTCGATGAACTGGATGCGATTGCACCCGATCGGGGGAGCGAAATGGGGACCCATGTGATCGAGAGTGTGCTGAACCAGATACTGACAGAGATGGACGGGTTGCTCGAGCTGAGGGGTGTGGCGATCATGGGGGCGACGAACAGACCAGATCTGGTCGATCCGGCACTTCTGAGGCCTGGAAGGTTCGACAGACTCCTTTACGTGGGAGAACCGACGGAGGAGGACAGAAAGCGGATATTCCAGATCCATATGCGTGTCATGCCCCTTGAGGGTTCTTCCATCGAGGAGATCGTCGATATACTGCATGGTCTCGAAGAGACAGAGATTGAACGTATCTTCGGAGAGCTGGGCAGAGGGGCGAAAATTACAGGAGATTTGATCAGGGGGGCCATCTCCAGGATATCTGCCGGTCATGGAAAGGAAGTGAGCAGAGGGCAGATGAGGAGGAAGATCTTCGAACTGGCGAAGGATCAGGGTTGTATGATCAGCGATCCGGCGCGGGAGGAGACGATTGCAACACTCGCGCGTCAGACGAATGGTTATGTGGGATCCGATATCGAGGCGCTATGCAGGGAGGCAGGGATGCTGGCCATGCGTGAGGGTGCGAAGGTGGTGAGCATGAGACATTTCGAAGAGGCGATGCGGAAGGTGCACCCCACGATGAACGATCATCTCAGAAAAACCTACAGAAAGTATCAGGATCATTTCAAAGGGGGGTTGCCAATCCGGGATCAGCCCCCAGAGTATCAGTAGCCACCGAACCAAAAAAGGAGGATCAGGCTCAGTATCGTGGATTTCGAGGATCATGTACTCCTCAGGCCCCACTTTTTATCAGGGGAGCTGAAGGGGGTTTCACACCATATGCATCCGGGTGGGCAGGCAGAAGGTATCCGGGGGAGATGCGGGCGAGTTCCAGGCTCGGAAGGAGCCCATAAGGGCTCCGGGGGTTCTGAATGAAGGCACAGGATATGAAATGGATGCTGAACAGGATTGTCAGGATCGACTGCATCGAGGGCTTGAGATCTCTTCCTGCCGCATCTGTGGATGTCATCGTCACATCCCCCCCATACAACATTGGGGTGAAGTACCGTACATACGATGATCGGAAAGCCCCCGAGGAGTACATTGCATGGATGCGGGAGATTGCCAGCGAGTGCAGGCGTGTGATGAAGGAGGATGCATCTTTCTTTCTGAACATCGGCGGCACACTGTCAAATCCCTGGTTCCCCATGGAGATTGCACTCAGATCATTCAGGGATCAATTGCAGCTGCAGAACCTGATCCACTGGATAAAATCGATTGCCATCCCGATGGAGTATATGAAAAGCCAGTATCTCGAGATCAGGAGGGATCTGATGATCGGGCACTACAAACCGGTGAACAGTGAGCGTTATCACCATGACGCCCACGAGTTCATCTTCCATTTCACGAAGTATGGGGACGTGAAGTTGAAAAAATTGAATATCGGGGTTCCCTACCAGGATAAGAGCAATGTGGGAAGGTGGAAGTCAGCGAAGAGCGATCTCAGAGACCGCGGGAACGTGTGGTTCATACCCTACGATACCATCCAGACGAAAAGAGAGCATCCGGCAGTATTCCCCGTGAGACTTGCGGAGATGTGCATCCTCGATCATGGCAAAGGGGGCAGTGATGGGGGAATGACCGGTCTCCTGGTGCTCGATCCTTTCATGGGAATCGGCAGCACCGCAGTGGCATGCATCAACCTGGATGTGAATTTTATCGGATTTGAGATAGATGAGACATACATCAGGATTGCAAATGAAAGGATCGATGAGGCGCTGAAAGAAAAAGGGCAGAATACACAGAGGAGTTATCCGAGCAGTTTTATCGGTTAGAATACTGTCGGGTCAACCGGGGAGAGTGCATCACCACAGGCTACGCGGGGGTCATCTTGCCCCTTCAGCGGACAGATGCCCCAAGGATCGAGCTCCATCATTTCGCACAAATCACATCGCCGAACATGGAATTCCCTGGCCTGGAATGGGTAAAAACCGCAAATCACGCACGTTTTCATCATCGCCTGGCCATTCATTGCTCAGGATGATGGACCCAATATTCTCAGGATTTTTAAAAATGTAGGCAGAAATTCACCTCTCCTTCACGTACTCATCTTCATGGGCAGGTGCCCCGTCTTCATAGCACGCGCGAATGAAACGGCGTTGAACATGAAAAAATGTATTTATATATACATATATGTATAATATTATACATTTACGTATGAAGTAAGTGCAATCGGGGCATTGCACCGGAGATCTCTGAAGGTGAGGCCGTTACGAAATCACAGGAAGGAATTGGAAAATGAAGGGAAGGGAGTTGAGACTGGCGAGGATCATGAATCAGGCTCGCAGAAGGACCGTGATCGTCCCGATGGACCATGGGTTCTCGCTCGGGCAGGTGAGTGGATTGAAGGATATGAAGGGGGCCATCGAAAGGGTGATCGCGGGCGGCGCGGACGCTATCGTTCTTCACCGGGGGATGGTGCGTCATTTTCCGGATGCAGCCGCCAGAAGCACCGGTTTGATCGTTCACCTCTCAGGGGGTACAACGCAAAGTCATGATCCGGAGGAGAAGGTGCCCGTATGTACCGTGAGGGAGGCAGTAGGACTCGGAGCGGATGCAGTCTCCATTCAGGTAAACCTCGGCTCAAAGACTGAATCGAGGATGATAGAGGCCGCCGGTATGGTATCACGAGAGTGCAGCCTCTACGGGATGCCACTTCTCATCATGTGTTATCCTAAGGGAAAGCGACAGGAGGGCACCATGGAACATGCGATCGGTCACTGTATCCGTGTCGCAGAGGAGCTCGGGGCCGACCTCATAAAGACCGCCTATACAGGCAGCCCCGCCTCCTTCGCTCCCCTGGTGGAGGCATGCTCTGTTCCGATAGTCGTGGCAGGAGGAGAGAGGAGCGATGAGGGGGAGATACTGGCGATGGTCAGGGGTGCCATCTCTGCCGGTGCGGCAGGCGTTTGCATGGGGCGGAATACATTCCAGCGGAATGACACCGCCGGGTTCATCGGGAAGATCCGGAGGATCGTGTATGAGACGTCAGAAGAACAGACCGGCAACAGCCTGGTGCCACCATTGCCCGCCTGAAGGGGTGCGTCCCTCATATCCTCCTCATTCCTCATTCACCTCATCGCGGGCGATATCAGACATGAGTCAATAAAATGGTTATTCTATCAGAAACGGAGCTGCGCGATGGGATCAGAAATTATATCTCCAATAACAAAGAACCGGGTTCAGGCATTCGGGGGCGTAATCATGAAAAAAAGGCGCTCTACAGGGATAGGCGGTCTGGATTTCCTGATGGACGGGGGTTTTCCTTCGGGAGAGTCCATAGTGGTCTACGGAACACCTCTCACCGGTGTGGACCTGATGGCAAGGCAGTTCTGGCAACCCCCGGATATACAGGAGGCGGGCTCCTATCTGATGCTCGAGGGGGAACCCATCGAGGGGATGATCGATGCAAGGAAGATCCCACTCGAGGAGCTGAGCAGGCACATGAAAGGCCAGCGGATTGTCATAGACTCCCTATCACGGTTTATTGTAAAAGAAGGCATCGAGAGGGTTCTTGAGTTCGTAAAGAACGATGTCAGGTCCATCCTCGAGAATGATGCGAATGTAATGATGGTCCTCTACTCGAATGTCCATCCACCCATGGAGGAGTATCTCATCATGAGGGCAACCGACATCTTCGTCGAGCTGCGCGAGAACATATTGGGAAACGAGATAGAAAGGACATTCGTGATACACCGGATCAAAGGTGCGGCCGCCCCCCAGCGCGTGACCCCATTTCTCATCAGTGAGAGGGGACTGGAGCTCTCCACGACCACGAGGGTGGTCTGAACTCAGGCGTGTTCTATCCGCGCCCTTCTCACCGCCTCTACCATATTTTGCAGTTTCCTGAATGCCACGTCCCGGGAGAGCATCCTCATACCGCAGTCCGGATCGATGAGCAGAGTATCCGGGCCAAGTAGCTCGATCCCCCTCTCTATACGCTTCAGAATCGTGGAAACGCTCTCCACACTCGGATCCTGGGTATCCACACACCCATAGCCAATGAGACGGTCACCGATCTCTCTTCCCGAAAGTGCATGGTGGTTCTCCTGGCTTGCCGCAAACTCAAAGTCCAGTATTGAGACGGGCATCTCCAGTATCCCGTCGATCACGTCGATCAGCTCGCCGCAAACGTGCAGGCATGTATGGACCGCCAGATTCGAGGTGATGATCTCTATCGCCTTCCTTCCTATCTCCAGGTCTGCCATCCCTGTGGACATGATCGGCTCGTCGATCTGGAGGATTCTGACACCGGCTGCTTCCAGCGATCTGGCTTCCGGTACCAGCGCTCTTGCCAGATCCAGAATCAACTCCTCCCTCGTCCGATAAACCGGGGTTGATATCTTCAAGGCATGCGCGAGTGTCGATGGTCCGGTGATGATGCCCTTGACCATCGGATGCCTGGTGAGTGCATACTTCGTGTCCTGCAGGGTGATAGATCGCTGTGGTGCCTCCACCCTGGAGAAGACTGTCTGCCCGTGGATTCCGGGTATCCGGGATGTGAAGACCGTGATCATATCCCCCCTCACCTGCCCATCCGATATAATGTCGATGCCCACATCAATCTGGTCGCCCACTGCCGTCTTCACCGCATTGAAGAGGGGATCGATGAGCGCATGCAACCCCAGACTTTTCACAACAGGATAGGAGCCGACAACGGTGGTGGGGAGGAGTTTATTCGTGATATTCATGGAACCAGCCTGTGCCTATCTCTTGGAAAGAGCACCGCTTCCCTGATATTCCCCAGATCTAGCATCGTCATGATGAGACGCTCCATTCCGAGCCCCCAGCCCGCATGGGGGGGCATGCCGTAACGGAATGGCTTCAGATAGAACTCAAAACTCTCCGGATTCAGCCCCTTTGCTCTTATCTGGCGAACGAGAGTATCATGAAGGTGGACCCTCTGGGCGCCACTCGCAAGCTCCATGCGTGGGTGCATCAGATCGAACGCCCTGCATATCTCCGGTCTCTGCTCGAAAGGCATCGCATAATAGGGTTTAATTGCGGTGGGCCATTCGATGATGAAATAATGGACGCCCATCTCCTCACCGATTGCCTTCTCCGCGAGGGTGCCGATATCCTCCCCATATGCGATCTCCGACTCCGTTCTCCTGGATGCGATCTCTATCGCATCCGCATAGGGGATGCGTGGGAAAGGCGTCTCCGGCACTTCGAAGTTATGAAGTTTCAGAGTGTCCAGCTGCTCCGCACACTCTTCCGCCACACCGGAATAGATCTCCACGATCAGCTCCTCCAGCAGCGCCATTACATGGCGCTCATCAGCAAAAGAGACCTCCACATCTATCGATGTCGCTTCGTTCAGATGTTTCGTGGTATTATGCTCCTCCGCCCTGAATATGGGTCCGACTTCGAAGACCTTTTCGAACCCTGCCGCCATCATCATCTGCTTGTAGAGCTGAGGACTCTGGCTCAGAAATGCCTCCCTCTCGAAGTAGGCGATCGGAAAAAGCTCCGTTCCCCCTTCGGTGGCTGCCGCTACCACCTTCGGGGTGGTAACGTATGCAAAGCCCCGAGAATGGAAGAAATCTCCGATAATCTGCATCACCCTGCTCCTGATGAGGAAAATGGCAGTCACACGGGGCTTTCTGATATCCAGAAACCGCGCATCAAGTCTGGTATCGAGCTCCGCCGGCACCTTCTCCACCACATCCAGCGGCAACGGGCTCTCCGCCCGATTCAGGAGGGCGATCTCATCCGGTATCATCTCGCGCCCCCCCGGTGCCTTCTCTATCGCCACCACCCGGCCCTTCACGCACACGACCGATTCACGGGAGAGACCCTCTGCTGTAACGAGGACTGCAGGGGGCACCTTCTTCCGGGGGAGCGTCACCTGTATGAATCCGCTCCGATCGCGGATCAGGAGAAAGAGAAGCCCCCCGAGGTCCCGTATCTCATGCACCCAGCCCATTATCTCTGCGTATCCGGTATCGGGGTGGATGGAAGCAATGGATGTACGCATATAAAACCGGATATAGTTGGTGAGTGGAGGATATTGGGTTTTGCGTAACCATCCTGCGCACTCTGGAGACATCCGGTTCAATCTGCCATTTTGTGAAGCTCTCACACCACGGAAAGGTATCAGGGTCGTATCATGGTTTCCAGAGAAGACACTACCTGCGGAGTACTCCTTCATACAGATGGATCCCCCGACAATCCCGAATTTCACGGTCACCTCCGCAGGATCGACAACTCTATCGTTAACGGAAGGATCACATTTATTCCAACCGGCCATTCTGCAGGCGAGCTGCTGGTGGAAGAATTGATACATTCACCTCCTTCGGATCCTACCGGCCTGACGCAAGAGGAAGCAATGAGGAGGCTGGAGGACGAAGGCTTCAATGAACTACCGTCCCTGAAAAAACGCCGCATTTCAACTCTCATCATCGGGGTGATGAAAGAGCCCATATTCCTCCTGCTCATTGCGTGTGGCGGGATCTATCTCGTCCTCGGGGATCTCCAGGAATCGCTCCTGCTGCTCACATTCGTCATCGTCATCATCGGTATCACGGTATATCAGGAACGAAGGACGGAGAATGCTCTCGAGGCGTTGCGCTCGCTCTCCAGCCCCCGCGCCCTCGTCATACGTGATGGTATCGAACGTCGAATACCCGGCCGGGAGGTTGCGAATGGAGACATCGTCATCATATCCGAAGGAGACCGGGTGCCGGCGGACGCATGTCTGATCGCCGCCTCCAACCTCTTCATCGATGAGTCTCTCCTGACCGGCGAGTCCGTGCCGGTGGGTAAGTGTGCCAGGCGGGACATTACGAATCAGGAGTTGCATGAGGAGAGTCGCGTATACGCAGGCACCCTCGTTCTCTCGGGGAGGGGGTGGGCACAGGTGTATGCGACGGGCAGCAGGACAAAAATGGGGGAGATAGGCCGTCTGATGGAAGAGCAGGAGGATCAACGGACCAGACTGCACAGGGAGACTGAAGGACTGGTCCTGAAGATGGCATTCGTGGGCCTCGTCCTGTGCATCTTCGTTGCCCTTGTATATGGGCTCACACGCCTAGATCTCCTCGGTGGGGTGCTTGCCGGCCTCACCCTGGCCATGGCCATCCTTCCGGAGGAGTTCCCGGTCGTGCTGACCGTGTTCCTTGCCATCGGCGCATGGAGGCTTTCGGAGAGGAATGTCCTCACCAGACGCGTGGCTGCACTGGACTCGCTGGGGGCGGCCACGGTCCTCTGCGTGGATAAGACAGGGACGATCACGCAGAACCGGATGGAGGTCTCTGTGTTGTTCACCGATGGCAGACAGATGGAGGTGGGGGATCGGCTGAGCGGTCCTCTCGCCGAGAGGTTCCACCAGTTGGTGGAGTATGCGCTTCTGGCGAGCCATAAAGATCCCCTTGATCCCATGGAGCGCGCCATCAGAAGATTAGCCGAGAGAGAGCTCGCCGGTACCGAACATCTCCATGCCGACTGGGAGATAGTGCATGAGTACCCCCTCAACCCGGCACTCCTCGCCATGTCCATCGTGTGGAGATCCCCTGATCAGAGGCATTATCTGATTGCGGCCAAGGGTGCACCGGAAGCGATCCTGGATCTATGTCATCTGCCACAGCAGGAGCAGGAACGCCTTGGGGTGCAGTTGGATCTGCTTTCAGCTCGCGGTTTCAGGCTCCTTGGGATCTCAAAGGCAGAGTTCACAGAAGAGAGGCTTCCAGATGGCCAGCACGAATTTGCCTTCCAGTTCCTGGGTTATATCGGCTTTTCTGATCCTGTCAGGGGAGGAGTAAAAGAGGCAGTGGTGGAGTGCAGGAGCGCAGGAATCCGGGTGGTGATGATCACCGGCGATCATGCGGGCATCGCGAAGAAGATCGCGGAGGAGATAGGTCTCGATTCGACCAGAAAGGTTCTCACAGGTCCTGAAATGGAGAATATGGACGATGCACAGCTCGAGCTGGCTCTGCACGGGGTGAACATCTGCGCAAGAGTGGCACCCTCGCAAAAGCTCAGGATCGTCAAGGCACTCAGGACTGCAGGCGAGACGGTCGCGATGACAGGGGATGGGGTGAACGACGCGCCTGCCCTGAAGGCAGCAGATATCGGCATCGCCATGGGAATGCGCGGCTCGGATGTGGCTCGTGAAGCTGCCTCCATCGTCCTGCTCGACGATGATTTCGCATCCATCGTCGCAGGTGTCAGAGGCGGAAGGAGGATCTTCGACAACCTGAAGAAGGCGATCGCATATATCCTCGCGATCCACGTTCCCATTGCAGGCCTCTCGCTCGCCCCCGTCCTACTCCACTGGCCTCTGCTCCTCTTCCCGGTCCACGTGGTCTTCCTGGAACTGGTAATCGACCCGGTATGCTCCATCGTCTTCGAGGCAGAACCCGAAGAGTCGGATATTATGTCCCGTCCCCCACGGAGACCGGACGAGCCGCTCTTCGATCGCCCTACTGTCACTCTCGCCGTCCTCCAGGGGGCTGGCATTCTGGTCATCCTGATCCTGTTCTATGGCCTTGCGCTCCACTTCGAGGCGCTGGAAGAGAAGGCGAGGGCACTTGCCTTCGCCCTGCTGATGCTGGGGAATATCGGACTGATAATATCCAACCGTTCCTGGTCCCGCACTTTCATCGAGAAGATCAGGGTGCCGAACCGGGCACAGTGGTTTGTCTCCGGGGGTGCGATCGCCATACTGTTGCTCATCCTTTTCACGCAACCGCTTGCGGATATCTTCCATTTCATCCCCATATCACCGATGGAATTCCTGATATGCATCGGATTTAGCGTTCTCTGCCTCTTCTGGATGGAGGGGATTGAGAGGGTATATGTGAGGAGGAGTCTCGTGAGCGGGAAGAGGTAAGGAGATCGTCAGACAGTAGATGATATAGATGATACGATTAGAAGTAAAATGCCAGCATCCCTGCGAATATCGGAGAAGAGGAGGGCCAAATACGCACATCGCCGGATTTCTGCGGATTGTGTGCTCGAGGCATGTCGGTCAGTTCAGGACGGCATGAATAGCGGCCTCCTGCTGGCCAATTACATTAAATGGAGAGTGATTTTTTAAGGAAAATCAGTTTATCGATGCAGTCGCCCTGGCGGTTCTTCGACCATTCATGCACTGGAAACCCTCGCCGAAACCGCAGCCCTCACCTCGTTCACATGGCTCCTCGGTGAGACTCTCCTCCAGACCTCCACCACCACCCCTTTTGGATCAATGAGAAAGGTATCGCGCTGGGTTCCCAGCACCTCTTTTCCAAAGATTTTCTTCGGTTTCCATGAATGATAGGCCTCGAGGACCCTGTGTTCGGTGTCAGATAGGAGCAGGATGGAGAGATTGTGGCGATCGGCGAACCTCTGGTGGCTCTCGGGCGTATCTGCACTCACTCCCAGAACCTGCGCCCCCATGCCTGCGAACTCCTCCAGCGCGTTGTTGAAGGACAGCGCCTCCAGTGTGCAGCCGGGTGTGTCATCCCTGGGATAGAAGTACAGTATCACCCATTTCCCGCGGTAGTCACGGAGGCACACGTTCTCTCCTCTCGAGTCCGGCAGGCAAAAGTCAGGTGCAGGGTGACCAAGAAGGGGATCATCTCTCTCTGCAGTCATGCAGCTCACCGTAAGAGGCAGGGGCAGGAATACACATGAAACTATCGTTCAGATCGCTGAGGGTATTCCCAGAGGCCAAAGCTGTCTTCCTCCGTATCCCTGCAGATCGCAGGGGCGCCAGAACCCGAAACTTCTGTGGACGGCATGCCCCGACTGAGTCGACTTCGAAGTAGACGTACGCCATCCGGGGAGCCCTGCCTTCTGCATCTGAGGTTTCGATGAGTGGAAACCGGAATACCCGGGCTACGGAGATGAACCTCTACCCGAAGAGTGCTGTATGGAACTTTCCCGCCCTTTCAGGAGGTCCGCCATGATTCGAAATGAACCCGTATGACCATTATATCCCCTTCCGTGTGGAGGGAGTGATGATATACGGGAACATATAGGTTTTTCACCCCTCATCCCAGGAAGAGGCGGCCGCCGGGGATATATCGCTCCCCCGATCGATCCCGGACATATCCATCGATCACCTGTGAGGATACAGGGCAGCGGCACGCTGCCAGCAAGTAATCCTACGCACAGAGCAGGGGAAATCATCCGCCTTGTTCTACCAGTTGCAGTATCTCCTCTGCCAGATCAATACTCTTCTTTCTGTCAGACATCAGGGTATCCATTGCATATGCACCCTTTATCCGGTAAGGATCTCTCACATCCTGAATGAAGAGTGTGGCGATACCCCGGTAGAGCCTGTACGTATCCATAGCCGTCGGCTCCAGTCCCCACGCCCTCATCAGTGGCGCCGCAGGACCGCTGAACGGGCGATCGCCCATGAAAGGGCTCACCGCCACGACAGTCTTCCCCTTCATCGCCTCTTTTATGCCACGGCATTCGAGAATGGGCATAATGCTGGTCACGGGATTGCTCGGTCCTATCACGACTGCCGCACTCTCGGCAATGGTGGATAACGCCTCGCCGGTGGTTATGGGGGGAGCCTCGAACCTTCGGTGGACCCGCAGGACCTTCGGCTCTCCCCTGAACCTGACCCAGTACTCCTGAAAGTGCATCTCACCCTCCGGGGTGGAGATGATGGTGTTCACCGCCGTATCAGACATCGGAAGCACCTGTGCCCTCACTCCAAAGATCCGGGAGATGGAAGTGGTGCATTCGGTCAGGCGTAGTCCACGGCGGAGCATCTCACCCCGCAATATATGCACGGCCCTGTCCCGATCACCGATGGCGAGATACTCCTCCCCTCCGTGCCTGCGGATCTCCTCGTGGGTCGCATAGGTATCCCCTTCGATCCCCCACCACCTCTGTGTATCCAGAATGCCCGCGAAGAGGTATATCACTGTGTCGATGTCGGGACTCAGGTAATTCCCGCTCATCCAGAGATCCTCCGCCGTATTCACGATAACAGAGATATCGCTCTCGTCCATCAGCTCTCTCATTCCAAGGAGTAATTTGGGGGTCCCTGTTCCCCCGGAGAGGAAGGTGATCATCAGGACTAGGTAGTCTCTGGATCGATAAGTAATTCCGGGTTGCTCCAGCGAATGGATTCATTCAGAATCCTTATTATCTGATCGGGCATACTCTCCCATTTGCAGGCGAAATTCACCACGGATCAGAGCATTTCGACCAGTGAGGGAGGGCTGAACCGGCTTCTTCGAGAGGGGAGGGGGGAGATTGGATCTTCAGGTTCTTAGAGAGATGGTGGAGGCGAAACAGTGGGGCGCGCTCAGGGAAGAGTTGAACCGCATGGACCGTTACGAGCTGGTCGGTCTCCTCAAGGAGCTGAAGGATCCGGAACTGGTCCTTGCCTTCAGGCTCCTGCAGAAGGACAGGGCCATCGAGGTCTTCGAGAGCCTGGATGTGGATGATCAGGCGGCACTCGTCAGGATGATGGGTGCTCCAGAGACAGTCACCTATATCGAAGCGCTCGATCCGGACGATCGGGCTCGGCTTTTCGAGGAGCTCCCCGCAAAAGTGACGAAACGTCTCATCAACAACCTCAGTCCAGAAAGCCGTGAATCAGTGAATCTCATCCTCGGATATCCCGAGGACAGTGCAGGCAGATACATGACCTCGCGCTATATCGCGGTCAGGAATACGAGCACGGTGAGGGAGGTCTTGATGAGTTTACACGTCTCTCCCCTGCGTCCGGACGAGATGTATGTCATATTCGTCATCGATCGGCAGAGGGTATACAGGGGTTACGTCGGGTTGGGAAGCCTGATAAAGGCGGATCCCGATGAAAAAGTCGGAGTTCTCGCACAGGACGAGGATCTCTTTGTCTTCACGACGGATCCTCGGACCCGTGCAGCCGACATCATCATGGAACGCGACCTTCCGGCCCTCGCGGTCGTGGACAGGGAGAAGAGGCTTGTCGGTTCGGTCACCTTCGACGATGTTCTGGACGTGGTGGAGGAGGAGGTGACCGAGGACTTCCAGAAGATGGCACCCATCATCGGAATGAGGGAAAAGATCAGGGACGCCAGTATCTCGCTGCTATACCAGAAGAGAATGCCCTGGCTGCTCCTGCTCGTATTAATCAACCTCTTCTCAGGGGCGGGAATCGCCTATTTCGAGGAGACGATACAGGCAAAGATTGCCCTCGTTATGTTCCTCCCTCTCCTCATCGACAGTGCAGGGAATGCAGGATCGCAATCCTCGACGCTCATCATCCGTTCACTCGCCACTGAAGACGTCAAACTGAAGGACTGGTTCGAGCTTGTGGTGAAGGAGTGCGGGGTCGCCTTTGCCCTGGGCGTCACGCTCGCCATCGCGGTGGGTATGCTGGGCATCGTGAGAGGAGGTCTCGATCTTGCCATGGTGGTCGCTATTTCAATGCTCCTCGTCGTGCTCGCCGGTGCGATAATCGGTCTATCCCTCCCATTCCTGATGACGAGGCTGGGTATGGACCCGGCGACAGGAAGCGCACCGCTCGTCACCTCAATCGCGGATATCATGGGTGTCCTGATCTACTTCTCCATTGCAACTGCGGTACTATCGCACGGCTGATCTGGCAGGAAAGGAGAGTCCGCACCATAATCCCATTCGAACTGCCCTGTTGGGTGTCAAGCATGACCACGGAGATCCCGGGAGATGCCCAGAATGATTTAATCATGGCATATCGAATCGATCAGCCCCTTAAAACTCGACGATTCATAAGACCCCCTTATCCCTTTTTGTCTCGGGCTCACGATGTGATCACGATTGTGTATAAAAAGTATACCCGGGAATTCTTAATTCGCGATATTGGGGGTGTTCAGCGACCGGATCGATGGATGCCGCCCCTTGCGTGCAGTATCCGGATATCGAACGCGTAGTACGTCTCTAATATTCTAAGCGCCTGCGGGGGAACTCTCGCCGCTCGTTAAGGTACAGAACTTGGGACCCGGACCAGTAGGCGCCAAAGTGGCAGAGGCGGAGCCATACGGGGCCCCTGATGCATCACGGTTTCGTGAAAAACCATGAATGTATTGCTGGTTTTGATATTGATAATCGGTATTCCGCTCCTTCGAAGAAACCATCGAATCAATGGTGTAATGTTCCCCCCTAAAAAGGAGTCCATCTGGTGTTGATTTATGGAGTACGCGATAAATCGAATTCCTCAAACGGCCATTCGTATATGGTAACATCGGGTGTGGAAGGGGAACGAGAGCGACGGTTCTCATGGAGATCCATAATGTCCCCTTCACGCCGATATATACGTGGAAGGAAATCCTCTTTTATTGTACATTCCGAAAAGGCGTGAGCGGTCCTTATGGTCATTCCTTCACCTCCGCATTTACGAGGTACGATCTGCACTCCCCATCCAGAACGACTCTGAAGGGGATTGATCCCCCGTCTTCGAGTGAATAGGCGGGAATCGCGCGAGTATCGCGTATACTGCCTGTCTCTCGCTCCAGCAGGGAGACGAGTACGAGGGCACCTCTCCGGTCGAGAGAAGTGCTGTATATATGGCCTGAGACGATGTAATGGCAACCAAGACCGGGGGCCCAGTCTGCCTCGATATCCGAAATTGCGACCTTCACCATTTCGCCCTGCTTCACCTCCCCGCGCGAGAGGTCCCCCAGGCATGCGGTACTGAAGACTGTCAGGAAGACGAGAACCCATCCAAGCCAAAACCGCATAAGTCCGGACTCCTGCTCGATCAGATATATATCTGTCTGATTTGATAATCCACTCCCGCCAGATCCGTGGCTTTTAACGAAACTGACGAAGAGCTTATACGAGAGAGCTGGAGTCAATACAAGCTGCCAGTCGAACCTCCGTTGAATAAATTCTCTCTCAAACCGAAGGCAGAGTTCACCTGGTCAAAACACCCCATTTACCGGATATGGGCCAATAAAAAAGCATCGACACACCTTGTTTGCTGCATAGTTTTTTCACCCACGATGGGCAAGACTGAATTCAGGAGTCGCAATCCGGGAGCCATCCCGAATCTGGGGTCATGTTCATGAAATTTATTAAAGATCCCGTGCATGGATTCGTCCAGGTACCTGTAGAAGAGGAGGGGCTCCTCGATTCTATGCCGGTCCAGCGGCTCAGGCATATCAGACAGCTTGGCTTTGCCTATCTCGTCTATCCGGGGGCAAACCACTCCAGGTTCGAGCATGCACTGGGAACGATGCACCTCGCCAGCATCGCATGTACGAGCTTTGGACTCGATGGCACGGAGTCGAGGGCGGTGGCGGCGGCGGCATTGCTCCATGATTGCGGTCATGGACCATTTTCGCATGCGACAGAGCCCCTGATGAAAGAATACCTCGACAGGGGACACGAGGATATTTCAGCGTTGCTGGATGTAGAGGAGATCGGCAGGGCGCTCCTGAGGGCGGGTGTCGAGGAGGGGACATTGATCTCCATACTCGAGGGGAGGGACCCTCTCTCGGGTATCATCCACGGCGAGCTGGACGTGGACAGGATGGATTACCTGCTCAGGGATGCACATTATACGGGAGTACCCTATGGTACAGTCGATCCTCACCGGCTCATCCAGAGCTCACACCTGACGGATGGCGGAATCGTACTGGATGAGGGTGGTGTGAACGCAGCCGAGTCGCTCCTTATCGCCCGCACCCTCATGAGGCCGGCGGTGTATCTACACCATGTGAGTCGGATCGCGAGCAGCATGCTATCCCTGGCGATCATGGATGAATGCAGGCAAGCTCAGGAAGGCCTGAGGAAGAGGCTTGAATCACTCATGGCGATGGACGATGCAGCGCTGATGTATACACTGCTGCACTCGGAGTCACAGATCTCCTCCTCCCTGGCAGCGATGCTGTACAGGAGACATCTCTATAAAAGAGCCCTGTATGTGGGTCCCGATCAGGTGGATACGACCCGGCTTCAGCGTGAAGGTGAATCCTTCGAGAAGAGCAGGCGGATCGCAGCGGCAATCGCTCTGGAGGCAGGTGTCGCCGAGACGCAGGTGCTGGTCGACATACCACGGATGCCCCCGGATCTTTCGTTGCCCATCCTGGTCAGAAACAGACATGACGCGGTGCCCCTGGAGGACATCTCCCCCCTCGTCGATACGTTGAACCGCACACGGCGGGCGCAGTGGAGGGCCGGTGTCTATACCCTGCCAGAGATCAGGGATCGCGTGAGTCAGGCAGCGATGGAAGTGCTCCGAGTGAAGAGATTGACGAAACAGGATAGGTTATCAGTCGGTGCATAGAGGATTGTACGATGGAGAAGGAATTCGTCATCGGGATCTCGGGGGCGAGTGGCATCATTTATGCACATCGCATGCTGGAGATCCTTACACGGAGTGCACAGGTGCATCTGATCATATCAGATGCCGCCCGAATCATCGCCTCAGTCGAGGGTGTGGAGCTCGAAGGCTTCGATGCCTGCTATTACAGCAATGACATGCTGACGGCAAAAATCGCGAGTGGCTCCTTCAGGCACGACGGCATGGCGATTGTGCCATGCAGCATGAAGACACTCGCCTCCATCGCCGCAGGGATCTCGGAGAGCCTGATCACCCGTGTGGCGGATGTCTCATTGAAGGAGAGGAGGAGGTGCATCCTTCTTCTCAGAGAGATGCCGTTCAATCGTATACATCTCAGGAACATGCTGGATGCGAACGATGCAGGTGCCACAATCATGGTCGCGAGTCCTGGATTCTACCACAGGCCGGAGCAGATCTCGGATCTGGTGGACATGGTTGTTGCCCGCATCCTGAATCACCTTGGCGTCAACCATGATCTGGAGGTCGGATGGGAGGGAATGGATGAGGGAGCTCATCGAAGCACTGAGAAATGAAGGGCGTCTGGTGGACATAGAGGAGGAGTGCTCCCCTCATCTGGAGGCGCCAAAGATCGCGTCATCCAGCAGGACCGCTGTGCTCTTCCACAAAATTGGCGGTGCGCGGGCCGTGATGAACCTGATATCCGACAGGAGCACGCTGGCGCGTGCACTCAGGCTGAAGCCGGAGAAGATGGCAGAAAGTCTCTCCAGGGTACGAATGAACGGGAGGGTGGTGGAAGATGGGCACATCGCCATGAAAAATCCCGATCTCGGCCAGATCCCCGTCATGAAGTTCTTCCCAGGCGAGGCGGGACCCTATATTACAGCAGGGATTGTTTTCGCTGCCCTGGACGGTGTCCAGAATGCATCGGTCCATCGCATGCTGTTGATGGGCCGTAGGAAGGTGGTGGCACGTCTGGTGGAAGGGAGACACACGTACCTGATGCACAGGAAGGCGATAGAGCGGGGGGAGGTGCTGCCAGTCGCAGTCGCGATCGGTGTGCATCCGGCGGTGCTCTTTGCCTCATGCACGAGGGTCCCTTCTGGTATGGAGCTGGATTATGCGGCCGAGCTGCTCGGTGGTGAGGTGAGGGTGCGCGAATGTTCGAACGGGATAAAGGTACCCGAGGCGGAGATCGTGCTCGAAGGTTTTATCGGCAGGGAGACAGCGGAGGAGGGGCCATTCGTAGATATCACGGGCACATACGATGTTGTCCGAAGGCAGCCGGTGATCGAGTTCACCGGGATGTACCTGAAGCAGGACTTCATTTACCACTCGATTCTGCCAGCCGGAGATGAGCACAGAATTCTGATGGGTGTACCTTACGAACCGAAGATATTCCGTGCAGTCGGCGAGGTGGCAGATGTGAGGAACGTGGTCCTCACACGAGGAGGATGCGGTTATTTCCATGCGGTGATACAGATCAGGAAGCTCACGCAGGGGGATGGCAAGAACGCCATTATGGCTGCCTTTGCCTCCCATACCTCGCTCAAACATGTCGTCGTCGTTGACGAGGATATCAATCCCTTCGATATTGAAGAGGTGGAGTACGCCATTGCCACCCGAGTAAGGGGAGACAGGGACATCCTGGTGGTAACGAACGTCAGGGGTTCATCTCTCGATCCGACCAGGCTGGAGGATGGGACGAATGTGAAGGTCGGGGTAGACGCGACCATGATACTCGGGGAGGAGGCAGGTTTCAGAAGAGCAGGATGGGACTGAGGATGAGGCTGGACCCCGAGGATCAGGCCATACTTCAGGGCGAGGAGGGCGAGACAAGGCAGAGGATGATGGAGATATTGATCGCACTCGGTAAGGTTTTCGGTGCAGAGGAGCTCATTCCCATATCTAGCGCGCAGGTGAGCGGGGCATCCTACAAGACGATCGGGGAGTGGGGACTCCGATGGCTCCAGAGCATCAATGCCCGCGTGGCGGTCCCGACGATACTCAACCCTATCGGAATGCCGAGAGAAGGGTGGGAGGAGCATGGCATACACCGGGAGTTTGCAGAGAAGCAGCTCGCGATACTGGAGGCATATCGGAGGATGGGAGTGAAGCTGGAATGCACCTGCACACCATACTATATCCATTCCATTGGTTACGGCGACCATATCGCATGGGCAGAATCATCCGCCGTCATCTATGCCAATTCTGTGATCGGGGCCAGAACCAATCGGGAGGGTGGACCGAGTGCACTCGCGGCTGCGATCATCGGAAAAACCCCTTTCTATGGTCTACATATGATCGAGAAACGTACGCCTGTTCTGACGATAGAGATCGACGGAAACAAGGCGATTGACCGGAATGAAGATATATTCGGAGCGCTCGGTTATATCGCCGGAAGAAAGGCAGGCAACAGTGTGCCCATCTTCACCGGCATAAAGCCGAATAGGGATCAGCTGAAATCCATGGGCGCAGCGATGGCCGCCACCGGTGCAGTCGGACTCTTCCATGTGGATGGGATCACACCGGAGTCGAGGATCTTCAAATACCGTGTTGACGCGCTGGAGAGGATCACAATAGAGGCGAAGGAAGTGGAGGAACTCTTCAGAAGCATGGATGTGGATGCGGTCGCGATCGGGTGTCCCCACTGCTCGGAGGATGAGCTCCTCCATATTGAGCGCCTGATGGGTGGCAAAAGTGTCAAAAAGCCATTGTACATTTTCGCCTCGCGCCATGTAATTGACAAAAGCAGACGGGTCGTAGAGAGGATCAGAAAGGCGGGCGGTTTTGTAATCGCCGATACCTGCATGGTGGTCTCTCCGATGCTGGAGCGATACAGAACGATCATGGTGAACAGCGGGAAGGCCCTCGCATATGTACCGGATATGTGCGGGAGTATGGCGAGGCTCGGAAGCCTCGAGGATTGCATCAGGGAGGCGATCGGCTGAATGCAGGGGGCCGACATATGGGAGCTGCTCGCTGAAATCGGGGTTTGGAACGATGGACTGGCGATCGATGGGTGAATGGAGATACGCAGTCCTCGTCATATTACTCACCCTTTGCACGATCGCATCGCTATATTTTGGCATTTTTCTGGGGACCGGCATTGCCTACACCCATCTCTATTACATTCCAATCGCACTGGCGGCAGTCTGGTACCAGAGGAGAGCGATCATTGCTGCCGCGTACCTCTTCGGTGTGCATCTCATACTCGAACTGATGAGGCAGGGGACCATCGACCCGGCGGTCCTTGTGAGGGGGGAGATAATGCTGCTGCTCGCTCTCATGCTCGGGATGGTCTCCGAGAACATCAGGAGGAGGGAGAAGACCACCAGTGAGTACCAGAGCTCCCTGCTGGTCAGAACTGCACCAGTCGAGAGGCGCTTGAGGACAAGATTCGACGGTTTCCGTGCATTTGTAAGGACGAACACCTCGCTGCAACGGATGGAGCATGACCGGGATCTGCATGGCCTGATCACTGCCCTCCGTGACAGTGACGCGGAGATCAGGTATCAGGCCGCTTCGGCGCTGGGCAGGCTCAGGGATCAGGGCACGGCGGACGCACTGAAGGCGGCGATGTACGACAGGGATCCAGGGGTCAGATGGATCTCGGCTCATGCACTGGGGGGGATGGGTCGCCACGCGGTCTCCACCCTCCTCGAAGCCATGAAGGACGCAGACCCCGAAGTCAGGTGGAGAGCGATTCTCGCCCTCGCCGAGGCTGGAGGGGCGGATGCGATCGATGAACTGATCGAATGTCTGAACGATGAAGATACATATGTTCGCGAACGGGCCGCCATCGCGCTCGCTGGCATAGGCGAGCTGGCGATCACCGCCTGCATCCGTGCATTGAAGGATTCGCGCACTGAAGTCAGAAAAGGAGCCGTGCTCGCACTGGGAATATCGGGTGAACCATCGGCAATTCCCCAGCTGCTGGAATTCACGGTCTCAGAAGACCAGGAGATTGCAACAGCAGCGGAAAGAGCGTTGAGATATCAGAAAAGTGTGATGGGAAATGGCTGGGCCATTTCAGTGATCCGGCTGCTGAAGCAATCTGACACAGGTATCCGGAGGGGTGCGATAAGGACGATCGCGCATCTGAAGGTGAAAGAGGCGATCCCCGCACTCGAGGATCTCCTGCAGGAGGGAGACAGAGGCCTTTGTGAGGATGTGATGGAGGCGCTGAATGTTCTTCGTCGGTATGCGGGGTACAGGTATCCACGGGAATAATCTGTTAACCCCCTCCATGAGTCGATATCAAAAGATCACTTTTTTTACGATCGACAAAAAGAGGAAAAATCTCTCTCCTGGAGTAAAAAGTGCTGTATATAGATTTTAAATATCAGTGATAATGACGTTTGTTCGAGAAAATGGGGGATGAGCAGAACCGGATGAATCGTCGGGTCCAGAGGGGCTTTTATCTTTGATTTGCGATTTCATGAAGATTAAACGGAGACAGAATGCATGAAAGGCGATAGCGCATCGACCGGTGTCAGAGATGCCCGAATCAACCAATTTTGCAAATTGCCATCAAAGAGTAACCATACGATATGTGGGGCGTTCATGATGGTAGTGTCCAGAGAAGGCTCGGTCGGGGCGAATGAGGTGATGATATATCCCGAGCTGATATATGAACAAAATTTTTGCCTTGCTCTCTCAAAGGTAAGAGGTGTGTTCGGAACGCACGATTACTCGCTCTCCATCGACAGGCAGGGGATGAGGATACGGGTGGAGCGGTCGAGCGGGGTCTTCAGGTATATCAGGGAGACAGAAGGGAAGCGGGTGGAGAAGGTGCTCTCATCTCCATATGCGAGGATACTGCTTCATCCGGTGGAGCCGGTCAATCTGCCCAAAAAACTGACCAGATTGCTCGAGATAGAGTTCGATCCAGTTGTTATGGGGCCGAATTCAGAGAAGACGTTCTATCTGAAGTTCCCTATTGAGATCGGCATTTTTCTGGAGGAAGACGGCATGAGAGATGTGATCGATCTCGTCTCCATTGCCCCACCGAAGTTCTCGCTCTACGGGAACCCGAGATCAGGCGTGATCACCAGATACTTTCGCAGCAATACATACTTCGACATCCCGGAAGTGGAACCCTGCCTCGAAGGTGTCCTGAAGCTTACGGTGAAGAATCCGCTCAGGGAGAACGTCGAAGTCTCCAGAGTCGTGCTCGAGGGGCACAGCATGATGCTCTACTTCGGGAGGTTCGCCTCGATGATCGCATACCTGCAGATCGTGAACTCGCAGACGGGTGAGACGTATTTCATGGACGAACCTCTGGAGCTCGGGATGGAGCGGGCGATCAAGCTGTACAAGGTGCGAAGGATGCCTGTGGCAGGCCTCGAGCGTGCCATCATGATAGGCGGAATCGAGCATTCCGTCTTCACGATGGAGTGGGGCCTCACATGATCCTCGACACCATCCTGTACAACGATGTAACGCTGCGGGATCTCCTGTTAGTTCTCGTCATCCTCCTCGTATTTGCGTTCATTGCGAAGGTCATCACACTGAACCTGAAGAAGTCCCTCATCGACAAGATGAGAAAGAGCGAACTGGAGCTACTGCTGAAGATCGTCAATTACGGGATCCTGCTACTGGCGGTGATCGTCTCATTCCCGATGCTGAGCATTGACCTGTCGGGGCTCCTTGTCGCAGGGGGTTTCGGTGCACTCGTCATCGGGTTCGCAAGTCAGAGCGTGGTGACAAATCTCGTATCGGGACTCTTCCTGATCATCGAGAGACCGGTGAAGATCGGGGATCAGGTGAACATCGGGGGGGTGGAGGGGTATGTGGAAGACATCAGGGTACTCTCCACCATCATGAGGGGGTATGATGGGGTTTACGTGAGGGTCCCCAATGAAAAGGTGTTCACATCTACCATCCTGAATTATGTCGCGGATGTGGCGCGAATATTCGAGTATAAGATAGGTATCGCGTACGGGTCGGATGCAGAAAAAGCGCTGAATATCGTCAGGGGGGTGATCGAAGCCCATCCCATCGCGCTCAAGTACCCTGCCCCCGTCGTCTTCGTCGATGAACTCGGGGATTCAAGCGTGAATATCGTCGCGAGGATCTGGGCCCCCAGTATCGAATGGTTCAGCGTCAGGAGCGAACTCCTCCTCCAGATCAAACAGGCTCTCGACAAAGGGGGGATCGAGATACCGTTCCCGCAGCGTGTGATCTGGTTCGGGGAAAGGGAAACCAGGAACGCTCCGGAGGGCTGAAGGATTCGGATGCGTTACTCCCAGAAGGACTACAAAGGCAGTCTATGGGATTATTTCATCATCCCGCAGGACAGGATAGAGAGCAGGCAGGGGTCGTATGAGTGAGGAGGGGAACAGAGAGGGTATTCCAGGAGATGTGGAGAATATACAGAGGTTTATAGGGATGCTCGGTTCAGATTCGATCGAAGTTCGCAGGGCGGCCGAGGACGCGCTCGTCGGCATGGGCGCGGTGGCGATAGATCCTCTCATGGAAATCCTTCGGACCCATCCGGATCGCGAACTGCTCTGGTATATCGCACGTACGCTCTCCAGAATCGGGGAACCTTCCATCGAACCCCTCGTCCAGTTACTCAGGAGCGACGCAGGGGACGAATCGAAGAGATATGCGGCCGCTGCTCTTGCAGAGATGAGGGAACCCCCGATCAGGAGGCTGGTCAGTATGCTGGGTGATCGAGATCCATCCATTCGCGGATATGCATCCCTCATCCTCTGCCGGATAGGGGAACCAGCAATGCATGCGCTCAAGGAGGCACAGCATGATGAAGACGAGATGAGAAGAAGGTGTGCGCGGACGACACTGCTCCGCCTGCAGCTCGACGAGAAAGGGACGAAGCAATAAACTCCAGTAAAATACCAAATGCAAGGTACATGCAATTCTTCGATTAATCATATTCTTCGAATTCCAGGGAATTGCCCGGTGCGGGTGGAGTTCACGGGAACGATTGGTATTCGCATCAAATGGTGGGCATTCGATACATTAAAACTTCAGCTCCCCAATCTGTGAGCATGCAGCTCTCGCCCTCGATGCAGAGATACTTCCTCTCACTCGAAGAGGAGCTTGGAAGGACGATCGAGGTGGCGAAGAAGGCCCGATCGGTGGGACTGGACCCCAGAGAGGATGTGGAGATACCGCTCGCGAGCGACCTGGCCGACAGAGTGGAGGCACTCCTCTCGATTAGGGGCCTGGCACAACGTATCAGGGAGCTGGAGGGTCGGATGTCGCGCGAGGAGATCGCCCTTTTCATTGGCGAGGATTTTGTTCATCGCAGATTCGGAGAGGAGGGCAGGGATCAGGTACTGGATCATTCGATCAGGACAGCGATGGCGATCCTGACCGAAGGAGTCGTCGCCGCACCCACCGAAGGTATCGCGAAGGCTGGTACCGGAAAAAACGACGATGGAACTGAGTATCTGAAGATCTATTATGCAGGGCCCATAAGAAGCGCCGGAGGCACGGCCCAGGCGCTCTCCGTCCTTGTCGGGGATTATGTTCGGCATCTTCTCGGAATGAGCCGTTACAGGCCGAGGGAAGAAGAGATACAGCGTTATATAGAGGAGATCAGGCTGTACAACTCAAGGCACAATCTTCAGTACATGCCTACGGAGGGTGAGATGCGGCTCATCGTGAGCAACTGTCCAGTCTGCATCGATGGCGAGGCCACAGAGGAGGAGGAGGTGAGCGGTTACCGCAATCTGGAGCGGATCGAGACGAATGCGGTCAGGGGTGGTATGGCGCTGGTGATCTCAGAGGGAATCGCGCTGAAGGCGCCGAAGCTCCAGAAGTATGTTAAAAAGCTGGGGATGGATGGTTGGGACTGGCTGAAAGATCTTGGGCTGTCCGGTGCGCAGAGCGAGGAGAACGGCGGGATAAAACCGAAGGACAAGTACCTGAAGGATATCATCGCCGGGAGACCAGTCTTCGCCCATCCGATGCGAAAAGGGGGATTCCGGCTCAGGTACGGGCGATCGAGGAACAGTGGATTTGCCGCTGTGGGTTTGAATCCTGCCACGATGAAACTCCTCGGTGGATTCCTCGCCGTGGGGACGCAGATGAAGCTGGAGCGGCCGGGCAAGGCAGCGGGTATTGTTCCGGTGGACTCCATCGAAGGGCCAACGATCAGACTGAAAAACGGGGACGTCTTTCGGATCGATTCGCTGGAGCAGGCGGAGCGTTACGAGAAGGAGATCGATATCATCCTGGATGTGGGGGAGATCCTGGTCAGTTACGGCGAATTTCTGGAGAACAACCATCCCCTCATGCCTGCAGGGTATTCGGACGAATGGTGGCGTCTCGAAGGGGGTGCTGGTAAACCGCGGGATGAACTGGAGGCGATCGAGGCGGCACTGGAGGGTGCATATTTGCACCCATCGTGGACCTATATGTGGGAGGATCTCACAGTTGAAGAGATCGAAGAACTGGCCGGTCTGATCACAGCGAAGGGACGGATAGAGGAGGGAAGACTCTCAATCCAGTACGATGTCAGGGCGAAGGAGATACTCGAGGAGCTCCTTGTGCCGCATCGAGTCATCGGTGATAAAATCGTTCTGGAAGAATTCTACTGTCTTCTCGCATGCCTCGGGTTGAGCCTGACATTGAAGAAGAAATCCACATGGGAGGGTATTGCCCGGGGGATCTCCCCGCTGGAACTCATCACAAGGCTGAGTGATTTCAGAATCAGGGGGAGAGCGGGCACCAGAATAGGCGGGCGGATGGGCCGACCGGGAAAGTCGAAACCACGGGAGATGAGCCCCCCTCCACATACGCTCTTTCCGCTCGGAAATGCAGGAGGTTCCAGGCGTTCGTTCCAGGAGGCCCAGACGCACTCAGCGAAGGAGAACGGGATTACAGGGACAATCGAGATCGAAGTCGGGGAGAGGAGATGCCCGGAGTGCGGCTCCATCACTTTCATGAACAGATGCAGATGCGGGCACCATACTCTGCCTGTCTTCAGATGCCCACGCTGCCATCAGGAGGTGACAGGGAGTAAATGCTCCCGGTGTCATCTCACACCTGTCTGTGTGATGAAGACCACAGTGAATGTAAAATCAGAATATGCAGCGGCGCTGGAGCGCCTCCAGATGAGGGATTCCAGTATCTCCCTGCTGAAGGGCGTGAAGGGTCTGATGTCGAAGGAGAGAGCAGTGGAACCTATTGAAAAGGGCATCCTGCGTGCGCGCCATGGCCTATTCGTCTTCAAGGATGGCACCATCAGATACGACATGATCGATCTTCCTCTTACACATTTCAGACCGCTTGAGGTGGGTGTCGATATTGAGCGGCTGAAGTTGCTGGGATACACCAGCGATATCCACGGCGCACCTCTTGAGAGGGAGGATCAGGTGCTGGAGTTGAAGGTCCAGGACGTCCTCGTCTCGGAGAGTTGCGGGGATTACCTGGTGAAGGTCTCGGGTTTTTTGGACGAGCTGCTCGAGAAGTGCTACGGGCTCCCTCCTCATTACCGGGCCTCGAGAAAAGAAGATCTGGTGGGGCAACTCCTCGTGGGGCTCGCACCCCACACCAGCGCCGGTGTAATAGGGAGACTGATCGGATTCACGAGGGCAAACGTGGGGTACGCGCACCCGTATTTCCATGCAGCAAAGAGGAGAAACTGTTTCTGGGGAGAGACGGAGATAGAGGTGAACAACGGCAGGGGCTGGCAGAGAGTACCTATCAAAAGGTTTGTGACAGAGAACTTCGATCTCAGCACGCCGGCACTCGATCGTATAGGGACTTACTACTCCTCTCCCAGGCAGCCCTTTTACATCAGGAGCATCACGAACGAGGGAATGATCAGGACGAGGAGGATCACCGCCGTTTCAGTGCACCCCTCGCCCGCGCATCTGATCAGGTTCGAGACGGAGCGCGGGAGATCTGTCGTCGTCTCACCAGAGCATACGATGCTCGTATGGGACACCGCTTATTTGAGAAAGATCATGGCGATGGAGTTAAAGGCAGGCGACCGCGTTCCCGTCTTCTCAGGCCATTCAGTGATGACCGAGCGGATCACCGCCCGAGAGATCGTTCCTTCAGTGGATAATTGTATCTACTGTCTGACCGTGCAGGAGGAGCACACGATGGAGGCGAACGGGATCTTCACGGGGCAGTGCGATGGAGACGAGGACTGCGTGATGCTCCTGCTCGACTGCCTGCTGAACTTCTCGAAATCCTTTCTCCCCGAGACGAGGGGAGGCACGATGGATGCCCCCCTTGTGATCACCAGCCGGATCGATCCGACCGAGATCGACAAGGAGAGCCATAATCTGGATGTAGGAAGCTCCTATCCCCTTGAACTCTATGAGGGCTCCCTGAGATATGCGCATCCGAAGGAGCTGGAGCCGCTCATCGAAAGGGTGGAGAAGCGTTTGAATACCCCTGTGGCATACGAGGGGTTCCTCTATACACACGACACCACCGACATCTCTGCGGGCCCCCTAGAGTCCACCTACACTGAGATGGAATCGATGCAGGAGAAGCTGGATATGATGCTCGGACTGGCGAAGCGCATCAGGGCGGTGGACGCAGACGATGTCGCGGAGCGTGTCCTGAATACCCACTTCATTCCCGACATGGTGGGAAACCTCCGTGCTTTCTCGAACCAGAGTGTGCGATGCTCGAAGTGCAATCAGAAGTACCGCCGCATCCCACTGGCAGGGAAGTGCCTGAAGTGCGGCGGAAATATTATCCCGACGGTGCATGAGGCATCGGTCAGGAAGTACCTCGAGGTCTCGAGGCAGATCTGCCGTGAGCACAGGGTGAGCAGCTATACGCAGCAGCGTATCGACGCAATAGAGATGGCGATTCAGGCGACCTTCGGGGAGGAGAGAGAGAAACAGATGGGTCTGGCCGATTTCATGTGAGATCGGCCATATTCGGTCGCATCCCCACGTACTCTGAGAAATTGGATCTTTGTGTTTTCATAAACAGGCGGTTGAGGGGTGTTTTGCAAGGTAGCGTACACGAAGTGATGTAAAATAAAATCCCCCGTATCCTACAGTGATT
>JARYLJ010000011.1 GCA_029907705.1 Methanomicrobiales archaeon
GGCCGTAGATCGCCTGGGTCTCGGGGATGACCGAGAAGACGAGGCTTTTCCCGAAGGAGCCGGGCTTCCGGACTGATGCGGTGATACCGGAGGCGGCGGTGATCCCCTGCCCGATGGCGGAGAGGCCGGCGAACCCGACGGCGAAACCGGCACCTATTGCCGCCCATCCCATCGCCTCTCCCACTTCTCCCGCCTCTGTGAGGAACCCTGTGAATGAGAGGATCAGAATGGCGGTAAGAAGCCCGTAGATCGCCTGGGTCTCGGGGATGACCGAGAAGACGAGACCCCTTCCCACGGAGGTGTCATCGCGGGAGGCAGCAGCAATGCCGGAGGCGGCGGTGATCCCCTGCCCGATGGCGGAGAGGCCGGCGAGTCCCACTGCAACCCCTGCCCCCAGCGCAGCCATACCCATGGGAAGGGGAACCTCTTTCAGACCTCCGCCGAGCAATCCGGTGCTGAGCAGGATGAGGACACCCACGAGGAGGCCGTAAATCGCCTGGGTCTGGGGAACCGCCTGAAAGATGAGGAAAGTGCTGAATTTCTCCTTCCGGGCGACAGAAGAGCCGGCGGCGGCCGCTCCTGCGATTCCTACGCCTATACCCGAACCGATGGCAGACAGGCCGACGGCAAGCCCTGCGCCGATGATGGCGAGCACTGCACCGAGCGTGAGTTCAGTCATTCGCCACCTCCTTTATCCGGTAACTGAACCGCCGCGCAGAATGGAACGGGGTGAAGGTCCTGCCCCCGCCGGTGTAGAACTTGCCAAAGAACTCCACATACTGCAACCTGAGCGCATGGATCATCCCCCCCAGGGTCTGCAGGATCAGGTTGAAGATATGCCCTGCGATGGCGAATATGACACCGATGGGAATGACGTACGGGTGCAGGGAGGCGATCATTCCGGCGAGGATATTGATCGTCATGGCAATACCGAGAGTGGCGAGATCGAGTGCGAGTATCCTCGTGTAGGAGAGCCAGTCTCCGAGAAAGTTCGTGATTCTGAAGAAAGCAAGCGGTCCATGTCCGTAGACGAGCAATCCGAGGCCCAGCAGCAATCCGATCAGCGAGGTGAGCTGGACCGGGGTCGAAAACCGGTACCATCCGAAGAACCCCAGAACGAAGACGAGAGCGGCAGGCTGAAGAATGAACCAGACCGCCCGATCGGTGATCGCCTCCCTGATCAGACCCTCCCTGAGATGCTGGAGGGTGCCCAGCATCAGACCTGCATTGATCTGGATCAACCCGATCGCCAGTGCGACAATCAGGATAGTGACCGGGTCTGCGAGGGGATCGATCACCATGAACGGCACCACGATACCGAAGAACCTCGGCAGCAGATCGCCGAAGAACCCACCCTGCAGCATTCCGAAAACCACGCCTGAGATGCCGCAGAGGAGCAATATGAAGGAGAGATCGCGGAGCATGGGGTTCCATCGGCCGAACCTGAGAAGAGCGAAGACCGCCAGTATCGCGATGACCATACCGTAGCCTGCATCCCCCAGCATGAGGCCGAAGTACCCGACGATGAGAGGTGCGATCAGGATCGTTGGATCGATCTCGGTGTATTTCGGAACAGCGAACATTGTGGTCAGCATCTCGAAGGGTCGGAGCCAGCGCGGATGCTGGTAGGCGGTCGGCACCTCGCGCATCGCATTTTCGTTCATCTGGAACCGGCAGAACGCACATTCGTTTGTGACGACATTCACCAGCCTCTCGAGTTCTGTACGGTCGCTTTCCCGCAGATACCCCTCGATCACCACCATTTCGCGCGAAAGACCGGTGAGGGCAAGGGCCTCCTCCTCCTTCAGCCGTATCTCCACGTCCTCCATATAACCACGGAGCGTCGGGCCGATTTCGTGCGAAAGAGCCTCCATCTCCATCCGGAGCCTGGAGATCCGCTCGCGTGTACCCTGGAGCTCCTCTGCGTTGCGTAACAGGATCTCCTGCGGGCTGCCTTCGAGCCGGGGGAGCTGGATCGGCTCCCACATGACCGTGCGGAGACGCCTCTCCAGTTCCTGCTGCAGCGAGACCTCCGCCGCTATCAGGAGCGTGGTCGTCTCCCCTGTCGTGCTCGAGTAGACCAGAACCCGATCTCTGCCCAGGCCCGAGATGGCCTCGAGCAGAGAGGGCGCCTCCGATCGCGGCAGAACGCCGGCGGTAAGATACAGATAGGCAGAAGTGCCCATATGCCTCGTGTCTATGCCGAATGGCATCATTAGCTCCGCCCCCTTCCGCTCCCTCTCCAGCATCTCCCTCCTCTCCTCGAGGGAGGAGATCTCCTGCGATAACTGGAAGGCTCGCTCTCCTCTCCTGAGAAGCGGTTCGATCTGTTCCTTCAGCCGTTCGGCGGGAAGCTCAGGCACGGGTTGCGGCAGGGGTGACCCGGTACCCAGCATTTCGTGGAGCAGGGATCTCTCCCTCGGGTTCACCCGTTCGAATGCACTCAGGATGCGATCGATCTGCATGCGCAGATCAACGAGCATGGAGAGACGCGTACCCCTCTCTCCTGGAACGAGGGCGGGTGCATTCTCCCCGGGCCCTTCATGTACGCTCCTTATCTCTAGAAGACCGGCCTCGTGAAGCGATTCCAGGAGGGGGTACACATACTTCCTGTGCACTCCGATGGTCGCAAAGAGCATCCTTGCCGGATATAGCATCTCAACCCCCCGTCACGCGCTGCATGATCCATTTCACTGCGAGAGGTATGCGCGCTTCTGCCCTCTCCGCGATCTCCTGCTCCTCTCTGACCGCTTCCAATCGTATGCGTTCTGCCTCCCTTTCGGCGTTCTCTCTCGACATGCGAAGGATCCTGTCGCATTCCCTCTTCGCTTCTGATTCGATCATCTCCCTCTGGATTCTTACCCTCTCCCTCGCCTCCTTCAACAGGGCGTCGGCCCTCACCCTCGCCTCGTTTATCAGGCGGAGTGCTTCGAGCTCGGCATTCTTCACCCGTTCGATCTCTTCTGCCACCAACCTGAACCAACCCCTGCAACCTCTGAAGAGTGCGTCAGCATTTGATGCCTCTCCTGCGGTTCATCTGACCACGAGCACATGGCAATCCGCGCGCCGGATGAGGGTCTCGCTCACCCCGCCCAGAGTCATCGCCGGAACATTCGTCCTCCCCTTCGCACCCATCACGAGCAGGGTCACCCCCTCTTCATGGATGATGCGCAGCAGCTCTGTGATTGCGTTGCCTGTACGGAGAATCGTATTCACGTGGCGGCATCCGAGCGCGTTGAACTGCCGCTTCAGCCCTTCCAGGCGTTCTGTATCGCGGAGATTGAAGGCCGCCATCTGCGCCTCGGTCGCATAACCGAGGGAACGGAGATCCTGGATGTGCACGATCGTGACCCGCTCGGGACTCGCCCTTGCCATGCTCTCCAGATATGGGATGCACTTCTTCGCATCCTCGGAGAAATCCGTTGCATACAGCACATGCTGGAAGAGGCGCTCCCGGGCGAGGGCGCAGGATCGCTCATCGATCGCTTCGACTATATGCAGCCTGATAATGAGGAGCGGCCTTGTGCCATAATGCAGGACGTTCTCGGTCTCGTTGCCGAGGAACATCTGCTGGAGCATCCCCTTTCCTCGCGATCCCATGAGTATCACGGAGTAATCCTTCCTTCTAGACTCCTCCACAATCTCCACCCACGGAATCCCCTTTGTCACCATGGAGATCACCCGGGGCACACCGACCCGTTCCAGTCGCACCCTCCAGTCTGACAGCACGCCCTCCGCGTATGAGACCATTCCCGGGTCCCTTTCTGCCTCCTGCCTCCCCAGAATATGCAGCAGAGTGATCTCCTTCACGCCTGCGGTGACCAGCTCCTGGAGCGCGCAGAACATCTTCTCCGTGTTGCCCGTGAGTTCCACGGGAAAGAGGAGGCGGGAGAACATGCAATCAAAAAGTCCATTCATTCCAGGCATTAATAAGTTTTCCCAGCTCTATTCGGGGAGCTCTGAATTTTCATCGTTCCGACCCTGTTTACCGTGGCGAGCTTGAGTACAACGGCAGAATGAACGAAGGCATCCCTGTTCGATCCTTTCAGCTCTCATACCTGGAACGGAGCTCTTTGAGACGGCGAAGAGATGGCGCGGGGAGTGGGTGAACTCCGATCAAAATTTTGGATCGACCCCAAAAATTTTATCGTTCAGGTGCCGATCATAGTACTGAAGAGGATATGGTAAACAGCGAGGATTTCGGGCTTCCCCCCAGGAAGATGGAATATATCAGGTTCCTGAATGACAGGGCAGAGCCGGTGAGGACGAACGATCTGGCAGCACATTTCGGCGTCGATCCCTCCACCGTGACGAAGACGATGACCGAGCTCTCCGGGATGGGTCTTGTGGCCCACACCCCGTACCGAGGTGTGAGGTTGACAGACGAAGGGGTGAGATATGCTGCATTCATCCAGAAGAGACACAGGATTCTTTCTCTGATGTTCACGCATTTCGGCCTGAGCGGTGACGAGGCCTGCAGGGAGGTTGCGCGCTTCGAATGCTTCGTCTCGAAGGATGCGATCGACCGGATATGCAGATCGATGGGTCACCCGCGCATGAGCGTCTGCGGCGAGATCACGCACGATCAGGACTGCATGGGGTACCCGGCAGCGGAAGGATCCGGGATGCAGGAGCCAGGATGATACAGGAGCACATGCCTGACCTCGGGCTGATCACATACTATGCCGAGCGGGGGCAGAGCCCACTCTCGGCCGTGAGCCCCTGGACGAAACTCATCTCCCTCGTGCTGCTGGTGTCGCTCATCACCGTCTCCAGCGACATGACAGTCATGGCGGCCCTCTTCGGGGTTGTGCTGCTGATGTTCTTCCTCGCGGGACTGCCAGTAAGAAAGCTCTTCGCATGGTTCCTGCTTCCCCTGCTCTTCGTCGTCTCCCTCGTGGGGATCATGATCTGGTTTCAGCCCGGGCTCCCGCTCTTCTCGTTTGGTATCGCGGGGGTGCAGATCGCCCTCACAGATCGCGGCGCAGGCCTGTTCGTCACCCTGGTCTTCAAGGCGCTCGCATCATTCACCTTCACGCTTCTATTTCTCATGACCACGCGGTACGAGCATCTCGCCGGCATGATTCAGCGGATATTCCCCCACCCGCTGAACCAGATATTCCTGCTCGCGTACCGTTTCATCTTCATCACGCTTGCGATGATCGGGTCGATGGTGAAGGCACTGAGATCGAGGGGTGGAGGTATCCTACGCAGTCTGATGATGAGCGGGAGCCTCATCCCGGAGCTCTTCGCGATCACCATCATCCGCTCGCTCGAGAGGGGAGAGAGGGTGCAGAAGGCGATGATGGCCAGGGGCTATCGCGGGACTCTGACCGCAGATGTGACCATACCCCGGCCGGGGCTGATCGAATATTCTTTTCTGGGCTTTTTTGCCCTCATTGTCATCTTGGCGGGCATGAATTCGGTGGGATGGGGGTCGATCTGAGATGGTCCGGAGCAATCAGGCATCCGAGATGGGGTGCACCAAACGACTGCGTGCAGGCGAGGAGATCATCCATATCGACTGCGCAAGCCATATGTATCCAGATGGAACTCTGGGAATGCATCGTATGTGCTTCCAGGTGCTTAAAAACGAGATCGTCGCGATCTGCGGGCCGAACGGGGCGGGCAAATCCACACTCGTGGAGCATCTGAACGGGACACTCACGCCGTACGAGGGGAGAATTGTGGTGGGCGGAAAGGAGCTGACGGATACAGAGAGCGGAGAATTATGGAGAGAGGTGGGCGTGGTGTTCCAGAATCCCGACGACCAGCTCTTCGCCCCGACCGTTCTTGACGATGTCATGTTCGGACCTCTGAACCTGGGTATGACGAGGGAAGAGGCGAGGAACGCCGCCCTCGATGCGCTCCGTTCACTGGGGGTGAGCGAACTCGAGAGGAAACTCCCTGCCCACCTCAGCTGGGGGCAGAAAAGGCTTGTCTCCATTGCAGGCATCATGGCGATGAAGCCCCGCATCATTGTCCTGGACGAGCCGACATCTGGGCTCGACCCGGTGAACAGCAGGAGGATCGAGGATCTCATCGTCAGGATGAGGGCAGAGCACGGGATGAGCGTCGTCGTCGCGACCCACGACCTGGAATTGGCCGCACGCATCTCCGACAGGATATACCTGATCAGGGAGGGTTCAGTCCTCGCCGAGGGCTCTCCTGTGGAGATCCTTTACGACACTGAACTGCTGGGGAAGGCCTCGCTCTGTGCACCCCCGCTCGTGAGAATGTTCCTGGATTACTGCAGGAGGACAGGGGTAGAACCGAAGAGGCGCCCCCTCAGGGGAGAGGAGTTCATCGATATGCTCGTTGATCGAGAAAAGGCGGGCGACATCGATCGCGATCTTTATTTTGGTAAGATACCAAATTACGTAACGGGCGATCGCATATCGGAGACATGAATATGGGAGAAGATCGGTAGATGGCGCATATTCACCTCTCTGACGGCTCGTTCACCCTGCCATGGGCCATGTTCTGGTGGGTGTGTGCACTCTTTGTCCTGGGGGGGGCGCTCATCCTGTTCAGGAGGAGGAGAGGAGGGGCCTATGAACTGAAGGCGATCGCGCTTGCATCCTTCCTCACCGCTGCACTCTTCGCCATATTCCAGCTGGAGATTCCGGTCCTCGGAGGCATCCACCTGAACCTCACACCCTTCGTCGGTATCCTCGCGGGCCCTGTAATGGGGTGCCTGGTGCTCTTCATCGTGAACATACTTTCGGCGGCGGTCGGTCACGGTGGCTGGAGCCTGATCGGGGCGAACCTCCTCGTGAACTTCACAGAGCTGGGGACCGCTTACATCATCTGGCGGTGGATGAGAGATCTGGCTCTGAACGTGGCGATACGCGGAGGGGCTGCAGCATTCATGGCTCTACTCCTGGGAAACTTCGTGATGATCGCGATCATCATGATATCGGGGGTGCAGGGCCAGGTGGTTGAGTTCGGGGAGCTCCTGCTGGTGGGTATCGGAAATCTCGTGGCTGCGGTCGTCGAATCGATTGTCACAGGGCTCATACTCGCATACATCCTCAAAGCGCGCCCTGACCTCCTCGATGCGCCGGCGAGGAGGTGAGAGGGGCAGAAAAGCCGCATGGCATTCCTTCAACTGCGATGAGCGCATCGACCCCGAGGAAGGCAGAATTCGAAGCAATCACTCCTTTACGTCCCCATCCCTCGAGATTCACGAGGTTCTCGTCTCCCCTTTTCCCGAGATCACGCGAAGATCGAAGATTCACGATATCGCTCGTGTTATTACGGCCAGATCGCACCTTGTCACCAGATACGTGAAGTTCCCGAATGAAGAACGCCACCTACCCCGGCCATATCCTCAGTGGTTCTCTCAGTCCGTGCAGGAGGATCGTCCGAAGTTCGGTCAGGAGGCATAAAGGGTGAATCCCAGAATGGGGCGCCGGAGCCGCAGGGATGGAGCCATGCGGAGCCGCCTGGAGCGTTTGATACCATGAAAAACCATGAATATGCTCCTGACCCTGATATCCAATATCTATATACGGTAATTCCGAAAAAAACCGAAAAATCTCCCGCTGTCATCTTACCCGAAGAAAGACACGACAGGAGTTCTTTCGGAATCGGAACAGAAAGTGAAATACTTCATTTTTCTCCGTTCAGTTCAAAATTTGGCAATCCGACTACCATACATATGGTCTTCGTGAAGAGTCCATCGGGATGATAGAGGAGATCCATTTATCACTCTGCGGGGCGATCTACTCTGCACGCGATCGAGTTGCGGGGAAGGGCGCCCCTGCGATGCTGGAGAGTGGAGGGCTGCGTCCTTCTGAAAGGAATGGCAGGCTTTCTCAGTGGAATTGGTACGCACGGGCGTTCCCAACCCGCCACGGAGGAATCGCCTGGTGGGAGAAGGTGAAAAAATATACGGGTGGAGGCCGATGGATGAGGCAGAGCCGGTCGAGGAGGAGGGATCAGGGATAAAGAAGGAGTGGCTGGTCCGTTATTCGGAGGTCTTCCTCAAATCCGACTGGGTCCGCCGGGGATGGGAGAAGAGGATCGTCGATACCATCAGGAGGAGGATGCCGGCCGTTCGTGCGAGGATCGAGCGCGGGAGGATCTGGCTGGAAGGGGATGTCGATCCTGAAATTCTCAGGCGCATATTCGGGGTCGCCTCCTTCTCGGAGGTGGAGCATGTTCAACTGGGGGAGCTGGAGGCCTGGCTGCTCGATTACTGCCGGAGGCATGACCTGGGGAGTGCCGGAAGTTTTGCGCTCAAAATCAAAAGAGTTGGGGAGCATCCCTTCACATCGGCCGAACTGGCGGCAAAATACGGCGATCTTATCCGGAGGGAGTTCGGCGATATCCCTGTGAACCTGAAATCTCCGGAGAAGACAATCCATATCGAGATCAGGGGATCCGATGTGTATATCTACGATCACGTCACGAAGGGAGCCGGCGGTCTGCCCTCAGGGGTCGAGGGCACCGTCGTCGCGCTCCTATCGGGGGGAATCGACTCTGTGGTCGCCGCCTGGCTCATGATGAAGCGCGGATGCCTCGTCGCCCCCCTGTACATATCGATCGCCCCCTTTCTGAACGAGGATCACCTCTCCAGGGCTGAAGAACTGGTAAATTCCCTGAAGGCCTATCAGCCAGATATCGAACTCCATGTGATCGAAGATCGTTATCTCCAGCTGGCGAGGGAACGGCTCGTGCGAAGGCATCTGGAGAGGTACACCTGCATCCTCTGCAAGAGGAGGATGTACCGCCTCGCCTGTGATTTTGCCGTGAATATCGGTGCGAAGGGGATCGTGACAGGCGAGTCCCTGGGCCAGGTGGCGAGCCAGACCCTGGAAAATCTCCTCGTGCTGGACGAGGCCGCCGCCCTACCCGTATATCGACCGCTCATCGGATTTGACAAAGAGGAGATCATCGGGATCGCCCGCGAGATCGGGACTTACCGGATATCCACCTCCGGATCCACGGAATGTACAGCCGCGCCGAAGAAGGCGTCCACGGCCGCTAAACTGGAGAAGATTCGCGAGATAGAGGTGTCCATCGAGGAAGAGATCGGTGATTTGACCGAAGAGGTGCGATGATGGCTTCGATGAACCCTCCGATGAAAGTAAAACCCGTGTTTCACCACAGTAGAGGAGAGGCGGCGCCACCCGATCGAATTTCAAGAGGGGGGATGTGATGATCGTACTCCCCCTGAAGAAGATCCTCTACTGGTGCGACAGGTGCAATCTGCCCCTCATTGGTAAAAGATGCGCCTGTGGGAATGATGGACGGGCGGTTCCGCTGCTCAAGCCGTACGATGTCCGCCCGGCGATGGCGCACGATCTCGAGCTGCTCTACCAGCTCTTGTCCGGACGGTTCGGTATCGCACCCATTCCAGGAGTTGTCCTCCTGAACAAGACCGGGGGGCTGGATCGCACCGACCTCGTGATCGCCCATGGAAAGCGGATGGGGTGGCTCACCTTCGATCCTGTCGAAAGAGTCTACAGATTTGACCTCGAACCGGATTTCCTCCCGCACATCGCCGCACTGGCAACGAGAGGTGTCCTGGATCTCGAAGAAACGGCAGAAGCACCGGAACTGCTGAGGAGGGGACGCATGGGGGGCAAGAGGTTCCGGGTCAGAACGAAGGAACCGGATGGGGTGTTGATTCTCAGGTTCAAAAAGCAGTGGGGTACCGGTGTGCTGAGGGGTGAATTCGTCAGGGTGAGGGAGATGGCCCCGCTTAACGAAGAGGGGGCCCGTCCCGATCCCGACTGGGAAGAAGTGGTCGAACGTAATAAATACCACCTGAAGAACCTGGAGAGGAACGCAATCAGGGAGATCCGCCGGTATATGAAGACGAGACCCCTGGCGAACGTCTCCTTCTCGGGGGGTAAGGACAGCCTGACCGCTCTTACCCTCGCACGGAGGGCGGGTGTAGGGGAGGCCTTCTTCATCGACACCGGCCTCGAACTGCCCGAGACGCTCGAGATGGCGCACCGGGAGGGCGTCGAGATCATCCCGAAAAGTGTCGATTTCTGGAAGATGGTGGAGAGAGAGGGTGCACCCAGCAAGGAACGGCGCTGGTGCTCCACGGAGTTGAAGCTGAAGCCTTTGAGGAGGTATCTCGAGGGGAAGGGGCCGGTCATCACGATACAGGGCAACCGTTGGTACGAGTCTTGGAACAGGTCCTCCCTCGGCGCGATCAGCGAGAACCCGCTCGTCCCGATGCAGTTGAACATGTCGCCCATCCGCAACTGGAGGGCACTGGAGGTTTTTCTCTATCTGCGCTGGAGGCGCATCGACTGGAATCCACTCTACAACAGAGGCATCGAACGGGTCGGATGCTATATCTGCCCTTCCATGCTCGAGAGCGAATACGAGGAATTGAGAAGACTTCACCCCGAACTCACCGAACGATGGGACGAATTCATCAGAGTGACAGCGAGGGAGACGGGTTACACAGAAGAGTATCTGAGGTGGGGGCTCTGGCGCTGGAAAAGTCTGCCCGCGAAGATGAAGAGGCTCTGTGAATCCCATGGGGTGTGCATACCTGTCAGATCAGATAAATGACGAGAGGAGAGAATCTCTGAGGGCGATGACATGGAAGGATTGAAGGGCGATTTTCCGGTTCTGATGGATCTCATCTACCTCGACAGTGCGTCGACCAGCCTCTCACCCGAGCCTGTACTGGGGGCGATGCTGGACTTCGAGCACAGCTGCCGGGCGAATGTGGGAAGAGGCGTCCATGGCCTCTCGCGAATCGCAACGGAACGATACCATGAGGCGCATCTGAAACTCGCATCGTTCATCGGTGCGGATGAGGGGGAGGTGGTTCTTGTCAGAAATTCCACCGAGGCGATCAATATGGTGGCGTCAGGGCTGGAGTGGAACCCCGGTGACCGCATCATCAGTACGATCATGGAGCATCACTCCAACCTCCTCCCCTGGATGAGGCTCCGGCGAAGAGGGGTGGAGCTGGATCTGATCGGGATACGGGGAGATCTCACCATCGATCTCGAGGCCCTCGGGGATCGGATCGACGGGAAAACGAGGCTTGTCGCACTGACGCACGCCTCCAATGTGACAGGGGTCGTGAACCCGGTGAGGGAAATGGCAGAGGTCTGTCATGACCATGGAGCACTCCTGCTCGTGGACGGTGCTCAGTCAGTCCCTCATCTCAGGACGGATGTTTCCAGCCTCGGATGCGACTTCCTCTGTTTCTCCGGGCACAAGATGCTCGGACCCACGGGTACAGGTGCGCTCTGGATGAGAGAGCCCCTGCTGGAACCACTCCTCCTCGGAGGGGGCGTGATAGAGCGGGTAACACGGAATGATTACTCCCTGCTCGAAGGGTACCAGAGGTTCGAGGCAGGCACACCGAACATCGGAGGTGCGATCGGACTCGCGGCTGCGATCGATTATCTGGAAAGGATCGGGATGCATCGGATGGAGAGCGACGAACAGCAGATGAGGCGCCGCATGATCGAAGGTCTGAGACGGATCGGGGATGTGGTCCTGCACGTTCCGCCGGATTCGATCCCGGCCATCGGGGTGGTCTCCTTTACGGTCAGGGGGCGCGATCCGAACGAGGTGGCGCTGCTCCTCGACAGCCGGGCGGGGATCATGGTCAGGTCAGGGCACCACTGCTGCATGCCCCTGATGGACACGCTGGGCCTCGATTCGGGGACGGTGAGGGCAAGCCTGTACCTGTACAACGATATGAGCGACGTGGATGCGCTGCTCGCCGCAATCGGAGAGATCGCAGGGGGCTGATTTGCCCGTTCGGTATATGCTCCTGAATTCCAGCTTATCCGAACTACATATGAACGATCGCTTCAGGATCCTCACCAGATCCAGGTTCCTGCCGCATTCACCCGTCATGTCCCCCAGGATCTCCAACAGAATTCAATAGATCATCTGATCGATGAAATGATGAAATTTTTTACACCTGCAAGAGGGATGAAATACGCACTTTCTGCTTTCGATACAACTGATTATCCCCTCCATGAATCGATCCCGGATGATCTCCCTGAGAACCGGCTCGGCGGAAGGGGATACCTTCTCCTGTTGCAGATAAAAGGACAGCGATGGGTTCGTTTTTCTTCAATGTATCGTACATCGAGCATCGATGTCGAGATCAACCGCATATCCACGGTCTTTCACGGCATTGAGCGCTCCAGGGAGCGACGCTCTGCCACGCCACTGCCGCTCCGACGCTCCTCTCTGCGATCCACCCTTATGCCTTCTGACGGGCTTCAGGTGATGTAACGCGATCGATATCGTGAATCCAGAACTCTCGAATGTACTATTTATTCGAAGAAGTGATAAAAACGTGAAACATCGTGTTTTCATCGAAAAACGATGCACCGTGGGAATGAACGAGAAGAACAGGCAATAATCGGTGTTGCCATGCCATAAGGGGATATGGATGGAAGGAGGGAAGGACCGATCGCGATCCTTATCAGAACGGATTCGTGATGAGAATGGCATATTGGAAGAAGGGAGATCGAGGAACTCCGCTTCGTCGTGAAAAATTAAGGGTCATCTCTGCTTATCGGTGTCGGAAGATACGCGTCTGCCCGGCGGTTCCGCGCACGCCCTGACCCAGTGCGCCGCGATGAACTCCCTGATCATCTCGGCTGCTACAGCGGCGGTCTGGCCTGCATCCACAGGGCAGACCTCCACATAATCGAATGCACTCGACAGCGGACCCAGCGTCCTCACTATCGCCCGAAGATCGCGCGGCGTGATCCCGAAGGGTTCGGGTGTTCCCACCCCTGGAGTGAGGCAGCAGTCCACGACATCTGCATCGATCGAGAGGTAGATCTTCCTGCCCTCCACCATCCCCATTATCTCTTCGAGAATCGTCCCGATCCCCCTCGTCGCGACATCATCGGCATCGAAGATCGTCATCTCATGTGCCCTTCGGTACTGCTCCTCGGTACCGCTCCTGGCACCGATCACGATCGCGTCTTCCACGCCATCCTCGAGGACGCGAGCAGTCGTGCAGGCATGATTACATAGGGATCCCCGATACTCCTCGCGTAGGTCGAGGTGGGCATCGCAGACGATGTAAACATCCGGTCTCGCCGCCCTCACGGCGCCGATCGTAATCGAATGCTCCCCACCCAGAAGTATCGGCACCTTCATGCGCTGGATGATCCCTTCGATCTCCTGTTCGACCTGCGCCACCACCCTCTCGGGGGAGCACTCCGGCTCCAGATCACCACGGTCGAAAAACGGGACGCTTATCAGATCCACATGGTGATGTGGCATATACGATTCGAAGTTGCAGGAGTACTCCCTTATGGCACGCGGCCCGTAACGCGTGCCCGGTCTGAACGAGGTGGTCCCGTCATAGGGAACACCCAGAATCACATACTTCGCCTGCTCCTCCTCCTCTTTCGCATCCGCAAAGAGAGTGGTCATAACTGTTGAAAAAAGATCAGTCGAACTTTCTCTTTCCCATCGATTCTATATAGGTGTACTCCTTTCCGACCTCGATCCGGCTGCGCATCTCCTCAGGGACCGAAAGTTCGAACATCGCGTAATCCTTGACGTCCATTATCTGCGCCACATCCCCTGAGATGGAGATCACCTGGCCGCTCTTCCTCTCCACGATCGGAACGTACACCTTCGCAGAGACCGGCTGGACGATGGATCTCTTCAGGCCGTCGAATATACCGATCGCATCGATCCTTGCCTTCGCAGCTCCGTGCTTTCCCGGCTTTGAGACCGCCATACCGACTATCTTACACGGTTCTTCATCGATCACCACATATCTCCCTTCTTTAAGTTTTCCGACCTCTGTCTGTTCCTTCATCAGATTCACTCACAAGATGCAAGTAATTTATCACGATCTTATCACATAAATACAGCGTAAACCACGGGGGCAGATATGTCCGATTTCTTCCGCGTTTGCGACGAGATAGCCGATGCGGTGACGGAGATATCCGAAGAACTGGCAGGTACCGTGGCTGGTGCCGAGGTGGTCGGACTGGGGGCGGATGGAACTCCGACAAAGAAAATCGACCGGGTTGCAGAGGATTGCGCCATCGAATATCTGAAGGCGAGTCAGATATGCAGCCTCGTCATCAGCGAGGAGGCGGGAAAGGTCGCACTGGATGGGGAGCATGGAACCGTCTTCCTCGATCCGATCGACGGTACCTTCAATGCGACACGCGGGATTCCATTCTTTGCGATCTCCATCGCCTTCGCGGTGGGCGGCAAAGTGACGAAGGGCTATGTTCGAGACATCCCGCACGGGGAGAGCTTCAGTGCAGAAAAGGGAAAGGGGGCATTCATCGGGGAAAAGAGGATCCATGTCTCGAAGACCTCGACACTCCATGGCTGTGCGATGAGCATCTACGGCAGGAAGTTCGATCCCAACCGGATCTTCGCCCTCGGCGGGAGGGTGAGGAGATGGCGTCTTCTGGGTGCCTCCGCACTGGAGCTCTGCTATGTCGCGGCAGGAAGAATCGATGGCTTCATCGATATCAGGGAGACTCTCCGCGTGACAGATGCCGCCGCCGGCATGCTGATATGCAGGGAGGCGGGCGGCATCGTTACGGATGCGAATGGCGAGGAGTTGACATTTCCTGAAGAGGTGAGCATCGGAAGGACGATCGTCGCTACGAACGGCTACCTTCATGGGAAGGTCATCGAATATATCAGGTGAAGGAAGGCATGAGGCTCGTACTGGTATCGCGGATGGACGACAGGAGGGCGGTAGATTTCACAGCAGACCTCGCGGTGAAACTCCAGAAAGAAGGATTTGATGCGATATATCTCCGTGGAACAATCAGCGACAGGGAGCACCTCGGGCTTGACCCCGATACGGACCTCGTGGTCGTCGTTGGAGGAGACGGTACCGTGCTGCGGACGATACAGAGGATGCAGAAGCAGATACCGGTGATAGGTCTCAACTGGGGCGAGGTCGGTTTCCTGGCGGACGTGGAACCGGACGAGGCGATCGAATTCTTCACAAGAATCAGGACCGGGTTCTCCATCGAGAGGAGGATGAGGATCTCCATAAGATCCGATGGGAAAGAACTCGGGGATGCCCTGAACGAGATGGTCATCGTGACGAGCAGGCCTGCCAAGATGCTCAGATTCAGGGTCCTCGTCGACGGCGTGGTGGCGGAGGTCTTCAGGGCGGACGGCGTGCTTGTCAGCACCCCGACCGGTTCGACCGCCTATGCGATGAGCGCCGGCGGGCCGATCGTGGATCCAAAGGTCGAGGCATTCCTCCTCGTCCCGCTCGCGCCATATATGCTCTCCTCACGCCCCTGGCTCATCTCATGCGAGAGGAGATTCCAGATACAGCTGGAAGGCCCCAAGCCCGCCCGCCTGGTGCTCGACGGTCAGCGTGTCTGGAACCTGAAGGGTGGCGAGACGCTCGTACTGGAGCGATCAGCAGAACCGGCGCTCTTCGTCGATGTGGGAAGGGGTTTTTTCGAAAAGGTGAATAAAAAACTTCGAAACCTTTGATGTACGTTCAATCACCTTAATCATGGGCGAGGAGAATCGTGATCTGTTCAGGATGTGAAACGATGGAGGATATGAGGATGAACATACCCTACGCCCAGATCTCGTCCACGCTGAAGGAGTACCTCGGCCTCGAGGGATCTCCGGTGGCGATCAATCTGGCGAGGAACAGGGAGGCGATACCCGCCGGAATGGAGGAGATCGCGGAACAGATGCGCCACTGCCAGATGGTGAACCTCGCGAGGAGGAATGGTGCCATATTCTATGCGACAGTGCAGAAGCACCAGTGCATGGGTGGTGCATGGGCGATGGGACTCAGGGACATCACGGAGAGTCTGAAGTCAGGGGAGTTCTATTACAAGCTGGGCAAGTTTTCCAGCTGGGCTGCGTGCAAGAGGACGATCGAGAAGGTTCCTCACCTTGGAACAGAGACCTTTGCGACGCTGTATGCACCGCTGGAAAAGACGCCTTTCTCCCCGCATGTCGTCATCATCGTCGCCCCTCCGAGAGCGATGCTCAAACTGGCGCAGGCAAGGCTCTTCAGGACAGGCGGCAGGATATTCTCCACCATGGCCGGCATCCAGTCCGTCTGTGCAGACGCGACGGCCCAGACCTATCTGACAGGAGAGCCGAACTTCTCCCTGGGCTGCGACGGCTCGAGGAGATTCTCGGGGATCGCCGACCATGAGATGGTGATGGGGCTTCCTGCCGAATTATTGCCTGAGATTGCGGAGGCGATGAAGGTCGTCGTGAGTGCTCCGGGCTCCATCTGAAGGCGTATTAGCCCGAAAAATTCGATAACTGATGGGTGGCGGATGTCTGGACCTGCCCCACCCATCAATCCCATTCGTGGATATATATATCATGATAGAGCGGATGAGTGAGTGGGATGAATACAGAAGAGGGGTGAGGCTTGTTTCAGTATCTGAATGGATTTAAAGATCCAGATGACGGCCACCTGCACAGGCACCTGATCCCGGGAGGGCGTTGAGATTGGTGCAGGTATCGATGAAGCTGGAGATGAGCGACACTCCCGGCCAGCTGGTCAGAGCACTCAAACCGGTATCCGACACGGGCGGAAATATCATCGCCGTTATCCATCAGCGCGAAGAGAGGCGCGAGAAGAAGGATATCATCAGCGTTCAGATCGTCGTCGAGCTGCCCGAGGGGAGACTGGAAGAGCTGCTCGCGAGGATGCGCGACCAGGGCGTCAGTATTCAGCGACTCGGAACGCAACGCCTCCTGCATCGGCGATCACTCATCATGATCGGGCATATCATGCATACCGACCTGACGGACACCGTGGATCGGATCGACAAGACGGGTTTTGCAGAGGTATCAGAGCTGGAGATGATCATGCCGGCCATCTCCGAACCTTCCTCAGCCAGGATCACGATAAGGGCGACCAGCGCGGAGTCGATGGATCGGGCGGTGGAGGTGCTCAGGGAAGTCGCCCGAGAGAAGGATATTCTGGTCATCGAGCCTCTGGGTGAGGAATCATGAGGATCGCGATGATCGGTTTCGGGACGGTGGGGCAGGGGATCGCCTCGGTGCTGATGAGGAAGGATCTCGGCCTGACCATCACCGCGATCGCGGATTCACGGAGCGGTCTGATGAGGGATGATGGCGTCGACCTCGCTGGTGTCCTCGAGAGAAAGAGGGGGGGATTCGTGGTGGGGGACGTGGGCATCTCCCCCATGGATGTGGTGAAGAGGGGGGAGTACGACCTTTTGGTGGAGGTTTCTCCGACGAATATCCAGACTGCAGAGCCCGCCGCCACATTTATCAGAGAGGCGATCTCGCGAGGTAAGCACGTGGTCTCTTCGAACAAAGGCCCTATCGCACTCCATCTGAAGGAACTCCGCAGGGCAGCCCTATCGCATGGGGTCCAGCTCCGGTACGAGGCGACCGTCTGCGGAGCGATCCCCATCATGCATGTCCTCGAAGAGGGTTTGCGGGGAAACAGCGTGAAATCGCTGCATGGAGTCCTGAACGGGACGAGCAACTTCATCCTGACCAGAATGGCGGAGGAGGGGCTGACATACGACCAGGCGCTCGCTGAAGCCCGGGAGATGGGTGTGGCAGAGGCGGATCCCACGTACGATGTGAAGGGCATCGATGCGGCGATCAAGCTGGTGATCCTCTCGAATACGATCTGGGAGACCGATCTCCGGCTCGAAGATGTCGTTGTCACCGGCATCGATCAGATCACACCCGATGCGATCAGGCTTTCCGAAGACGAGGATGCAACCATCCGTCTTATAGCAGAGGCGATACCGGAGAGGGGAATCTGCAGGGTCACTCCACGCCTGATACCCAGAAACCACCCCCTCGTGGTGAACGGGACACTCAATGCGATCACACTCACCACGGACCTCGCTGGGGCGCTCACATTCGTGGGAAAGGGCGCCGGTTCGATAGAGACCGCGAGTGCGGTGATCGGGGACATCCTCCATATAAAAGAGCGCTATGCCAGGGGTGCTTGAGAAGAGGCGGCAGTTCCTCCAGCTGATGAAGAGGTTCACGCTGGAAGAGGGGCATTTCACCGTCACCGATATTGCAAGGAAGGCAGGATGCCCCAGAAGTACCGCCCAGGACTGGATCAACCGACTGCTTTCCGAACGGTGCATCATGCTCCTGGAGGGAAAGAAGGGGCGGCAGGCGGCCCGTTACGCCGCCACCAGCGCGATCATCCGGAGTGCCTGCAAGAGGATCTTCACCACGCTCGACGGGGAATGGGTGCAGATATACCATGAGTGCCTGAGCGCGAGTTCTGCTGCGTTCTGCGAACACCATCACAGGCTGGCAGGCGGAGCACTCTGTGAGGTGATCAGGGATGGCACGCTACTCAGGGAATGCGGCCGCCTGGGAGAGGGGGACGCTGACATCGGGCTGTATCCGAAGCCCTCCGTGGGAGTCCTCGAGATCAGGAAGGAGGCCGGGAACGCACTGGTCCAGCGCATCAGGTGTGTCGGAGGCCCCGCATATTCGCTGACCGAGATGATGGGTCAGGCGGACGGGGTCACGAGGGTGGATCTCATCAGATCGGAGGGCGGACTCGTGGAAGGGGAGGTGATCACAAGGGCGCTGACCTACCTCGCCATCGGCATCGACGATACCGACAGCAGCATGGAAGGTGCGACATTCGCACTCGCGATCGCGCTCCTCCAGTTCATATCCAGGATGGAGGGCGTGATGCCGATCGGGCATCAGGTCGTCATCCTGAATCCCGACCTCCCCGAAAAGACCGTCGGCAACTATGCCAGTTTCATCGAGGTGGCGATCGAACCCGAAATCTTCGGAGATCTCCAGGATAGGGTCATCCACTTCGTCTCCGACGGGTCTTTCTCCCCTGAATGGGGGATTGCCTTCAAGACCGGATTCTCCGTCACTCCCGAACTGCGTGACTACCTGGCGGGGGCCAGAGGAAGAATTGTCACAACAGAGGAGGCAGAGAGGGTGGCGGAAGAAAACGGCATCATCCTGCACGGCGGGAGAGGGAAGATCGGAGCTCTCGCCGCCGTCGCTGCAGTGGGACTGAGCACCCCGGTTCTCATGGATCCGGAGGGTCGAATGGAGGCCAGATACCCTGCATCCTCGCGGGGATCCAGATAAAAAAAGTTTGCATGCCTGAAATTCCGAACGATTACCTGCCTTCGATCGCCGCCAGCCGACCAAAATCTTGAATAGCTTTTAATCTTAATGATTAATTATGATAAAATGGAGGGAACATGGCTGAACGGTTCGATGTGAAGCTCATCGAGAAGGAGAAGAGGTATTACCCGGATCCCTCGTATAAAGAGAACGCGTGGGTGAAGGACTATCAGAAGATGTACGATGAGTTCATCGCCGATCCTTCGGCATTCTGGGGGAAGATTGCAGAAGAACTGGACTGGTTCTCGACATGGGATCGTGTGATGGAGTGGAACTACCCTTACGCGAGATGGTTCCTGAATGCGAAGCTGAACATCACATACAACTGCCTCGATCGTCACGCGAAGAACCACAGGAGAAACAAGGCGGCGCTCATCTGGCGTGGAGAGAACGGTGAACAGCGCATCTACACGTATCAGCAGCTCTACAAGGCGGTGATGCGCTGCGCAAACGGCCTGAAGAACCTGGGGGTGAAGAAAGGGGACTGCGTCTGCATATACATGCCCCTGATCCCCGAACAATTGATTGTGATGCTCGCCTGCGCCAGGATTGGTGCGGTGCACAGCGTGGTATTCGGCGGGTTCGGTGTCAGTGCGCTCAACACCAGAATAAACGATGCACAGGCGAAGATCGTGGTCACCGCAGATATCGCGATGCGGCGCGGCAAGTCCATACCCCTGAAGTCCGTGGTGGAGGATGCCCTGATCAATGCCCCGAGCGTGGAGAAGGTCGTGGTGCTGAGGAGGCGCGAACCGCTCGTCGAGCTCCAGGATATGGAGATCGATTACCAGGAGATGATCAGGGACGTTCCTCCGGAATGCCCTCCGGAGGTGATGGATGCCGAAGATACGCTCTTCATCTTGTATACGAGCGGTTCCACGGGCACTCCGAAGGGAGTCGTGCACACCTGCGGCGGTTACATGGTGGGGACGTACTATACCACAAAGAACATCTTCGACCTGAAGGAGAACGATGTGTACTGGTGCACCGCAGATCCGGGCTGGATCACGGGGCATTCATACATCCTGTACGGTCCGCTGGCGGCCGGTGCGACCGTCTTCATCACAGAACTGACACCCGACTTCCCTGATCCGGGCAGCTGGTGGAAACTGATCGAGGACGAGGGGATCACCGTCTTCTATACCGCCCCCACCGCCATCAGAATGTTCATGAAGATGGGGGAATCATGGCCGAAGAAGTACAACCTCGGTTCCCTGCGTATCCTCGGATCGGTGGGCGAACCGCTGAATCCTGAGGCATTCGAATGGTATTACCACGTAATCGGAGGCGGCCGGTGCCCCATCGTCGATACCTGGTGGCAGACGGAGACCGGCATGCAGATGATCACGACGATGATCGGGGAACCGATGAAGCCGGGTTTTGCAGGCAAACCCATCCCTGGCGTGGTGGCGGATGTGATCACGAAGGATGGGAAGAGCGTGCCGCCCGGAAAGGGTGGTTTTCTCGTGATAAAGGAGCCCTGGCCGGCGATGCTGCGCACCGTATACAAGAACGACGAACGTTACAGAAAATACTGGTACACCCTGGATAACGTCTACATGGCCGGAGATCTCGCGGTGAAGGATGCTGAGGGCTACATCATGATCCTGGGGCGTGCAGATGACATCATCATCGTGGCCGGCCACAACATCGGCACCGCAGAGGTGGAGAGCGCGCTCGTCTCCCACAAGGCGGTCGCGGAGGCGGCAGTCATCGGAAAACCCGACCCGGTCAGAGGCAATATCATCAAGGCATTCGTCATTCTGAGAGTGGGGTTCAGAGCCGGGGAGAAACTCGTCTCCGAGCTCCAGTACCATGTGAGGATGATGCTGGGGCCCATCGCGGTCCCGTCCGAGATCGAGTTCGTGGACAAGCTCCCGAAGACACGCAGCGGCAAGATCATGCGGAGGGTGCTCAAGGCAAAGGAGCTGGGGATGGATCCGGGGGATATCTCCACCCTGGAAGAATAATTTTCTCTGGCTGCCCTGTCATGGTCAATATTTCATTTTTTCTGGAATGATCCGATTCACCCCTCCAGATAATTTCGATCGCCCGTCTGCCTGCTGCCTGCGTTTTCATTCCTGCAGGAGGCGCCCCGGTGTGCGATTCCCCCGATCTGTCCCTGATCGAACTTCGGGCGATTTCTACACATACCGAGAACATGGAAGAGATGCATTGAGTTCGTTATCCGAAACATGCATGCAGTGGCCGCCGCGTTCGATCTGATCGCTTCGACACGAGCGATATCCTGAATCCAGAATTCCCGATTGTATTCATGTTCGAAGTCGTGATAACGACGTCCTCTCGAGAGAATAAAAGAGAGGTGAAAACCGATGAATCGCAGATTCCCTGGGTGTTCTCGCAAGGATGCGGAGAGGAGCTGACTTTAAAAAACCGAGGAGGGTGCGGGCGGCCCGATCTCCGAAATTTTTCATTCAACTGCGATCTGACATGTATGATCGCCTGGTTTTACCTCATATTCTATCGACAGGGGGTGCCCCCCATTGCATTTTTCAGGATATCTGCGATCCTCTTGGTTCACTGCCTGTATGCCACTGCCATTTTGAAGTGAACACGATACCCTCGCTCCCAGTGATCTCCAGACAGACAAATCAGCAGAGACGGAGGTGATCATCGAGCGTGGTGGTGATGCCTGTTGAAATTCCTCTTCTGAAATCATCAGAAATCATGAAATAAGCGATACAGTGAACTCCAGACCGCTTTCGCACTCGGGCATACGCCATTCAACAACCTTTATTAAAATACCCAAGAGAAAAGTATATGGTGAATCGATGGCAAAACCCGTTTTAATCGATTTTTATGCCGACTGGTGCGGACCCTGCAGACTTCAATCTCCCAAACTGGAGGAGCTGAAGAAGAGGATGGGGGATGCGATAGAGATTAAAAAGGTGGATGTGGATCAGCACATGGATATTGCGGACCGTTACGGCATCACCGTCGTTCCCACGCTGATCATCGAGAAGAACGGAAAGGAGATCAGAAGGCTCGAGGGGTTGACCGATGCAGGGACCCTCGAGACGATACTGAGACCGCTGGTGGAGAAGTGAAGGTAGGAATCGTCGGAGGCACAGGGGAAATCGGGGAGGGGATGGCACTCCGCCTCTCGCAGAGGCACGAGGTATTCATCGGATCAAGGGAGCGTGATAAGGCGCAGACATGCAGCCTGAGCTGCAGAACGCTGCTCGGCTCCCTCGAACTCCCCTGCAGGGTGCAGGGATGCGACAATCAGGAGGCGGTCGACTCAGCAGAGATCGTCATTCTGGCCGTCCCATTCCCCCATGCGGCGAATACGATCTCCACACTGAAGGGTTTCGGAGGGAAGATCGTCGTCAGTCCAATCAACCCGATCCAGAGGGCTGAATACTTCTTCCATGCTCCGCCCCCTGAAGGGTCTGCCGGCCTCATGGTGAAGAGGCTTCTCCCCGCCGATGCACGCCTCTGCGTCGCGTTCAATAACATCGCCGCCAACAGATGGCGTGATCTGGAGAAACCCCTCAGATACTCGGTGGCCGTGTGCGGGGATGATCCCACGGCGAAGGAGAGGGTGATGGAGCTGGCCGGGAGTGTGCCCGAACTCGAAGCCTTCGATGCCGGACCGCTCGCCGTCTCCCCGATGGTGGAGAGCCTGACGCCGCTCCTGCTGAATATAGGAAAATACAGCAGAATGAAGGATGTCGGGGTCAGATTCCTTTAGGATCTCCACCATCCTCGAATACCTCGCAGAAAGATATGGCAGTTTGCCGTGGTGGAGAGGCACCGCCGACGAGATCATGATCGGAGCAATACTCACACAGCAGACGAGATGGGAGAATGTGGGCAGAGCTATCTCGGAGCTCAAATCGCGGGGCTTCGGTCATATGGAGGCCCTGTACCGTGCGGATCAGGGAGTTATCGAGGATCTGATCAGGTGCACGGGATTCTATCGCGTCAAGGCGAAACGTCTGAAGGCACTGGCGGAGTGCGTCCAACGACTCGGAGGGATCGGTGCAATGGACTCCATGTCCACATCCAGGCTCAGGGAGGAACTGCTGCACGTGAAGGGTATTGGTGAAGAGACCGCGGACAGTATACTCTGTTATGCATTTTCACGTCCGGTATTCGTGATCGATGATTACACCAGAAAGATATGCACCTGCGCCGGTGTCATGACGAAAAATTCCGAGCTGAGAAGACTTTTTGGAGAGGTGCTGCCAGAAGAGCCAGGCGTCTGCCAGCAGGCGCATGCACATATGGTGGAGTACGCAAAGGAGCGGTGCGTGAAGGGGTTATGCGAGGGATGCCGAATCAGAAGCCTGAATGGATAGGCCGGCGCCTCCTGCAGGAGGGGCTCGTACGGGCCAACTTCGGAAATATGAGCCTGCGTGCCGATGGAGGTTTCCATATCAAACGCCGGGGAGAGTTCATGGATGCGGCGTGGGAGCCGGTGTTCGTCCCCTTCGATGGACCCGTTCCAGAGTGCGCGTCCACCGAATATCCTGTTCATCGGGATATATATATGAATTCGACATTCGATGCGATCCTCCATGCGCATCCGCCGCACGCGATCGCCCTCTCTTTGCTGGAGTGGGAGCTGCTCCCTCTGGACAGCGAAGGCAGGCTTCTGGCACCGAGAGTGCCTGTGGTGGAGGGGGAGCCAGGATCGGTGGAACTGGCCGGATCGGTGGTCAGAGGCCTATCCTCATCACCGGTGGTGATCGCACGCGGGCACGGCACCTTTGCAGCCGCATCGGACCTTCTTCAGGCGTATATACTCACCTCGGTGGTGGAGCACTCCTCGCAGATACTTCTGATGTTGCTCCGCAGAGGTTGAAGGCCCGGAAGGTAGATTGAGGCGTAAAAGAGGTCGAGAGTTTAGGATAAGGGAATATTCCGCTTTTTTGAGTGTCACGCCTCATCTGGCCACTTCATAAAAGATGGATCAACGGCCCGTTGGTCATGGACGCGGGACGGCATGAAAAGATCAGCCACTGCCCCTGATGGGTCGCTATCCATCGCCCGAAGGACCGGATTCTAATCCACATCGACTCTGCGAGAAAGCCCAAAAACTCCTGCTGTACGACTCTTCTCGCGATAACGCCACCCCAAAAACCATGGGACCAATAAGGATCGATGAAGAGAGACAGGAACCCGTCCCAGTCACCCCTGCCGGGTTGCTGGTTTATGGGCCCTGATCACAGACATTCCACTTGCCTTCTCCCCGTAATCCTCGAATACGACCTGCACCACCTCTATTCGGGCAAAACCCGCATCGCGGAGTTCCTTCTTCAAGGTCACATCCCCCCTGAACCTGGCACTCTCGAAAAACAACCTGCTTTCCGCATCATTCACCAGCTCCTGCCCGAGGGGGCTATCCATTTCGATGACGGTGAAGATCAGCACCCCACCGGGCCGCAACACCCTGAATGCCTCGGATATCGTTCTTCCCACATCTTCGATGAAAAAAGAACCGAAAACGAAGAGTACACATCCGAACCGCATATCCTGCAACGGGAGGCATTCACCCGCCCCCATAATCGCCTCAAGACCCCTTCCCTTCGCGATTTTCGTCATCTCCGGGGATGGTTCAATGCCTGCCATCATCTGGAGGGGGATCGCGAATCTTCCCGTCTCTGCACCTATCTCGATAGACCTCTCCTTCTGGGGGATCAATCCTTCCAGTGCATTCAGGATCGACTGGTATATACGGGGATGCTCGTCAAACCAGCGATCGAATCTCTCCGCCACCGGCTGCGTCGCGGACGATCCCTTCATCGCCACTCCTGACATGCCTGTCGGTTGAACATCATCGGGGCAGGCGATTTATATGCCTCGATCGTCATCGGTAACGGCGACCTCCTCGAAGAGAGTTTTTCAGATACCCGGAATGCCTGAGATGCCTCTGAAGGGCAGAAACGGAGGATCTCAGCTTTTTGTTTCCCCTCCATTTTCATAACCTCCTCCCGTCGGTGGATTCGCCTCCTGAAACCGCCTTCTGATCTCCAGAATCGCATGCTTCGCCGCATCCCTCACATCCCTGTTCACATCCTTCATCGCTGAAGATAGTGCCTCAATCTCCCCGGCCCCTCCGATCCTGCCGAGGGCTGCCGCGGCCCCGATCCTGATCATGTAATGACGGTCTGCGAGTGCATCCCGAAGATGAGGTATCAGGTCACTCCTGCCCAGATCTCCGAGTACTCTTATCGCCTCGATCCTGATGCAGGTATCACTGGAATTGAGTGCCTCCAGGAATGGATGATGATTCCGTCCTCCTATCTCCAGAAGTGAGGACCTGATCCGTGCCGCCAGCTCTTCATCGATCCGGTCTCTCTGTTCGCCATCGCAGAGTAACTGCATCATCGGCCTTACCGCTTCTGCGTCACCGATATCTCCCAGTGCCTCTGCCGCCCTCTTACGAACGACGGTCGAGGAATCATTCATATCCGTGAGGATTCGGAGAAGCAATGGGATGGCCTCCCTCGACCGCAAAAACCCGAGTGCGGCGATGATCCTGGCCTGAACAAGACCCTTGTTGGATGGTTCATGCAGTGCATTCAGCAGCAGATCGATCATCCCGCTCCCGCCGATCTCTGCGATCCCCTCGACCGCTTCGATTCGTATGCGGGGGTCGGGATCATGCAGCTGCGAGGCCAGCCTGTGTCTCTTCCACATATCCAGTATCCCCATCTTCATCACTGCCGGATCGCGCGATTCAGCACGCGATCTCTGTCATCAAAGGATATGAATGGAAGGGATCGATCTGCCTTATACCATGATTTCCTCGGATTGAAAAGGGATAGTTTATCCGAAACCGCTGCTAATAAAATGCAGATATGGAGGAATTCATCGCTTCTCTCCTCTATTCCTTTGGCGCCATCTTTATCATACTCGATCCCCTGCTGAGTGTGCCCATATTTGCCGAGATGACGAAGGGGAGGACCGATGAGGAGATCAATCATCAGGCATTCATCGCAGTCGCAGTGGCTGGTGTTCTAATGTATATCTTCCTGTTCTTCAACTTCCTCATCTTCGACACACTCAAAATTACGATCGCCAGTTTCGAGGTGGCTGGGGGCGTGCTCCTCTTTATTCTGGGAATGCAGGAGTCGCTGGGTATTCATATCCATCCGGAGGATAAGGGCCAGGCGAATGCTGCAGGGGTCGTCATCGGCACACCCCTGCTGTGCGGACCTGGCACGATCACGACCGTCCTTCTGCTCTCGTCGCAGTTCGGCGTCCTGATCCCTGCGCTCGCGATCGCATTTTCGCTCGTCGCCACCTGGTTGATACTCAGACTCTCCTCGCTAATCCTCCGTGTGTTCGGAGATATTGTCATCGGCGTCTTCGCCAGGATGCTCGGGATGCTTCTCGCTGCCATCGCGGTAACCCTCATCGCGAGAGGGGTTGTCTCTCTCGTCTGATTGATCGTCGCTACCCAGAAAACCTCTTTCCATGTGCACTTTACGATAGTTCAGCATCGCCCTCGCCAGTAGCCGGGCCACTCTGATCGGCTCCGGAATCTTCCCTACACGGGTGAAGTGCTGACAGAGGACTTCGTCTGTCCTCCCGTCCAGCCCCCATGACCTGATGTAGATCTCATATCCTGTATTCAGCCTCAACCTTCTCCTCTGGCCGAGGCGTCTGTATGCATGCAACCTCTCCTCATCACCGGGGAAGTGCCGGAGAATATCCTCTTCCAGACCCTCGGAGTCTTCGTATGTGACCACGATCACCGGTACACCGCTTGCGGAAAAGACTTCGGCCGGATCGATGATATTGAACCATGCCATCACGCAACCGCCCAGCATCATGAAATTAATATCACATCTCCGAAGGCTTCGGAAGAGCTCTATCACACCCTGAGTCGCATCAGTGCCGCCAACGGTCACCTCACCGTACCCCACACCATCGATCATGAGATCCTTCCGCATCACCACTCCGGCGAGGATGGAACGGGCACGCCCCCTGAAACTCTCTGCGATTCCGAGCGCGCGAATGCCCTTCTTGGCGGTATGCATGAAAGCAATTATGTCAGGCTATCTGATATAGACTATTGATGGATATCAGCCCGGACGAAGTGACCATTCTGATCCCGACTCTGAACGAGGCGCCCACGATAGGTGAACTCGTCCGTCAGTTCAGAGCGATGGGTTTTCCAAGGATTATGGTGATGGACGGGCACAGCACCGATGGAACGGCTGAACTCGCGATCAGGGAGGGTGCGGAGGTTCTCGTCCAGACAGGCAGAGGAAAGGGGAACGCGATCATCGAGGCGTTTTCGAAGATCACGAGTCCGTATGTCCTGATGATCGACGGAGACGGGACGTACTCCCCCGCGGATGCAGAGCTGATGCTCACCCCCCTTGCCAAAGGTGCAGATCAGGTGATCGGGGAGAGGTTCACCAGAGGAAGAGATGCATTTTCAGGTCTGAACCTCTACGGTAATCGTGTCCTCAATTATCTTTTCAAGGTGGCGCATGGGGCGTATCTGAGTGATATACTCTCCGGTTATCGCGCCTTCAAAATGGCCGCGATTCGCCAGATGCAGCTATTCGAAGGTGGTTTCGAGATCGAGGCTGAGATCGCCGTTGAATCGGTCAGGAACCAGCACCGAATCGTGGTCGTCCCTGTCAGCTACATGGTGAGGCACGGAACACTCACGAAGCTCCGCCCTTTCAGGGATGGGATGCGCATCGCTAGGACGATCTACAGCCTCGCGAAGATGAACAACCCGATCTTCTACTTCGGGCTGATCGGCCTCGTGACGGCCCTCGTCGGTACCGGCGTGGGCGCCTACATCGTGCTGGAGTGGCTGAAGGGAATCGAGCACATTCCACTCACGATTCTCACCATGCTTTTGATCACCCTCGGTTTCCAGATCTTCATATTCGGACTCATGGGCGATATGATGCTCAGCTTCCATCGCGAGCTGATGCACGAGATCCATAATATGAGGCGCCCTCCACTGCCATGACGGGCTTTTCCTCCCCGTGCTCCGTGCGAGAGATCCCTCTCTGGAAGTGACACTCTGGAGGTTACCTGCAATTCAGGTTCAGTGGATACGGAAGGCAGTATCTCCATGGCGGCGGGGCTCTCCCACCCTGCTGGCGGAAGATATCCCTCGAGATCGTCCTGTTCGTCGCCCTCTCGATGATGTCGACCCTCACCTCGTCCTGTTCGTGAATCGTCCCATCTGCGAGGTCGATGACCAGTTTTTCGCCAGGCTGCCAGTAATCCCCGGAGCATCCCGAACCACCGATCCACTGGACGCCATAATGGCGGGTGGCGATGAAGTGGTGTCCGTTCAGAGTATCGACGACCGCCGGAATCCTGACGCCATTCAGAAATATCTCCGCCCTTATGTGGTCATTGAGGAGATACTCGCTCCCGTTGTGGAGAAGGACGACCCTGCTGTCGTAATTCAGTTGATACGGTGCGATCTCGCTCGAATGGTATATGGCTTTTATCTCGATGATCCTGGGTGGTTCGGCGAAGTAGCTGAAATACGGAAGAGAGAAGAGAAGGAGCACGAGAATGGCGAGGATAATGGTGATCGCCACCAGAAGAACGTTTGCGATTGTTGGCGAGGTCGCCTCCTGCGAGTTCGACCATGGACGTATTCGGCATTTCGCCCCGATCTTTTCGGTTCCGATCTGCTCTCCCGGTAATGCTCTCTCCTGTTCCATGCACTTGAACATGAGTTCAGGAATTGAGCGCCTTAATGGTGAAATCGATTCACCCCTCCAGCAATTTCATGTATGGCATGTATAGCTGCAAAATATAGCGTTCCTGCTCTTCCAGCGCCGGTGCATCGTCGGGAGAGCTCGCCAGCGCGGTTGCATAAAGGACGATGACCGCATTCGATACTCTCAGCCTTACAGGATCGTCCACCACCTGGGGCGATATCCGTATCGGGACCATCTCCATCTCTGGACCCTCGAAATCAGGAAGATTCGGGGATAGCACCACATTTTCGGCGAGATCATGAGCTCTTGCCCTTACGATGTCGAGCGCCTTCCTGACGAATGGAGGCAGCCTGTATCCTTCCCTGTCCTCCAGTGCCTCGATGCAACGCTGTTCCGAATCGGTGTATAGCCCCATCTTGAATGTGAGCATTGCAAGGGCGATTCGATGCCCCATCGGCGCCCCGATCTGGTTGCCGATCGGCCTTATCCTTTCGATATACTCATTCAGCAGTTTCTTCATCCTGTTCGTCCTCCTCGTCCTCTTCTTCGTACCCGTCCCCATCCTCTGCCGACCGCTCCGGCAGAGGGGTGCTGAACCTCTTCTCCAGCCTGATCGCCAGTATGGTGATGCTCGCCGCGAACAGGATCTGGAGAGGCCACCCATGCTCGACGTCAGGAGAGAGGAACATGATCAGGGTAAAGAGCGGAACCGCGAGAGAGACGATGTCCTTCCTCGGTTTTTTCAGGGCGATATATGCAAGCAGGAAGGAGCCGGCGATGCAACCAAAGATGCCCGCCTCCCTGAAGAGGGGGAATGATATCCCAGATAGATTGCCTGCGATCCCTCCGAATGCAACGACGGGGACTCCGATCCACATCCTGCATTTATGAACGCGATTCTCACCCTCGGTGCTATCCATCTCTCCTCACAGTACAGGATCGGGCTGCATTAGATAACATGATTTCGAATGGAGTTACGGTCGCCATTCTCTCCGATGCATCTATCTCGCATGTACGCCTCATGATCAGCGATCGTCCTTCGCGATCTGGATGAGCCTCTCCACGCCCCTGATCTCCCTGATCACCTCCACGACTGCACGGGGCACGAGGTGCTCCCAGGGTTCGCCTCTAAGCATCCGCTCCCTGATTGCCGTACCGCTGTGAGTCTCCCGTTTATACATATCGGGCGAGGAGACCTCCCATCCTGCCTCCGAGAAGAGCTGGACGACGAGGGGGTTGCTGGAATAGACGATTTCGAATGGAGGGGTCATCGAGGTGACATGGGCGACCCAGAGCGCATTGCGCTGAATATCCTCGATGGGGATCACATAGAAGGGGCAGCCGAGGGTCTCCAGCGAACGGGTGATCATCAGCACCCTCTCACCCCCCGTGAATGGGTTCTCCAGCTCATGGCTCGATTGTGCACTCCCGACACCGATCACAATCTCGTCCACCATCTCCGCTATCCTTTCCAGCACCGACTGATGGCCATTGTGGTACGGCTGGAATCTGCCGATGTAAAATCCCCTTCTCTTCATTTTGCTCCTCTTCTCGCGATCTGCGCGGCGAATGCACCGGCAATCACACCTGCATCGATGTTTACCACCCCGAGCACTGCACAGGACTGGAGCATCGATCCGAGTGCTGCCTCTCCCCTCCCCATATAGCCATAACCGGTGCTCACCGGAACACCGATGACGGGTCGGTCCACCAGACCTGCAACGATCGCCGGCAGGGTCCCCTCCCTTCCGGCCGCCACGATGAATACATCCACATCTCCCATCCCCTTCAGCGCGGTCAGTACCCTGTGGATACCTGCGACCCCGACATCGTACGAGGTCTTCACCGTACAGCCCATCTCTTCCGCAACGATCCTGGCCTCCTCCGCGACCCTGATATCGGCGGTCCCCGCCGTCAGAATCCCGATGATGCCTCTCCCGCATGTTGGCGGAGGTTCGCGCGACAGCACGATGATCCGGGCACGGTCATTGTATTCATAATTCAGGGAGAGCGGTGCCGCACGAGCTTCAATGGTTTTTTTCTGCTCTTCGCTGACCCTCGAGACGATGCACCTTCCTGCAGACTCCGCCAGCCTCAACGCGATCTCTGCAAGATCGTCGGGCTCCTTCCCCTCTGCCAGCACAATCTCCGGAAGGCCGCATCTCACACCACGCCCCACATCCAGCCGTGCGAGGTCTGAGACCGCCTCTATCACGAGGGCATTCAGGGAGCGCTCCGCCTCGTCCGCGGAGATCCTTCCATCACCGAAGGCCAGGAGCACCTCCCTGACGGTGCGATAAGGTCCCATGGATATTACTACAACTATGAACTCTTCCTGTTATAAACCATAATAGTGAGATGTCCTATCTCCTCTATGTCGCGGTCCTCGGCACGGCAGGGGTGAGTTTCCTCTATCTGAGGGATCTGCGCATATATGGAAGGACAGGGCTGAAGGGTTACAGGAAGGCAGCGATGAGAGGTGTGCTGTACTCTGCACTTTCACTCCTCGGCCTCTTCTTCGCTCTTTATGGCAGTGAGATCATCGGTCTGGGTCTGATACTCGGAGCCCTCTATCTCCAGGGGCGTGTGGCGAGGGAGAAGATCTGGACCGACGAAAAACCGATGGAGCGGTTCTTCGGGAAATGCCGATGTAAAAAAGATAAGGGAGGAAAATAAATTTTCAGGGGAGATTTTTGAGGATGTTTCAGAGGCCAAGAGGGACGAGGGACTTCCTTCCGGATGAGATGGAGAGGCGCCGCTGGATCGAGGCGAGGATGCGAGAATGTGCGAGGAGGTGGGGGTACAGGGAGGTCTGCACCCCCGCCTTCGAGGAGCTCGAACTCTTCACCCTCCGCTCGGGCGAGGCGATCATTCAGGAGATGTACACCTTCAGGGACAAAGGAGGGAGGGAGATGGTGCTGAGGCCCGAGGTCACCGCGCCAGTGCTCAGGATGTTCGTGAACGAGGGCAGGAACATACCGAAGCCCATCCGTTGGTTCTATTTTGCCGACTGTTTCAGGTATGAAAGGCCGCAGAAGGGAAGGTACAGACAGTTCTGGCAGTTCGGTGTGGAGCTGATAGGGGCGGACAGTCCCCGGGCAGATGCAGAGGTGATTGCGCTGGCAGAGGCGATGCTCAGGGGATGCGGTATCGATTTCGAGATGCAGGTTGGCCATCTCGCTCCTGTGAAGCATCTCCTCTCGGGATTGCCGAAAGAAGTGGCTGCGAGGGTGATGCAGCTGCTTGACAAGAGGGAGTTTCCTGCATTGCGCGAGTATCTGGAGGAAACGGGTCATCCTGATCTGTATGATGGGCTTCAGGGTCTGACAGAATGCAGATCCCTCCAGGAGCTCTTCGAGATCATCGGTCATATCGAGGAGGGGGAGTGGATCCAGAGGGTTTGCAGCGAGCTCGATACATATGGGGTAGATTACTGCCTGAACTTCGGGATCGCGAGAGGGCTGGATTACTACACGGGGACTGTATTCGAGGCCTTTGCCCAAAATCTCGGTGCAGAGAACCAGGTACTTGGTGGAGGCACCTACAGGCTGGCACATCTCTTCGGAGGGGAGGATCTCCCCTCCTGCGGCTTTGCCATCGGTTTCGACAGGGTGATGGTCTCGCTGGGGGAGTTCAGGGTGCCCAGAAAGCCGGCCGTTGCGGTGATCGGCATGCCCGAAGTGGAGGAGTATGCAGCGGCCGTTGCGAAAGGAATGAGGGGAGCGGGCATCTCTGTGGTGAGGGATACGATGGAGAGGAGCGTCGGTTCGCAGCTCTCCCATGCAGCGAAGATCGCCGAATATGCGATCATCGTGGGCAGGAAGGAGTGCGAGACGAACACTGTGACATTTAAAAATCTTTTCTCGGGAGAGCAGAGGACGCTCACCCTTCAGGAGGCGATCGGTGAGGTGGCCGCGCATGGAGATCGCGCGTGAGCTGGCGAAGAAACAGAGAAGCATCAGCGTCGCAGAATTTTTCGAGAGAAACAAGCATCTGCTCGGATTCGATTCTCCGTCCAGAGGGATCATCACCGCAGTGAAGGAGGCGGTCGACAATGCACTCGACGCCTGCGAGGAGGCCGGAGAACTTCCAGACATATTCATCGGTGTCAGGCGGGTCTCGGATGATGTGCTTCGTGTGGCAGTAGAGGACAACGGGCCGGGCATCGTGCCTGAACAGGTTCCACCGGTCTTCGGGAAGCTGCTGTACGGCTCGAGGTTTCACCAGATCAAGCAGAGCCGGGGCCAGCAGGGGATTGGTATCAGTGCCGCGATCCTCTACGCGCAGCTCACGACGGGTAAACCGGCCGTGATCACCACGAGAACCGATCCCCGCGAAAAGGCATACAGATTCGAACTGATGGTGAAGACAGAGACGAACGAACCGGATGTGAAGTCGATGGCGGAAGCAGTATGGGACAGGCCCCATGGGACGAGGGTCGAGATCGAGTTCAAGGGAAGCCTCGTGGCAAAGAAGAGGCTGCTCGATTATCTGAAGTTCACATCGGTCGTGAATCCCCATGCAAGGCTTCATGCAGAGATCGAGGGCGAGAGTATACTCTTCGAACGTGTGAGCAGCGAGCCGATCAGGTGCCCGAGACCGATTCAGCCGCACCCCCACGGGATCGAGCTGGGGACACTCAAAAGGATGATCCAGACAGATGCCGATCTACCACTGGAGGATTTCCTCATAGAGAGGTTCAGCCGTGTCGGGAAGAAGGCAGCCGCTCTGATTTGCCAGAAGGCCGGAATTGATGCCAGAAAAAAGGCAGGAAAGCTCACCCATCAGGAGCAGAAAGAGCTGCTCGATGCGATGCAGTCGATCAGCCTGCCTGCCCCGCCTGCCCATGAATGCCTCTCCCCCATCGGGGAAGATCTCATTGCGAAGAGCCTTGAGTCGGAATTCGAACTGGACTTCGTCAAAGCCAGGACGCGACCCGCTTCGGTCTTCTCGGGCCACCCGTTTCTCATCGAAGCAGCCATCGGATACAGCAGCCGGATGCCACATGATGAAAGAGCACAGATCCTCCGATTTGCTAACCGTGTACCCCTCCTCTACCAGCAGGGTGCATGTGCGATCACCGGTTGCATAGCTGACATAAACTGGAAGCAGTACGGACTGCAGCAGCAGGGCCTTCCTGTCGGACCCGTAATCATACTCGTACACCTCGCATCGACGAACGTGCCGTTTACCTCGGAGAGCAAGGACGCGGTAGCAGCCATACCAGAGATAGAGAGGGAGATCGATCTGGTCCTCAAAGAGCTGGGCAGGGAATTGAAGAGCTATCTTTCCAGGAGGGAGCGGAAGAAGCAGGCGGAGGACAGGGCGAGGGCGATCTGTGCCATCATCCCCGAGATCGCCGCCAAGGTGAGCGAGATCGTCGAGAGGCCACCGCTGGACACATCCCCCATCGAGGGGAGGATCATGCGGCGGCTTGTCGCACGACGGAGGATCTCTGGAGATAGGGTGCGGATAGAGCTGCGGAACTATACAGACAGGAGAGTGGATTTAACGGTATTCGAGATCTCGGAGGAGGGGGCACCCGACCCCTCGATCGCACCTGATTTCAGCAGTGGAAATGAGGGGGACTTCACACGCGCCTGGAGGTGCACTCTGGAGCCCGGGGAGTCATGGCAGGTGGAATATTCGGGTAAAGGAAGAGGGAGCATCGACCTCCGGGGGATTGAGGAACCGCTCAAGCTGGTGATCGATGATGACCGCTAAAGAGGAGAGGGATATCCAGGCGCTGAAGCAGCTGCTCGCGATCGCCGATGGTTGGTACCGGCAGATGAGCGAGGGATCGCTACCTTCCATATCTCTGCCCACCAGAACCAAACAGAACATCGAGTTCGACGAGCAGAGCGAGGTCTGGAAGTACGGGGATCGGGAGAGCCACAGGATCGCGAACACCGAGAGGAGTGCACTCCATCTCCTCAAGATGGCCTTCGTCATCTGGTTCATCAAGCAGCAGCTGAGAGAGGATCGCTCCTCCACGCTGAGAGAGCTGTACTATATCACGGAAGGCTGGAAGAGGGCAAAGTTCGAGACGCAGGACGAGAGCAATTATCTGGTCGAGGATCTGGAGATCCTTTCCGGGCTCCAGAGAGAGGCATTCCATCTGAGGCCTGAGGAGGACGGCGCAGGTGTGTACGGGCCCCTGCGCCTGAAGGAGTTCACCCGCAGAGGTGAGCGGGTGATTCACTGCCAGCAGGACGTGGGGGAGGCGGGTTACCAGATCCCCAGCAACATGGAAAACGTCGAGTTACTCGATCACGATGCCGGTTTCGTCATCGCGATCGAGACCGGCGGTATGTATGCGAGGCTCATCGAGAATGGATTCGATGATGAATGGGGCACCATACTGGTGCATCTGAAGGGTCAGCCGGCGCGTTCCACACGCCGCCTGCTGAACCGTCTGAACAGTCAGTTCGGTCTCCCTGTGGTGGTCTTCACCGATGGAGATCCCTGGTCCTACCGTATTTATGCGAGCGTCGCCTATGGTGCCATTAAGAGTGCGCATATGTCGGAGCTCCTCGCCACACCTCAGGCGAAGTTCGTGGGAGTTCAGCCCAGCGATATCCGCGATTATGATCTCCCCTCCGACAGGCTCTCCGCAAAGGACGTGGATGCGTTGAAGGCGGAGAAGACCGATCCCAGATTCAGCAGCGAGTACTGGCAGCGCCAGATCTCGCTCCAGCTCGAGCTCGGTTTGAAGTCAGAGCAACAGGCGTTCGCGGCCCGGGGACTGGACTTTGTGACGAAGGAGTATCTACCGGCTCGTCTCGCAGAGATGAATGTGATTCGGAGATAGATCGTGGGCAATACCGGTGACCAGAGGCCGAAGGATGCAGTTCATATGATGATTCCGGCTCCCGCACGAATGGAGGCTGAATGAGGGGAGGGGTGATCTGGTCAGGGATACTCTCGCGCATCATGAGGGTCGAACCCGTCAGGCGTCAGAGCGGTGTCGCATTCGGTGCAACGGTACTGATGACCGGCATCGGTTTCGTCTCCACCATGCTCTTCGCTCATTTACTGGGACCTGAGGTGATGGGGGGATACTTCCTCTTCCTCGCCTACTACGGGATCGTCGAGCTCTTCGGCGATGGGGGCATCGGTGGTGCCGCGGTGAAGCGCATGAGCGAGGGGAGAGAACAGGAGGAGTACTTCACTGCATTCCTCCTCCTTCGTGTATCGCTCTTCATCCTTGTCGTGCTTGTCATCTATTTCGCGAGGGATTTTTTTGTCGACCTAAACGAAGAAGGGTTGCTGATGCCACTCATCTGTGCACTCTCCGCGGGCCTGCTCTTCAGCATCGGTTGCAATACGGCAATGGGTACCGGAAAAGTGGGGATCTCGAAGACCGGGGATATAGTGAATTATCTGGTGAAGGTCGCCATTCAGATAGCGGCGGTTCTCCTCGGTTATGGACTCGCCGGACTCGTGGGTGGTGTCATTGCAGGAATGCTTGCAGGATCGCTCCTTTACTGGAGATATGGGAGATTGCAGCTGAAGAGGTTCGATTTCAGACACATCAGCAGCCTCGCCGCATTCTCCTTCTGGATATTCCTGACCGCCTCGGGGAACATCATATTCAGTTACACAGATGTGATCGTGATCGGTTATTTTCTGGGAAACACGGAGGTGGGAATCTACAGGGTGGCGTATCAGCTCACCTCCGCTGCCACCTTCACCGCCGTCGCACTGCAGATCGCCCTGTTCCCAAGAATAAGTAGATGGGCAGCGGATGGCGAACTCCGTTCTGTGGAGAGGGTCCTGAAAAGGGCGTTTTCATACGCGCTTTTCCTTGCATTGCCCGTCTGCATCGGCGGCACGCTCCTGGGGGACCGGCTGCTGTATTATCTGTACGGCGCTTCTTTCTCCGGTGGAGCCGCCTTTCTACCCCTCCTCCTGCTCTCGCAGGTGGTGAATGTCTCTCTTCTGCTCATCTCGATGGGCATTTCGGCGCTGAACCGGCCTGACTTCAACTTCAGAGCGACCGGCGCAGCCGCAACTGCGAACCTCCTCCTCAACATCGCTCTCATACCCGCTCTCGGGATGATCGGAGCGGCGTTTGCGACCCTCGTCTCCATCTCTCTCAATGCCCTGCTCTCATACCGTTACATCTCGGGGATCATCAGGGTGCACTTCGATGTCAGGGCGATCAGGAATATCATCGTCTCGGCGATCGCGATGATCCCTCCCCTCGTGATTCTCAGATATGGCGTACCCGATGCAGGAGCAGTCATCACCCTGTGCACGGTGGCGATCGGAGCCGCCATCTATCTGGCGATTCTGTTCAGGCTCGATCGGAAGATGAAAGACGATCTCCTGATGATCTTCAGGCAGCTGGGTGTGCCGATCCCTCTCTTCATCGAAAGGTTCTGAATTCGAAGGATGGCGATTCATCCAGGTTTTTTCCCTCTTTTCCCGAGCACACGTTGTACAGACTTTAAACAAAATACATTCGAGAATTAGGGATTCACCACATCGCTCGTGTCAGCGCGATCGGATCGAACGTTATGGCCATGTTCATGCATTTCCCGAGTGACGGACGCAACCACCTCTCTGTGATAATATCGGTGCGTGCAGGCGATCGCCCGAAATTCGATCCAGGAGAGATCGAGATAATCACATGCATGGAAGATGGAACGGCAGGGGGATCGCATGGCGAACCCCCCGGAGCGTTCGATAGCATAAAAAGCAACGAGAAAAAGGCTGATCCCGGCATGGAAGATCTATATGCTGGGCCTCCTAAAAGTATCCCCATCCGTCGATCCGGTTTATAGAGGAGTTCATCAGAGGTTGATTCATGAAGCGAATAAATTCACTAAAAATGTCCACTCACCAAATGCGAGGGGCCGCATGATCATTAATTACCGTGCTTACGGAGGCGGTCGTATGCCGATCTGATCTGCCCTCCCATTCCAGATCGCTCAGGGCCCCCCCGAGATCTGACGGATATGCCTCTCCGCATCCTTCATCAGCGAGGCCCTGTTATCCAGTCGGGCGATATCTCTGATCGCCTCGAGGAGATGGATCGATTCCTCCAGAAAGCTCAGGATATCCGCGGGGTACATGTCGATGCCATATTCGTAGAGGAGGTGCTCGTGTATCTGGTGATGATCCAGACCCTCCTCGCGGAGTTCGAATAATTTGCGTATGAATCTCTTCTCCGGGCACGCGCAGAAGGGGTTGTCACTGCAGGAGCAGCTGAGAAACTCGCGTGAAAATTCGAGTAACTGCTCACGAAGCTGATCTTCGAGCCTCTCGTACCTCAATCTGGTGCTGATCGCTTCCAGAAATGCGGGATGAAATGCCGTATCGGGTATACGGTAACCCAGCGCCCTCTCTATCTTCCTCGACTCCCTGAATCGCGCCTTCGCTGCGATCAAACCTCTTCCCCTGCCTCCTCGTCGAAGTTCTTGAGGGACGACATCGCCTCGCTCATCCTCTCGCACTCGATCAGCCATTCGTCGAAGAGCGTCGGCGATTCGAGATCGTCCTTCAGATATTTGCGGCAGCACGGCGTCCCGTTGATGACATTCGCTCCAATCTCTGCCGCGAAACTGAGCGCGCCTTCCATGTCCTTATCGACCATCTCGCGACCTTTTTTCACGAGGGATTTCATGTCGCGGTCGTATTCGCCCTTCAGATAGCGCCGGATCGATTCGAAGAGCACCACCTTTGAGAGCTGCAGCATCTCCACGATCTCCTCGAGATCTCCCTCCGGTGCCTCGCACATCACGATCTTCTCGACCTCTTTCACCTTCTCCATCGCCTCGTCGAGTGTAAAACGGCTGTTCTGGAAGAGCTTCACGATCTTCAAGGCCTCCAGTGTGATGTCCTCGGAGAAGCTGTCCAGTATCCGGAGACTTTCGGGCACCTCTTCGCTCCCCTCGGTGAACTCGAAGCTGGCATCCTTCAGTGAATTCAACCAGTTGTCCCACCGCTCCTGGTTGTAAAAAATGTAGAATAACCTCGGCTTTTCGGTAGAAATATCTGATTTCGCCTTTTTCTTCGCCATTTCAGTACCATATTTTTCTTTCTGATTAAAGACATTTCTATGTGAGATCCCCGGGATCGCGATCGTCCGGAGTGATGCTCACGGGATGATCCTGTCACCCCTACGAGGCAGGGACGAAAGCATGATGGCTGATCCAGCCCAGAGTCATATCCGTGAAACATGAGCCCTCCTACATTGCACTGCTCAGATCCGGGGTGCTGGGGGAACGCGTGAAGACGGCGAAGGATCTTCTGAAGGAGTGCCGGGTCTGCCCGAGGGAGTGCGGCGTGAACAGACTCGAGGACAAGAGGGGATTCTGCAGAACAGGCGCCCTCCCGGTGGTGTCGAGTTTCGGTCCACACTTTGGCGAAGAGCCCCCTCTCGTTGGTTCGCATGGATCAGGTACGATCTTCATCACCCACTGCAACATGAGGTGTGAATTCTGCCAGAACTACGAAATAAGTCAGTGCGGCCAGGGCACCGAGTTAGAAATCCGGACGCTGGGGGAAATCATGCTGAAGCTGCAGGATAGGGGCTGCCACAACATTAACTTCGTGACCCCGACTCATGTGGTCCCACAGATTCTCGAAGCGCTCGAATACGCGGCCAGGGAGGGCCTGGCGATTCCGCTCGTTTACAACAGCGGGGGCTACGATTCGGTGGAGACCCTGAGATTACTCGATGGCGTCTTCGACATATATATGCCGGATGCGAAATACGGTGACGACAGGGTGGCCATGGCACTCTCGCATGCCCCCGGGTACACACGCTTCATGAAGGCGGCGCTGCTGGAGATGCAGCGGCAGGTGGGCGATCTCGTCATCGAAGGTGGCCTGGCTCTCCGCGGGCTGATCATCAGGCATCTCGTCCTCCCCGGGGATCTTGCCGGCACCGAAAAGGTGATGCGTTTCATCGCGGAGGAGATCTCACGCGATGCATACGTGAATGTGATGGCGCAGTACCGGCCGATGTGGCATGTGCTCGAACCAGGAGATAACCCGCTTCTCAGACGTCTGCGGAGGCCCATCACGCTGGAGGAGTACAGATACGCAATCTCCTGTGCAAGGAGGGCAGGGCTCCACCGTGGTTTCTCTGACCTCTGCTGAACTTCGAGAGTCTTTAACCACGAAGTTCCGACTTGAAGGTCACCGGGCGAGCCAGTCGAGCCATCCTTTCTTCCTCTCCCTGTGAAATATGGCAGCATCCTCCTTCAGCGACCTGATATCCTCGACGGAGAAGATCGTATCCGGATACTTCTTTCCCAGGATATCCATGAGGAGATCCACCTTCGCCCTGGGCGAGAGGACGAGCAGAACGGATACCACCGAACCGAAGCTGCCCTTCCCCTCGAGCTGCGTGATGCCGAAGCCCTGTTCACGGAGATCGACGATCATGGGAAACGGGTTGCCCTTCGCGATGATCCTCACGATGACATGCCCGAGTTTTATCCGGTTCTCCATCTCGATTCCGATTACTGTGCCGATCGCATAGCCCGCGATATAGGCGAGCAGACAGACCGGATTCGTCAGATTGAAGAGGACGATGCCCGTGGATAGCAGCCAGACACTGATCTCACCCGTCCCCACGGCAGCCGCGAGATACTTGAAGCCTCTCGCGATGTATACCTGCCGGATGGTCTTCAGGCTCGTTTCGACGATGCGTGCCGACAGGATGACAAGCGGAAGTACCACCCAGCGAAAGAACTCCGTCTCCTCCATTCAGGTCATCACAGGTATACGTTGATGCCCCGTATATATTGCAGAGATTGGATTGAACTATACCGGGTTATCACTGGCATTCCTGATGACCATTGGAGCATCGCATCAGGCATGCATGAGCCTCGCCTGCCTTTTAAGATTCAGCTGACGGTATTTTCTCGATTTTCCGAACATCCGAAAAATCAGCATGGAATATGGGATGAATCCTCCTTTATCCTACCGGCTGACAGCCAGACCGTTCTCCTCCGCGATTTCGACAAATGCATCTGCGAGATGCTGCACCTGACGCTCCGATAGCCCGTACGTATTGAACTTCCACACCTTCGTGGCTCCCGGGATGAGCCCGACGATGCCCCTGTCCTTCAGGGCGCTGCTCAAAAAATATCCCTTTTTTTTATGTTTCTGTGCAATAATATCGAAGGATTCCCTGGTATCCACTCGGGTGAGGGTGTGCTTCCTCGGATACTCACTCAGAATCCTTGTCCCCTCGATGGATCGGAGCGCCTGAACGACGATCTCTCCCATCTCCAGCTCTCTGCTCCATCTTTTCACCCGGTCGCGTACGGTGGGAAAAGAAGCCATCATACCCATGAGGGTAACCCCCATCAGCGTGCAGCCCATCATTTCCACCTCCTTTATTCCAAATGTACGGCCGGTCACATCCCCCCTTGAGGCAGTGGTCCTCAGCACCTCGTTCGCTCTCTCACTCGTAGTGGCGAGCACCCCGGAAGGGGCGGGGGATGCCATACTCTTGTGCCCGGAACCCACCACGAAGTCGACGCCAAGTTCCTTACCATCCACAGGCAAAATCCCGACCGAGTATGCACCATTGTAGAGCACCGGTATGTCATACTGGTGTGCGACCTTCGCAACACCCTTCACCTCGTGTTCGTTTCCGAACTGATAATCGAAGTGATCGATGAAGAGGAGGGACGGGTTTCTTCCATATACACTTTTCACCTCCTCGATCTTATCCGCTGCTGCATCAGCAGTGATATGTCCGGAAGTGCTCTTCGCTATCTCCAGAGGCATGCCGCCCACTGCCTCGACAGCAAGAAATTCGGTGTAGTGGGATAAAGCGGTAAGCAGGACCGGATCCCCTCTCCCCACATATGCACCTGCGATCGCCTGAAACCCCCTCCTCGCCCCGGGAACGACCCGGGCGATATCCATGTTGAGGAAAGTGGCGAGTTCTCTGTGGAACTGGTCGACAGGCGGTGTTTTGATGAAGTCCAGCCTGAAGGGTTTGCGGCAGTGATCGCAGACGGAATACCCGTCCCCATAGGCGATGATCGCCTTCATCGCATCGGAAGTGAGCCTCCCACCCGCCTGTATGGGGTCGATATTGATGTAGAGCTCCTCGACCTGCCTCGTCTCTATCCTTCCCGTACATCTCATCGGAGAAGCTCCTCCTTCAGGACTCCCAGCTGCCTCCCCATCTCTTCGAGGAGCACTCTGACTCTTTCCTGTTCGCTTTCATTCAGTTCATGGGCCGGCGCCGTGCTTCTCAATATCGCACGAATATCCGTCAGCGCGAAGAATGCATGGAAGAGGGAATCGACCGCACGCTGAGACACCAGATTCACCATATCAGATTCTCGCGCAAGAAGAGATAGCCTTCTCCCCTGCCGGCCACACATATTCGCACCGGTATGGAAATAACTTTAAATGGCATTTCCGATGTTTGATCAGATGCTGGATATCGTCTACGAGCGCGGAGTCGGGAGCAGGGAGAGGATATCCGGGCTCGTAAGGGTGTTAGAGAAGTCATGCCCGGATGCGTCAGAACTCTGGAGATCCGATGATATCCCCCGATGGGAGCATGAAATCCGCATCGCCGCGGTGGATGGAAGTTACAACAGGCTGGATTTCAGGAACTTCGTACTCTTTGCGATAGACGCGGAGTCCGTCATGTACGAGGGTGATGGTATCAGGAACCGGCAGGAGGCGGTGGTGGATCTCCTGCGGCCCTACCGCTATGCAAAGAACAGGCTGCAGCTCTACATGACACTGCTCGAAATGAGGCTTGCATATCTGACACTGGAAGTGGAGAGGCCGGATCGCCTCCTCTTCGATGGATCGCTCTACGGACATGCCATCCGCCCGATGCCGTTCGAGAGGGAGATCTCCGAAGAGACGAGGTCCCGGGTCATGGAGGACTACCTGCCAGAGCTCCAGGCGGCAATTGAGAGCAACAGAGCGATGATCACTTCGTTTCTCTTCTTCGATGGGATGCAAAAGGATTTCAGGGATGAATTCGCGGAGGCGGCAAGCTATCTGGAGTACCTGGAGCGTCTTCTGGTCCTGTCCATGCTCCTGAACCGGTACAGGAATTCTCTTATCGGGATATCCAAGACAGCCCAGAGGACCGATTTCTTCAACGCAGAGGTGCCTGACATGGCGATCTTCGAGAGATCCACGAAGGGTGCGGGGTGGTCGATCCCTGTTCGGCTCCCGCTTCAGCGCGAGGCGAAGAGGGGGTTTCCCATACTGGATGATTTTTACAGAGGGCTCGATTTCATGACGTGCTATGCGAGGCTGGAGGATGGAGCGAACATGCTCAGACTGGAATTTCCTTATGCGATCGACGAGAGGGAGATCGTTCGCAACCTCTCACTGTTGCGGGAGACAAGCGCCGGAGGTTATCCCTATCTGCTGCGTCGCGCCCACAGGGACGTGGTGATCGGACATCAGGATATGGAGAGGCTCGCACACCTCTTCGGTCTCTTCGGGCGGACAGGGAGGGAGATGCTGTGAACGCTGGTGAAGTGCTGGGGCGCTGCATCGGAGAGGCGACCACAGAGCGGGTGCAGTTCGTATCGAAGAAGATGCCCAGGATCGGGGAGTTCGTGATCCTGGAGTGCGACTTCGGCGCTGTCCTCGGCATGATCGAGACACTCGCAAGGGGAAGCGTGGCGATACCGGAGGACATCTTCGATCCTGCCTCGGTGGAGAAGATTCGGGCGATGGAGGGGGACGAGTACTACATACAGGGGAGCGTGAGGATCCTGGGTGAGGTGGAGTCGATGAAGATACCTCGCACTCCTCCGCCCCCAGGCACGCGCGTGATGTGTGCACCCCCTGTGGTCCTCATGAGAATATTCGGTGACCCCGGAAACGGCATCCGTCTCGGAACACTGGTGACGCAGCCCGAAGTGCCCGTGTACGTGCATACGAACAGGATGGTCACCAGGCATCTCGCCGTCCTCGCCATGACCGGCGCGGGCAAGTCCAACACCGTTGCGGTCATTGCAGACGGCATCCTCGGGATGAGGGGCACGGTCCTGATATTCGATATGCATTCGGAATACATCTCCGCCTCCTTCACCTCCGGCAGGGTCACCCCGATGAGAACCGTCCTCAATCCGAAACACCTCTCCCAGACGGAGCTTGCGAAACTTGCGAATATACATGGCGAACGTGCGTATGTCCAGTCCAGGTACTTCAGAATGGCCTATACGACGGCGATCAGGGATCTGCAGGAGAATACGATTGGAATATCGGAATTCTTCATGCATATGAAGGATCTCCTGGACGGCTACCTGGAGGAGGAGCGCTTCAGGGACGACAAAACAGCAATCAATGCAGTCAGGAACAAGATCGAGGAGTTCGAGGAGAGGTACGAGCAGATCATCGACCTCACCGGCAGGGAGTTTTCAGAGAGTCTCGTTCCCGGAACGGTGAATGTGATCGATCTCGGGGCGGTGGATGAGGATGCGGCTGACGTGATCGTAAGCCACGCATTGAGGAAAATCCTCACCGGAAGGAAGCAGTATATCAGGAAGAGGGAGGGCATCCCCTTCCCACTCCTCATCGTACTCGAGGAGGCCCACATACTCTCCCCGAAGACCCGTTCGACAGATTCCAAGTACTGGATCAGTCGTGTGGCCAGAGAGGGCAGGAAGTTCGGGGTGGGGCTCTGCCTCGTCTCGCAGAGCCCGAAATCGCTCGATCCTGATTCACTCTCGCAGATGAACAACATGATCATCTCCAGGCTCATACAGCCGGAGGACCAGAGGCATGTACAGAGCGCGAGCGAGAGCCTCTCCGAGGATCTCCTGGCGCAGCTCGCATCCCTGAACATCGGAGAGGCGATCGCGATTGGACCGATGACGAAGATACCTGCGCTCGTCAAAATTGACGAGTTCAGGGGGCGTCTCGTCGGTGGCGACATCGATGTCGTGGGCGAGTGGCGACGGGCAGTGGAGGGAAGGGAACAGGAGAGGGACGCTCGCAGGAGGGAGATCGGTCAGATGGAGGACTATTGATGAGGATCGCGCACCTCGCCGATTCGCACCTTGGCTTCCGGCAGTATGGTCTATACGAGAGAGAGGAGGATTTCTATGCGATATTCGAAGAGACGGTCGAGAGGATCATCGCGGAGAGGCCTGACTGCGTCATCCATGCCGGCGATCTCTTCGAACGCTCCCAGCCTCCCACGAAGGCGTTGCGGGTGGTCCAGCAGGCGCTCGGCAGATTGGACAATGCGGGAATCCCCATCTATGCGGTGCCCGGTAACCACGATATCCTGATCCGACGAAATTCACTCCCCCCGCATATACTCTACGATTATCTGGGGATGAAGATCATCGGCGGCAGGAATCCCTGGTATACCCATGGGGAGACCTTCATCGGCGGTATTCCATACAGGTCGAAGATCTATCATGCGGCAATGATAGAGGATCTGGGGAGGCTCGCCGCGGCAGCGGAGCCCTTCAGAAAACGGATCCTCGTCCTGCATCAGGCGATCGAGACATACCTGCCCTTCGAGTACGAGCTGAGGCTGGAGGAGATCCCGCCTTCCTTCGACTACTATGCAATGGGGCACATCCACAAAAGGATCGTCGAGACGCACGGCCAGGGGATACTCGCATACCCCGGCTCCAGCGAACTCTGGTCCATGGACGAACTTTCATCGTACAAGAGAGATGGAAAAGGTTTCAATCTGGTCGATCTGGAACATGACCGTCAGGAATTGGTGAAGATCGACCTTCCGCTCCATCGTGAAATTCTGGACGAGACGATTCCACTGGAGAGGCTCGAGGAGTATCTGGATTCAATCGTCGAACGGCTCAGAGCACTCCCGGAGCGGCCGATTCTCAACGTGAAAATTACGGACGTGAAGGAGGGGTCTGCCCCCGTCTACGCGAAGCTGGAACATGCACTGGGTGATCTCGTCCTGCAGCTCAGGCCTCGCTTCGTCTCGGCCGAAGAAGAGAATCTGGAGAGCGTGACGGAGGGTTCGCTGGAGATACATGCGGTGATCGCGAAGAGATGTGGAGATGACAGTGCCCTGTGCGAGCTAGCGCTCTCGCTCTTCGATCTTCTCAGCCGGGGAGATTCCGAACTTTTAGAGGAGGCGTCTGCGATGGCTGAAGAGGCACAAAGGAGGCTTGCATGAGGCTCGTGAGGCTCGTTCTGAAGAACTTCAGATCCTACAGGGATGCAGACATCGGATTCGGGGACGGTCTGCTGCTCGTGCTGGGGGAGAATGGATCGGGGAAGACCAGTATACTGGAGGCGATCAGAATCGCTCTCTTCAAGGAGAGCAACGAGAGGATCGACGAACTCGTCCACCAGGGCAGCGAAAGCATGAAGGTATCGCTTGAGTTCGTATCCAATGGGAATGAGTACCGTGTCGAACGTGAGCGGAGGAGGGGTTCCTCGACGGCGAGGCTCTTTCACCTCGACAATCCGAATTCGCCTCCCACGCAGGGAGATCGTGAGGTGAGCCGTGAAATCAGGAAGATACTGGGCATCGACGGGGAGCACTTCCTGAATGCGATCTACGTGAAGCAGGGCGAGATCGATCAGCTGATCAACGAGAGCGCGGGAGAGAGAAAGAAGATCATCGCAAAACTCCTCGGTATCGAATCCCTGCAGACCGCCTGGGAAGGGATGAGGATGATCATCGAACCTAGCAACCGGAGAAGGCAGCTGCTCGAAGCTGAGCTCAGGAGGGCCGGAGATATCGAAGGAGCGCTGAAAAGCGCCAGAGAGATATATGAGAAGAAGGTTCGACAGAAGGAGGAGCTGGAGAGGAAGGCGCTTTGCCACAGGATCAGGCTCGAGGCGCAGCGGGCCAGACTGAAGGAACTGGATGGGCTGAGTGAAAAGTACACGGAGATATTCAATGGCCTCCGGGAGACGGAGGAGAGGATCGCGGATCGCCAGAGAAGGGTGGGATCGCTCAATTGGGAGCTGGAGCAGATTGCCAGAGGCGAGGCGAGGATGGCGGCACTCGCGAAGGAGACGAGGCGGATCGTCCCCATGGAGAGACTTGGAGAGCTGATCGCACGAAGAGAGCAACTTCGCAGTGAGATCGAGAAAATCCGCAAAGAGATCGAGCTGCTGGAGTCCAGGTTCAGAGAGGTGAAGGATCGCATCAGAAAGGATATTGCGAATTGCTCCCGCATACTGGGGAGAGAGGTCGCCGATATACAGGCAATCGAGGAGGCAGCGCAGGACGAGATCCAAAGAATGGACCGGGAACTGAAAGAGACGAGAAGTCAACGCGAGGGTCTCGTCCGGACCATATCCTCCATGGAAGGAGGGATCGTAATCGTCAGAGAGAGGATGGAGGCCCTTCGTTCCGCCAAAGGTGCATGTCCTGTTTGCGAGGCGCCCCTCACTGAAGAGAGGCGGGCAGGGCTGCTGGATGAGGATGCGGCGACGATCGCTCAGTACCAATGTGAGATTGAAAGAATCAGGGGTGAAGAGAAGATAATCGCCTCGAGGATAGAGGAGATAACGAAGAGGCGGGATCTCGTCCTGCGAACGGTGAACATTGCGGCATTGAGGGGCATGACGGATCAGCAGACCGATTACTATGATCGGTGCGAAGAGAGACTGTCGGCCCGCGCAGATCGGGAGCGCGAATTGTCTGAAATTGAACGCGAGATTTCAGGATTGGAGAGTGAAGCGGGAGTAACTGCCTCTGTCGATGCCAATACCTTCAGGAAGGAGTGGGATCGATTGAGGCTGGTGGAGAGGGAGTACCACCAGCTGACCGGTATGGTGAACCGCAGGGGAAGGGTCCAGGAGGAGTTGAGCACCCTACAGGGAGAGATCGGGTCGCTGATGAAACGGGCCGAGTCGCTGCGCACAGGTATATCCATGCTAAAATACGATAAAAAAGCACACGAGGAATTGAGAGAAGCAACAGAGCAGACGAGTGCAGAACTGCACCGTCTCGAACTCGGGGAGATATCGGCACGCGCCGAGATGGAGTCTGCGACGAGGGAGATCGAGAGGCTGGAGGGCGAGATGGAAAAAGTGAAGAGTGCAGCGTCCGAGATTCAGAGGATCGATCTCCACATCGCCCGACTCCAGAAGATCAGGAATCTCTTCGGAAAGGATGGTGTGCAGCGGGATCTCCGAATGATCGCCCGACCCATCATCGAGAGGAATATGAGGACGTTCTTTTCTGAGTTCAACTTCGAGTACTCGGATGTTCAGCTGGACGAGGACTACGAGATTACTCTGTTCGGTCCATCAGGCAAAATCGGGGTGGGGATGATGAGCGGTGGCGAGCGAATCGCTGTTGCGATCGCGATGCGTCTCGCCCTGGCAAAGGCGCTCGCTGGTGGCGCGGTGGAGGCGATCATGCTCGACGAGCCGACGATCCACCTCGATACCCAGAGGAGGAGGGATCTCATCCAGGTCTTCAAGAGGCTCGGAAATATTCCCCAGATGCTGGTCGTCACGCACGACGAGGAGCTTCAGGAGGTGGCGGACACGACAATTATGGTGAGAAAGACCCATGGAATATCCTCTGCCCAGGTACTTTTACCCGATTCAACAACTGTGGCGCAGTAGCGTGCCACGGATAAAGAGAGGAGCGGTTTGCTGAACTGCAGGTGTCGAATGCAAATCCTCGTTTAGAGCGTTCGGTGAATCGTGAGTTGACTGTTGCTTACCTCCTCTCTTCTCGAGGAGACGTTTTCATCGCGACTCCGAACAGGAGTACATACGGGGATTCTTGATTCACGAAATCGCTCTTCTCAGGCGATGAAACCGACCGATGCGGCCGCATACACACAATTCCAGATCCTCCGAAGTCCCTATGGATCCCTTTGGATCGATCCGGTTCATCAGGAATTCAACCAGGATCGATTCATGGATGGGGTAATCCAGTATATTCATCCATACCCGATCTTCTGATCTCTTTGGACACGGGTATCCGATGCAAATTATTCTGGAACTGGATGCAAAGCTGATATGACAGGAACGGGAACAACGATCGTGAGCCGATGGCACCAAACAGGGAATTGTTGATAAGATGCGTTACCGGAGATCGCGATGGAGAGTGAAACCGAACAGTGCGATCATCAGCTCTTCTCCTTTACCGCTTCCTTCTCCTTCTTCTCGCCTTTCTTCTCAACCTTCTTTCCGATCCTGCGGATGGAGACACAATTGATCACCGCGTCGCCGGTCAGGATATAACGCCGGATCACCGTCCCCAGTACCTCGACGATATCGTTCACCCTGATATCTTCCGCCGGTGCGGTGAACATCTTCACCGAGATCTCGCCTGTACGATCGGCGACGAGGTACTGCGGTCTGTTCAGGAACCTGAAATATGTCCTCTCCACGATCCCCTCTATCCTTACGGGCTTTCCCACCATATTCAGGTTGATCGTTCTGATCCTGACGCTCTTCGCCTCTTTCTCGTATACGGGCACCAGATCGCTGTACTGTTTCTGGCTCAGGTAATTGAGGGCAGGCGGTATGAGGAGCAGGAGAATCAAGGTCGGAATACCCCAGACAAAGACATCAGATTCGCCCGTGGCGAAATAAGTGATGATTAAAATTATTGTGAAGATCAGGAATACGGCCACATGCAGGGCCGTGATCCTCACATGTACATCGCCTATCTTCATTCAGCGACTCTACTTCAGCGCCGCGATCTCTTTGCGGAACGCCACCCAGTAGAGAACGCCGACGAAGATCATTCCGCCGACGATGTTACCTATGGTGACGATTATCATGTTGTTGAGCCAGAACCCGACCCAATTCAAATTGGCGATTCCCAGATATCCCGATACAGCTGTCGGGTCGGCATAGGGGAGCATCAGGATTCCTGCGGAGATGAAGTACTGGTTTGCAATGGAGTGCTCGAAGCCAGTGGAGACGAAAGCCATGATCGGGAACCAGATACCGAAGAACTTCCCTATCAGATCGTCCGCGCAGATACCGAGCAGTATGGCCAGGTTGACGAGCCAGTTACAACCAACGGCCTTCAGGAATGCAGACCACATCGCTGCCGGTATCAATGCATATTGCACCTTGAATCCTGCGATGGCGATCGCTCTCAACCCGAATGCGGTTGCGGTTACTGCACCCGTCGTTGCATTTACCGAGGTAAACGGCCCCATCGTCATGATGTAGGCATAGACGATCGATCCGATGAGGTTCCCGATGTACACCCATATCCAGAGGTTGAACACCTGCGCCCAGCTGATCTTATGGATGAATGCCGCCATCGGTGCGAGCATCGCGTCACCGGTGAAGAGCTCTGCACCGGTGAGCACGGTAATAATCAGGCCCACAGGGAAGACTGCTCCCGTTACAAGTGCACTGATACCCGCACTCTGGAAACCATAACGTACAGTGGCATCCGCCGCCTGCACACCTGTGCTGCACACAGTGGCAAGTGCGCCTCCCATCGCGATGTAGGCACCAGACATGAATCCACGGAGGATCATGTTCCACCATGGGAGTGCGACCTTGTACTTGCCGGCATCACCAGCTTTTGCCACTATCTGTACTGGAGGATGAAATACCATGTTTCATACACCTCTTTTCACATGCAACCTATACCAGCCTCATCCTGAGTATGTATAGGCCAAATTAATGATTTTTTGTGGATATTATTAATACCTTTCTAAATGAGACAGGGATCCACGATAAAGCATATAATTGATGAACGAAAAATTAAATATTTAATTTTAACATTCCCAATATGTTAATTATATTAAATGGTAATAAAAATCAACTCGAATCGATTCATGGTCCCTTTTTTTCTTTCAGCTGCCATGTCTGACACGATCCCCGATGATGCCGGTGTAACCAGATTCCTTCATCGACGGTGAAATGCCATGGTATATTGACGATGGGGCACTGCCAGGCGGTTCAATAATCTCTTACTGACGATCATGGCTCTTTTGTGGCTATCGGATTGCCGCATCGGTATCCGGCAAAATATCTATAGATCGATGTCCACGAACCTCGATCCGTCTACTATCGTCATCGCAATTAACGCCTTTCTCGAAATAGTCACGGCGCAACATTCACGAACCATGGTAACGAAGACCTGAGGTCCGCCAAGCTCAGTAGAGAGGAGATCATACCCGGGCGCCCGAGCAGCGGGGCGAGATCCCCGAAGAGTCAATCCATTGCCCGAAAATACCATCCGGAGTCATGATTGCGATAGTACTCCGCGATGAGACAAAAGAGAATGGAAGAAAACCGATGGATGATGAGGGGCGGACATGGCCAATCCAAATCTCTGACTGCAGTCCCCTGTGCTGTCGGCTCCTCCCACACACCGAAACGATCCGATGAAAACAATCAGTGCTCGGAGATGCACAGTATATATCGAGCATTCGATTCAGCGCATTGATTGAAAAAAAATTGTAAATTGTTGGGATTTCACTTCTTGAAGATGTCGAAGATCTGGTCGCTTCCGGTGGCAGCGAGCCTTTCCCGTTCCTTCGGCTCCTCCACGAGAGCCAGGACGGGCAGGGTCATATCCACGCCCGGTTTGTAACCGAACATCTCCTCCAGGTCCACCTGGAGCGCGTGCATGAAGAGAGCGTTCGGGATGTCCATTGCGCAGAGCTCCTGACACTGGCCGCAGTTGATGCACGAATCTGCCACATGCGTGAAACGGATCAGATGGAACATGAAACTCGGAGGCACCTCTCCAGGATTCACGAGATACGGCTTCTTCGTGCTGCACTCCACACAGTAGCAGATGGGACAGTTCTCGATGCATGCATAGCACTTGATGCAACGGGATGTCTCGGACATGATCTTCGAGAGTCGCTGATTGCCCGAGCCCAGAGAACCGAAGTCCTTCTGGCGCCATTTATCGGCGAGCTTGAACATCGCGTTCTCGGTCTTCTTCCTGATCTCGATGCCCTTCTCTGGTGCGGGCATCGTCTCGATCGCTCCTGCCTCTGTCGCCTGCGTGAGGATGTTCGCCCCCTTCTCACTGCAGACCTCGACGAACGTCGCCTTGCCCGCCTTGTCTCCGATCACTCCCCAGTTGCCGCAGGCGAGGTCGGCCTGTCGCGGGATCTTCAGCTTGCACCGGCGGCAGTTCGCCCTCCTGCCATAGCCCTGCTCCTCCAGCTCGTCCATGGAGATGCCCTTGTGGCCGCCCTCGTACTCGATGATGAACTGGCCCTTGTCGATCTCCTCCTTGTGGACGATGTCGGGATCGACGCCGAACTTCTCCTGTATCATCTTCCGTGCGGTCACCGGACTGACCGAACCACCGCAGTTCACGCCGATCATGACGACATTGTCCAGGTTCACCTGTTTGCGCTTCGCCAGCTCGTAGAGGCCCATCATATCGCAGCCCTTCACAGGCATCGCGATCCTCATGTTGTTGGCCTCGTCCAGATACTTCTTCACCAGCTTGGAGAGGAGAAGGGTACCGCAATGCAGCGAACCTGCCAGTTCCTTCACTTCCTTCGGATCCGTGACAAAGACCGGCACCGCATCGTAGATGTCCTGGCCCTTCTTCACCCCGAAGACCCCGTCGACCAGATTCTTCTCCAGCATGAACTTCAGCAGACCGGTGACGGCGCCGCCGCACTCGGCCCTCTTCGCCAGCTCCTGGTCCTTCGTCCATGCATACAGCATATCGCCCTTTGCTACCATCTCTCATGCCCCCTGTATCTTCTCTATCTTAACCGCACAGACCTTGAACTCCGGGATCTTCGCCACCGGGT
>JARYLJ010000055.1 GCA_029907705.1 Methanomicrobiales archaeon
TCTTGGTTACTAACACAAAGGAGTGAGACCCAACGATGGACAAGTTCATGGAAATGGCGAAGAAGATGGAGCAGATGTCGCCGGAAGAGAAGAAACAGATGATGCAGAAGAACCGGTCGATGTGCATCTGTGGAAGGTGTCCCACCTACAACTCGTGTATGAAAGGGAAGAACGAGCTGCTCTTCTGTTCTACGGGAAAGAGTGCGTGTGCAGTGGATATGAAGGCCTGCATCTGCCCGACATGTCCGGTCACGAATATGATGGGGCTCTCGCATGCCTACTATTGTATAAAGGGTACTGAGAAAGAGCAGCGGGGGATGTGATCCCTCCTGGCACATTCTCCTCAATCGAAGGCATGCGATTCAATTCTGGTTTTCGTAACTATTTTGGATTCTTAATCCTGTTTTGGCAATATTATTGTTATCATATATAAATAAGGGATTATGTGCCCTCATCAATTACTTCCTTGTCTTATACATGCCTGATATCCGTGTACTGGGATATTTCCGAATTTGTGGTGCAGAGATTTCCGATTTGTAATGCGTGTACATCATCATTCCCGGTCAGCCGGGCAAAATCCTTCAGTTCTTCGGTGGATACCCGGAGGAAGTGCTCCAGTTTCCTGGCAGAGATATCCACATTCAGTCGTTTTCGCAATTCCGGGTCCTGTGTGGTAACACCGACCGGGCACCTGCCGGTATTGCAGAGCCGGTACTGCTGGCAGGCCGTGGCCATGAGTGCAGCGGTACCGATGGCGATCGCATCGGCTCCCATCGCGAGGGCCTTGGCGAAGTCAGAAGACGTGCGGAGACCGCCGGTGATTACCAGGGAAATACCACCGGCATCGTGCGAGTCCAGGTATCTTCTCGCACGGTAAAGTGCAAAAATAGTGGGAACCGATGTGGCATCCTTGACCGATTTGGGAGCGGCGCCGGTCGCACCCGGTCTTCCGTCAACCGTGATAAAATCCGGCCCGGCAAAGAGGATGGCCTCGAGATCCTCTTCGATATCACCGGCAGCAATCTTCACCCCGATTGGTTTTCCGCCGGACTTCTCCCGCAGCCAGTGCACCTTCTCTTTCAGATCCTCGCGGGATCTGATATCCGGATAGCGGGCCGGGCTGATGATATCGGTGCCTTCGGGATACCCCCGGATACGGGCAATCTCAGAGGTGACTTTCTCCGCCGGAAGGCGGGCACCCATCCCGGGTTCGGCAGACTGACCGAGCTTGATCTCGATGGCATCGGCTGAACGGAGATTTTCATCGGTGATACTGTAGCGGTTCGGGACATATTCGAGGATATACTTATACGCGAGCTGCCGCTCCTCAGGGAGGATGCCTCCCTCCCCCGACCCTATCGCTGTACCAACCGCAGCACTCCCCTTGGCCAGAGCGATTTTGACCTCTCTGGAAAGCGCCCCGAAGGACATGTGGGTCACGTAGATGGGTGTCTCGATCACCATTGGATGCTTCGCACGGGGGCCGATGGCAGTTCTGGTATTGACCGGAACATCGCTGTTCAGCGGTATCCGGGCGATCTGAGCACCTTTGATCAGGATATCGTCCCATGAAATGACCGGTTTCCTGGTCCGCATGGGTTCGATAATTGACTCTCCTGTTGAGGATATTTTATGAATATCCTGCATCGCGACTTCAAGGTCATCTGACTGCCGGGTCCATTCTTCCAGATACCCGTTCAGGTCTGCTTTATGGGCATGTGAGATCGAGGCAATACCCGTTGACCCGCAGACCGGGCAGGTGAAGGTCTGGGTCACCGCCTCCACAGGACATGCCTCAGGGAGCGGTTTCAGATGCGTCCTGTCCGATGAGCAGACGGGACATTTCCAGTCATCGGGAAAGTCCTCCGGAAGGGTGCCCGGCCGGATACCGGTGACCGAATTGCCGCGTTCCGGTTCATATTCGAATACGTTACAGACATTACAGCGATACTTGGTCATGGTATCCACAACCCACATTTCCTACCTGTCACTACAAAGCATTTATCCGGAGGTGAAATCCCGGATGAACGAGAGGGATATTCAGGTACTCCTCACCACTGCTCGGTTCAAGGAGGTGCTGTCCAGTTCCATGTGATACACAGGAGGTGCATCTCTCATGATAGGGGGCAGATAAGAAGATAAAATGCTGGTTAATAGTGGTGCAATTCTCTGGCTGATCGGATTTGGGGTGGCGCTGACCGCGCTCGTCATGGAATTCACCACCTTCAAAACCGCTCTCGAAGAGATCTCCGAGCTGCCGAAGGCCGAGTGGCAACACGTCGCGATGGAGAAGGGCTCCGACCTCGTGCATGCCCGGGTTATCGCCAATCCGTCCGGACCGATGATCCTCGCCCTCGAGCTGATCGGAATCGCCTTTATATTCGGTTCCCTGTCAGGATGGGTTCTACCCGGGAAGAGGATTTGTTTAAAGAGATGGCAGGACCTTCTGTCCCATTGTATGGCGACCAAAAAGAAGAGGAAGTACCCACATGGAGATGAGAAACCGGATGGTAAATATTTTCAGGATCTCGGAAGTGGATATAGGATATCTGTTGCTATGACGGTATCTGGTCCGTTGACGGTATGAACATCTATTTCATAGGGATCGTCCAGAGACGGTCACCAATCACAAAACGCATTCCTGCATCATCAGGAAAACACTCCATGACCAGCTGGTCGATCCTGCCAACCGGTGAAAATGAGAGTGGAGGTGGTCTGTTACTCCACGAGGGGACTCGATTCGAATTTGACGAGGAATTGGTTATCCGATGTCGAATTCCTTCGCCTCTTTTTCAAGGAAATATCCCAGTATAACCCGTATCAGGACAACAGCTCCCAGAAGGGTCAGATCTTCGATGGTGGGATTCAGTACCGAGGTAAGTATATCGCCGGCGATGAAGAACTCGAGACCGAACACGATATGTCCGGTAAATTCTCTCTTAATCGCATTCATTTTATACACTTGAGGGTTAAATTTGGAACGAATTAACTCGATAGCCGCTCGAATCCCGCCGTAAATGACCATTGCGGAACCGATGATACCGAATCCAAGGGCGAACCAGTGGATGATCTCCGTGATGAACGGAATATCCATAGGGTACTGTGGTATCATGGACTTAAAAACACGCCGGGCGGATGCTTCATCCCGATTGGTCGTTGATTCGGAAAAAATCGGGGAGTTACTCAGTCTTTAATTCGCTGGATCCCCCATAATGACGGAATGTTTGAGGATCTCAGGACTTATTTTGACAAAATTTATTGCTGGATGGACATCTTTATAGAGCCTGTGAATGGTGAAAGGCGATCGATCTCGCACTTCCAGACAGCAAGGATCAGATGGCCGATGGGTCTGTGATGACGCAGGGTCTTTTCCCTGTAAAAACAACCTTGTAGCCATCTCTTGCTGGATATGAAACCCCTGCTTCACAGGATAGCGAAGGGATCCCAGCGTCCTGAGAGGGGGAGAGACAAGAAGAAGGGTTCCTACTGCATTCGTAAGCCATATGGCATCTGCGATAGGCTTGCAATGCTTCTTTGAGGATCTCTCACTTTTCTTCCTGCCTGCTGTTGATCACGTACGCAAGGACACCCACGCTTATCCAGCCCGCACCCGCAATAATGGCATTGATGTTCAGGAAGAGTGCGAGTGCGATACAGCTCGCGAGACCGAGCACCGGAGTGTACGGATAGAGCGGCACACTGAACCTGCGATTCGCATCGGGCATCGTTCGTCTGAGCTGGAGCAGGCTTGCATTGATGAAAAAGAATGTGAGCGGGGTTCCAAAATTGAAGATGGATGCGAGCCATTCGAGGTCTGCATTGGTCAGCAGGACGATGAGGCTGATGACCACGCCGCTGAGGATAACGGCAGCAGAAGGGATCCCCCGCGATGATACCTTTGCGAGGACAGGGGGTATCACACCCTTCCTCGCCATCGCGAACAGTGCCCTCGATGCACCGATCATGGAAGAGAGGATCACGGATGTGGTTGCAAAGAGGGCGGAGACGGCTACGAACTTGAGGAGAAACGGGTTATCCGTTGCGATCCCCAGTGCCAGTTCCAGCGGGGCTTTTGAAGTCCCCAAGGTCTGCCAGTCGACGAGCCCGACTGCAACGATCGCGACACCGATATAGAGAAGGGTGCATATTGCAAAGGAGAGAATAATTGCCCGGTGTACATTTCTTTCCGGATCCTTCACCTCCTCTGCCACCATGGCTACCGTGTTGAACCCGATGAATGCAAAGAAAATGATGGATGCCCCGGTAAGCATGCCTCTGATCCCATTGGGGAAAAACGGGGAATAATATGAATAATCTCCATGGAAGAGAATATGATACCCCCCTATTGCGATGAGGAGGACGAGTGCCGAGACCTTCAGGATGACAAGGACATTGTTTGCCCCCGACGCTTCCTTCATCCCTTTCAGGTTCAGCAGCATCAGAAAGAGCGGCCAGATGGTTCCTATCGCCACGAGCGTCGTGTTCGCAGGGGATATGCCGACAAAATAGGCCAAATAGGCAGCGAAACCAAGGCTGACGGCGCTCGCTCCGATAATATAATCGAACGATTTCATCCATCCGACGATAAATCCAGCAAATGCACCGAAGGCTTTCGTGGTGTAGATATACGAGGCGCCTGCTTCGGTGATGAATGAAGAGAGCTCCGCTGCAGACAAACCCGAAAGAAGTGCGACAGATCCTGCGACAAGAAACGATAGAATGACCGAAGGTCCGGCAAGGCCGGCGGCAACACCGATAAGGACAAAGATACCGGTCCCGATGATTGCACCTATTCCGATACCTGTTGCAGTCCAGAGCCCCAGGGACCTCGTCAGTTCTGTCATGTTTCACATCAAAAACAATGTGATATTGCCCTTATTACCCGTATATATATTACATTGTTTGGACAGCTCGAGGAGAGGGATTTGCGTGTGGTCGTGCAGCCCTGAAGTACCCAGTCTCATTCCCGGAAGAATGATATAGTATCGTAACAATGGCTCACATGCGAGGTGGAAGAGAGATGGTTATTCAATTACCTCCCGAGCAGTACCGAAACCGCTTCGATGAGTCCCTGATCGAGTGCGAAAGTACAATAGAATTGCAACCCCTCAAAGAGATCGTCGGCCAGAAAAGAGCACTCTCTGCGCTCATGTTCGGTTTAAATATCGACAGGAAGGGGTTCAATGTCTTTGTCTCCGGGAGGCACGGGACCGGCAGGAAATCCGCGGTAAAAAAGTTCCTCGATGATCTTTCCAAGACAAAACCTCGCGGGAATGACTGGATTTACGTCAATAATTTTGAAAATCCCTACGAACCAAACGCAATCCGTCTCCCTCCTGGCATGGGAAGACAATTCAAGGAAGATATGGCCACTTTCATCGCAGAGGCAAAACGATTCATTCCGCAGGCATTCGACAGTGAAGACTATGTAAACCGCCATCGTGCCGCTGTCCAGGAAATTGAGGATGAAAAAGCGCAGTTACTCGCCCATGTCGAGGAGGTAGCCAGGGAGAAGGGGTTCATCATACAGCCCGGACCCCAGGGCCTGCTCACCATACCGCTCAAAGATAACGGTGAGCCTTACCCTCAGGAAGAGTTTATTGCCCTCTCACCGGATGTCCAGGTGCAGTACCAGAAGCGAAGGGAAGATCTCCTCGCCGAGCTCCGGAATACCTTCAGGCAATTGCGTGATCTCGACCAGAAGGGAGCGAATGCCATCGAAGAGCTGAATCGTGCAGTTGTCCTGAACGCAATCGGCCACCGGATTGCAGCGCTCAAGGACAAGTACGAAAAGGTCGATGAGATCCACGCCTATATCGAGGCGGTACAGAAAGATATCGTGGAGAATATCCCCCAGTTCCTGCCCGAGCCGCCCCAACCCCAGATACCTTCCCAGTTCCCAAACCCGCTGCTCAGGGAGCTTATCTCCAGAAAATACGACGTCAATGTCATCGTTGACAATTCTGAAAACGATGGTGCCCCGGTTATTTATGAACAGAATCCATCGTACCAGAATCTCTTCGGAAAGATCGAGAAAGAGGTCCAGTACGGGGTGGTAACGACCGACTTCACCATGATACGTCCGGGTTCCATTCACAGGGCGAACGACGGTTTCCTGGTGATGATGGCCGAGGATCTCTTCAGGAACCCCTATTCCTGGGACAGCCTCAAGACAACACTCAAGACGGGGGAGGTGGTAGTCGAGGAACCCGGTGAACGGATGGGGTTCATATCGACGAAAGGAATCAAGCCGGAACCCATTCCGCTCTCCATGAAGGTGGTCATCATCGGTACCCCGCAGATTTTCCAGATCCTCTTCACCCAGGACCCGGATTTTTCCGAACTTTTCAAGGTCAAGGCAGATTTCGATATCAGCATGGACCGCACCGATGAGAATATCCGTAATTATGCCTCTTTCATATGCGGGATCTGCAGAGAGCAACATCGCCCCCACCTGGACAAATCCGCCGTGGCAAAGGTGATCGAGTACGGCTCACGCCTCGCAGAAGATCAGAACAAACTCACCACGCGGTTTTCTGACGTGGCTGATCTCATCCAGGAAGCCAGCTATTATGCACTGAAGGAACAATCGGAATACACCACGGGCAGAAATGTCATCAAGGCCCTGGAAGAGAAGATCTACAGATCGAACCTGATACAGGAGAAGATCCAGGAGTTCATCCGCAAGGGCATCTTCCTGATCACGACCGAAGGGGAGAGTGTGGGGCAGATCAACGGGCTCTCGGTGATCGGTCTGGGTGACATCGCGTTCGGCCGACCATCCAGGGTCACGGCCAGCGTCGGCATCGGTCGCGGCGGAATCATCGATATCGAGAGGGAGGCAGCCATGGGAGGCCCGACTCACACGAAGGGGGTGCTCATCATATCCGGGTTCCTGAACGACAGGTATGCCCAGAACAAACCCCTCTCCCTCTCGGCAAGGCTCGTCTTCGAACAAAG